>DVKJ01000018.1 GCA_018716065.1 Candidatus Pelethosoma merdigallinarum
GAAAATAATATTATTAATTTAGAAATGAATCAAGAATACTATGAAGGTTTATTAAAAAAGAATGAAGATTATTTATTTAAACTTGCGTCCGAATCGATTCATGTAGGAGAGTCTTATTCTTACCAAAAGAGAGTGATTCAAATCAATTTTGATCATTTTTGGAAATATGATCATCGAACGATTGTTAATTTTAGAATGCGAGACGACACAGGACATTATCAAGAAACACCTGGAGAACCAATTGTAGAAAGTTATCACGTAAATCTAGCCAAAATAGAAAATATGTACTATAATAAAGAAGAGATGACCAGAGAAGAAAAATTGTTACTACTTTTAGCAATGGATCAACTAGAAAGTATAGAAGAAATAAGTAAAGGAGATTACGTGATGGAAGAGGTAAAGAAGAAGTTAGTAGATTTAACGGAAGATGCGAACTTTATAGGATTATACGACAAAGAGGAAGCTGATCGAAGAGAACTATACGATAGAACAAGGTATGCGGAAAAACAAGGAAGAGAAAAAGAACAGTTAAAGATTGCCAAAAACTTTAAAGAATTAGGAACAGATATAAATACGATATCTAAAGCAACTGGTCTATCTATAGAAGAAATTAATTCATTATAATAAAAAAATCTATTCAGCTTAATAATAATTCTGAATAGATTTTTTTGTCAAAGTCGTGTTGACCGGTATTTTGTGTTTGTAGTTGTTCCGTAGTAAGTAAGAAAAAGGTATGAGTTAAAATATTCTCATGTGTACTAGTAACGGGATCATCCCAAGTTAAATCTAAGTGATACCATTTTCCATCTTCTAATTGAACAGCATTCCAAACATGATCATACGTAGAAACTTTCATATTAGGTATGCCCATACGATCTAAGAATAAAGCCATAGTATCCGCATACCCACCACAAATCGCTTTATTTTCAAATAATAAACCATATGCGGTGTGAGCATTACTGTTATTATTTTCGGCCTCGCCACTTAAAATAGCATTTGATAGTGCCTCATCGTAAACGGTATTATTAATAATATAATCATGCACAGCTAAAATTTTATCACGTTCACTCATTGTACTGGAAATCAGTTGATTGTAAATTTCATCAATTCGTTGATTGATTTTTGTTTGTTGTTCTTTCGAATATAAATATTTTACATGGACGGTTATTTGATTTAATGATGTAATATCAACGGTTAATGTATTATATGAATGATAAGGATGGACAAAATTATTTAAATTGGACAATGTACTTTGGTCTTTAAATATATTTGTAATTTCATCAGAACAGTTTTTATAATCTTCTGCACAATAAAAAGAGAATTCATCCCATCCATGATTGAGAGTAGTATATATAATATTTAATACATCTTGTTTATTATGAGGTTCAAAATCATTCACTTCTTTTACATAAGAAAAAGTTTGATTTTTTTGATATTCTGTATCGCTTTCCGGAATGACAATTTCATTGTGATACAAATAATTTTTCATAATATAGTTTACAACTGTACTTTGATTTAAAATTCCAATGACACCAATGATTACGAGTAAACTAATGATTATTTTTTTCATGATGATCACCTACATTCATTATAGCAATTTCCGTAAGAAAAAAGAAGTAAAATTACTTCATTTCGTTCACTTTTTTAGTTAATCTTGATTTGTTACGAGAAGCAAAGTTTGGAGTAACTACACCTTTAGATTTTGCTTTATCGATTCTTTTGATCGCGATAGCAAGATTTTCTTTTGCGGCTGCTTGATCTTTATTCATGATTGCTTTCTCTACATTTTTGATAGCTGTTCTCATACTTGCTTTAAATACATTATTATCTACTTTCTTTTTCGCATCAACGATAACTTTCTTTTTTGCATTTTTCATATTTGGCATAACTTTCACCTCCAAGCCACTAATAATACAATTTTAACAAAAAATAGTAAAAAAATCAATAAAAAATCCTGTTTTTGGGAAAAATAAGTGTGAGGTGAGAAGATGAATCAAGAAATTAATTTAGAAAAGTATCAAATACGAACGGATTTAGTAGTAGAATCAATGTCCCATCTATCAGAAAAAATGGAGTCTGAAGTTTATGAAGAAGGGGATTTAAAAGTAACAAATGTTTTTGTTCCTTCTTCCTTGGAATCTTCTATAGGAAAAAAATCAGGATATTATAGTACGATTGAATTTAAAGATGTAACGGATCAAGATAACTATCAAAAAACATTAGAAGTTGTAGTGATAGAATTAAAAAAAATGTTAGAGCGATTTGATCTACAAGAACAGGATAAAATTATGATCGTCGGTTTAGGAAATGAACATTCTACACCGGATGCACTTGGACCTAAAGTGATCCATCATGTTTTAGTAACCAATCATTTATTTTTACTAGAAGAATTATCCGATGGCTTTCGTCCTGTCATTGCTTTCGCACCAGGAGTGATGGCAGAAACCGGAATGGAGACGAGTGATATTATTCATACTTTAGTAAAAGAAGAAAAACCATCTTTAGTAATTGTGATTGATGCTCTTGCTAGTCAATCGATTGAACGAGTGAATCAAACGATTCAAATGACTAATACCGGAATCTCCCCAGGTGGTGGAGTTGGTAATCATCGTAAAGAAATTAGTGAACAGACATTGGGAATTCCTGTGTTAGCTATTGGTGTACCAACTGTAGTGGACGCAGTAACCATTGTGAGTGATACGATAGAATATATGATGAAGTATATTACTTTTATGAAAAGTCATTTACAAAATCCAAGTTCCAAATTAGTTCCTACAGGAAGTATAAACTACTTAAAAGAAGAACTTCCTGAAACCGACGAAAATCATCAAGAACTTCTTGGACAAATTGGAACTTTAAATGAACAAGAAAAACGACAATTTATATCTGAAATTTTAACTCCTACTGGTTATAATTTAATGGTCACGCCAAAAGAAATTGATTTTGTCATAGAAAAAATTAGTTTATTACTTTCAGAAGCTCTCAATCAAACCTTACATGTTTCATATAAAATGAAGAAAGATTCTGTCTAGAATCTTTTTTTGACAAAATATTTTTTATCTTTTACATATAATGTGTAAGAAGAGGTGATTCTATGTCTAGAAAATTTCGTGCGAAGAAGAAAAAGAAAGTGAAAAAAAGAGTTTTTGTCTTCCTTCTTTTGTTTGTAGTTGCTTTTGTATGTACGTTTAAAGCACTTCAAAAAGTAAAGATTCATCAGTCAGAAGAAGTCATGATATCTTATATGATGAATGATGCAAATCATCATATTAAAAAATCTTCAAAAGATGTAGTCGTAGAAACCGTTGGAAATTTTTTATTTCATTTTGATCCGAAAGAACCTTTAAGTATTTTATCGAATAGTTTGTTATATCAACCTACAAAACAGGAAGAAGAACCAGCAGTAGAAACCGTGGTGATGCAACAGGAAAAAGTAGAAGATTATACCGATCATGTAGTAGATCCAGATCCTGTAGATATTACAAAACCAGTAGTTTATCTTTATAATACACATCAAACAGAGGAATACTCTATGGAAAATCAAGAAGTTCATAATATAACACCCAATGTTATGTTTGCTTCTTATGTATTAAAAGAACAATTAAATAATTTAGGTATTGCGACGATTGTAGAAGAAAACAGTGTACCAGAATATTTAAATAGTCGAGAGTTACCTTATTATAAGAGCTATGATGCGACGAGAGAATTCATGAAAGCGGCCATCAACACCTATCCAACTTTAAATTATTTTATTGATATTCACCGCGATGGATTAAAAAAAGAATTATCTACTACTCAAATGGATGGAGTAAATTATGCAAAAGTAATGTTTGTTGTAGGTCTAGATAATCCTAATTATCAAGCCAATTTAGACTTAGCGAATAAACTCAATGATAAAATAAAAGCCAAATATCCTGATCTGACTCGTGGTGTCAGTACTAAAAAAGGAGAAGATGTAAACGGCGTTTATAATCAAGATATTCATAAAAATACTTTATTAATTGAATGTGGAGGTAATGGCAATACCATTGAAGAAGTAAGTAATACGATGGGACTTATCGCACCCCTTTTAAAAGAGGTGATCGAATCATGAAACGAGAAGACAAAATAAAAATATATAAAAAAATATTTAAATTTTGTTTCTGGGGATTTTTCATCACCTTTTTAACTTTATATTTATCTCAAGCAACAGGCTACTATGAATACGAACAACACAAAAAAGTTAGTTTTACGAATAAACAAATTGAACAATTTGAAAAAGATGTGGCTGCTGGTAAAAATGTAGATTTAGATTCCTATCTAGAAGACACTACAAAAAGTTATAACAATAAGACTTCGAAATTAGGATATCAAGTATCGAGTGCGATTGGTAAATATGTAAAAGATGGATTAGATAGTGCCTTTAAAATGATTAACAAAGCTATGGAAGAAGAATGATATAAAAAATAAGTGTACATATACACACTTATTTTTTTAAGATATTTTTTAAAGATGATGTTTGACGATACATGAAATAAAGTGCCTGATTGGTTACTAATTCCAAATCTCCAATATACTCATATACCTGTGATCCATAATTCATTTTAGAATGATTTAATCCATGATAAGGATTGTTAGGTAGTTCAACTTCTGTTACACCACCTAAATTTAAATAGTGAAATCCTTGTTTTGAAAATTTTTCTAATAGTTTCCACATGAGTAATTGTTTTGGATTGGTATCTTTAATCTCTTTGTTGTAACAATCACGAATGACATAGACTTCATCACGAAATTTAATGATCATTGCGCTTGCGGCAATAATTCCTTCTGGATGTTCACGTAATAATTTCGTCGCACGTACTAAGTCTTTTTTATATTTATCAAACTTATGATCAACGACTAACTTTTTGTTTAATAGTTTATCAGATGATTTTCCAGCATTATCGATCATTTTTTGATTTACTTCCGCACTTAATTTTTCATAATAGTCATATTTACTTTTAATATGTTTTAAATATTGTTCTGTATCTAGTTTCGCATAATAAAATTCAATCATATTCTTGCTTTTGAAAAAGTAAAAACAATCTTGATAGTACTTCGTTTTTTGTTCTGTAATATTTTCATTTAAAAATAAATAATTAATATGTCTTTCATCCCCACGATAAATTTTTACCCCCTTAAGAGCCGCACTACGAATTTTGGTACGATAATTCTTTTTTATAGATCCAAATACTTCATAATAAGGTTTTTGTAAATCGACTTTGGCAACAAAACGTGGTCGTAGTCCTTCAAAAAAATGATTATAACCAAAATGGAAGTAGTTTAACTTTTTCAAGTTAGAAAAGATTTGTTCGTAATTCATATTTGGTATTTTCTTTTTCCCATCATAAGTAAAACGAACAATTTCAGGACTTAATTTAATCGCAATAATATCGCGTTTACTACAATATTTTTTAATCAATTTTGTAAAGGTTTCTAATAATCCATAATTATTATAGTCAATTAAGAATCCACGTGGCGCATAAGCGTATTTAAAGACCAGTCCTTTTTCAATGAGTAAGAGGGTAGCCGCATAAATCGCATTGTTTTGATCTACTAGTCCGAGGATTAACATATCAAAATTATTATTGTTCATGACATAACCATATTCACTCGTTTGATAGATGGATCCAGAAGAAAATTGCTCCGTAAATCCATCAAATTCTGGAACGGTTAATTCTCGAATATGCATACTACCACCTCCAAACTATTCCATTATATCATAAAGCCTATGAAAAATCAAAAAAGAGGCTTTTTTAAAGAGCAAAAAAAGTAACAAAATCAAGTAAAAAATGATATAATAGGATAGTACAAGTTGTAATAAATAAGAAAGAGGATGATCATATGTTTGAACATAAAAAAATATTTATATTTGGAATGGCACGTAGTGGATATGAGGTTGCAAAATTGCTTAGTCACTATCACAATGATATTTTAGTGGTGGATGGAAAAGAACAACCCGAAGAATTGGTAAAAGAATTAAATTCATTAGGGGTTAATGTTGTAATATCCGAACAACCTGAAGAACTTTTGAATGAACACTATGACATCATGGTTAAAAATCCAGGGATTATTAAAACACATCCTTGTGTTCAAAAGGCTCATCAGTTAAAGATTCCAGTCATGAATGAAGTAGAAGTTGCTTATCACTTTCTACCAAAAGGGGTACACATTATCGCTATCACGGGAAGTAATGGAAAAACAACGACGACAACCATTACTTATGAAATGTTAAAGCTCGCTGGATTACCTGTTACTTTAGGTGGAAATATTGGAACCCCAATGTCTAAACTAGTTTCTGAAATCAAAGAAAATGATTATCTTGTTATGGAAATTTCGGATCACCAATTAGTAGATATGAATGAGTTTCACCCTCATATTGCCGTTCTTACTAATTTAAGTCCCGTTCATTTAGACTTTCATGGTAATTCTTATGAGGCTTATAAACAAACAAAGAAAAAATTATTTTTACCGATGGACGAACAAGATATTGCGATTCTTAATTTAGAAAATGAAGATGTCGTTGAACTAACGAAAGACATTAAAGCAGAAAAGCGTTATTTTTCTAGTCAAAAAGACGCATACGCTTGTATAAAAGAAAATGCGATTTATGTGAATCAAGAACGCATTCTTAGTTTAGATGATATTCGTGTCAAAGGAACTCATAATTATGAAAATATTATGTGTGCGATCATGATTGCGAAAGAATGTGGAGTTTCAAATGAAGTAATTAAAGAAATATTAGAAAGTTTTGTTGGGGTTGAACACCGTTTAGAGTTTGTTCGTAAACTTCACGATCGTGAATTTTATAATGACTCTAAATCAACAAACAACCAATCGACAATTACCGCTTTACAAGCTTTCCATAGCCCCGTCATCTTATTGTTAGGAGGATTAGATCGTGGCATTCCTTTTGATGATTTAACTCCTTATATGGGATCTGTTACGCATGTTGTTTGTTATGGAGAAACAAAAGATAAAATTAAAGAGTATTGTGATAAAATTGGAAAAGATTGTGTTGTTTTAAATAATCTGGAAGAAAGTGTTCATGCCGCATACAATTTGAGTAATGAAGGAGATACCATTTTACTTAGTCCAGCATGTGCTTCTTGGGATCAGTATCACACTTTCGAAGAACGTGGTGAAGAATTTAAAAAAGTAGTAGAAGAATTAAAATAAAAAGATGTTAGATTTGAGAAATTGGAAATGAACAACCAATTTCTTTTTGTATTCCAATGATTCTTGACATGATGTTTGCAAAACGCATACATGGGGGAGACTGTCCGAAAAAAGAAAAGCGACTGCTTTGATAAAAGTAGTCGCTTTATTAATGAATGTATAAAAGAGTCAGAAGAAGCCTCAAGAAGCTCTAGTATTCTAGGAACTCCTAAAATTTTGATGACTCTTATTAAGTTGAAGGCACTATAATATAAGGCAGTTTCGATTTCTACCTTGTTTAGACCTTTTAGTAAGAAGTAAGAGACATCATCATTCCTTTTCATAGAGCCATGAGGATGTTCACTAAGTCCCATTTATCGCAGTAAATGATAAACTAAAAGCAAAAGAATCCAAAGTATTTAAAGTAAAAGTAGATTGGAGTAGTGCTTCAACGAGCATTCCAAGTACGAATAAAAATTTAACATTAATAATTAACTTTGTGCAAGATGCAAGTAGTACACCATCTTATGAAGGAGCAAAATCAGATTGGTTAATTAAAAATAAAGTAAGTAGTGATATTAATACAAGTCCAACGAATGGATTATTTGCAATTGATAATCAAGGAGAATTAACCACATCAGATTTTCCAAGAGAATATCGTTATATTGGAGCTAATCCAGATAACTATATCCAATTTAATAACGAATTATGGAGAATCATAGGAATCTTTGATGGTCAATTGAAGATCATTAGAAATGAATTTATAGGAATTAAAGAGTGGAATGCTAGTGGTAGTGGTAAATTCGGGATAAATGATTGGATTACTTCCGATATACAAACATACTTAAATGATTATTATTATTCAACTATAACTCCAGAAGATCAAATGAAGATCGATGATAATCATATATGGAAATTAGGTGGTAGTTCTACTAGCGATGATGTAACCGCTCAAATGTTTTATGAGAGAGAAAGAGGAACCGAAGTATACGAAGGAAGACCAACCGAATGGACAGGAAGAATAGGATTAATGTATCCAAGTGATTATGGATTTTCAAACAGAGCAATCCTTTTGTACTGAAATAATCTGTAAAATAGTGTAAAATGATAAAAAAGTATAAATCTGTCAGATTTAAGAAATTGGTAAGAATCGTTTTACCAATTTTTTGTTTTCTCTAAACAGATTTTAGAAATCTGTAAAAATAGTCTTATAGTAACCTCAAAAGTGTCGTTTGACCCTTGATTTTGAATGTGTTATAGTGTCTCCAGAAAGGAGGAAAATATGAATATATTAGCAAAAGATCAGAACTTTAAAAAGTTATTTGGTAGTGATGAACACATCAATA
>DVKJ01000019.1 GCA_018716065.1 Candidatus Pelethosoma merdigallinarum
TACAACTTATTGGCAAATAGGAACGGGATATACCTTTAATCCAGTGACGGGATATTATACATTAACAGGTTATAGTTTAAAAGATCCAAGTAGTATAGATTATTCAACAGGAAATTACTATACTTGTGCGAGTACAGCTGTATCTTGTACAACGATGAGAAGAATCATGAAAGTAACAACAAGTACTAATAGTAGTGGTGTAACAACTTATACGGCTACTGCATACAATCATACCGCAGGAATTAAAGGATATGACAATAGTGGAACGGGAATGTATGCTAGTACAGATAACTCCGGAGATACCTTCTACTATCGAGGAGCAGTAGGAGGAAACTATGTAAAATTTGGAGGTTACTACTGGCGAATCATTCGAATTAATGGTGATGGAAGTATTCGTATGATCTACGATGGAAAGACACCACATGAGAATGGAGAATCAAGTAGTGATCGTCAGGTTGGTACTAGTGCGTTTAATAGTTATTGGGCAGATAATGGATATGTTGGATATATGTATGGAGATACCAGTAATAATCAAGTAACAGAGTCAACAAGTACGTTCTATTATAGTGGCTTATCACCAACGACGAAGTATTATTTTGGAACCTCTTATACCTTTGATCAATCAACTAGAAGCTTTAAGCTAAGTGGAGATTTAGTCCAAGCAACGCTAAAAGAATATCGAGAAAAGTATAATACAAGTAATTATTATAGTTGTATGAGAACAAGTTCGACCGCATCTTGCCAGAGATTAGTACATGTAACAAGTGGGGTCAACGATACAACATTACGAGTAAAAGGAATTGAATACTCATCAACAAGTTATGAGACAGCACATAAAAATGACATTAATAGTAACATGAAAACGTATTTAGAAAATTGGTATAATAATAATTTAAAAAGTTATGATAGTAAGATTTCCAAAGAAGCAATTTACTGTAATAGTCGAAAACCATCCACAAAAGTAGCTTCTCCATATACACAAGAAGGATATGGAATCCATCCAACATTCTATGATTTTGAAAAATTCTGGGACTGGCAAGGAACCAGAAAAGGACCAAACTTGATTTGTTCACAGGAAAATGATCGATTCAGTGTATCAAGTACCAGTGGTAATGGGGAGTTAACCAACCCCATTGGATTAATCACTACAGATGAAGTGAATATGGCGGGAGGAAGAACAAGTGCTCAAAACAGACTATATTACTTATACAGTGGAACAAGCTATTGGACCATGTCGCCGTCAAGCTTCTACTACTGGTTTTACGCGACCGAGATCTACGTGACGTCGTCGGGTGAGCTTGCGCACGCCGTCGTGAACAGTGGTTTCGGCGTCCGCCCTGTCATCAATATCGATCCATCAACGATCACGTTCACAGGTACAGGAACGATGCAAGATCCGTATGTGATTGAGTAATGAATCAATAACATGAAATGATGAGCAAAATGAATATATATGATTAATTTAATAAAAAGGAGATTGTTATCAATCTTCTTTTAATATGAATTTGAACTATAATTGTTCCAAATATATAAGAGAAAGAATTAAAGTTTATTCTATTAGTTAGTATTTGACAAACATCATCTTTTTCAGTATAATTTAAGTATTGAAATTATTGGTTTGGAAGAGTATATGAATTCTTTTTTAAAGAGAGTGTATGGTGGGTGAAAATACATAAAAAGATGAGTAGAAAGACACCAAATGAAACAATAAACGTATTTCTGCGTTAAAGAAAAAAGATAGCTAAGTCTATGAAATAAGGTGGCACCACGAGTAACTTCGTCCTTATATCTAGACTTTTTTTATGTATTGGAGGGTTATTATGTGGGAGAGACAAGAATTAGATCATATAAAAGAAAAGTTTCAAAGTATATTTTGGAATGACTATAAAAATCAAGTATTTACAATAAAGCAATTAAGAGACATGAATTCATACATACAACACATCTACGCTACTTTTGATATGGATCGAGTAGAAAAGTGGTTTAAAAAATTTCTTGAAACGGACGAGTGGCTTGATGTGAATGAATTATATCTAGGACCTAAATATTTTAAAAATGGTGCTTATACTCATGATGTAAAATACGATGAAAAAATGAAATTACGTTTTCGCTCTCAAATACGTCGAATGCTTTCTTGGGATATATCGAATCAGCAATTACTGGATCGTTTGGTTCAATTAGTAGAATATGTCAATAATGAGAATGAATTAAAAGAGGTAGTAAAAGCTATATATCTACATGTAGAGGACAAAAGGTATGAGGTTTTAAGTGAGCTCAAAAAAGAAAAAGTGAAAATATTTCATTATCAATTTCAATCTTTATGCATGACTGTTAGTTTGACACAAAAAGAAATTGATGGCTTAAAAGAACTTCCTTATGGAAAAATATTTGATGAATTTCCAACTAAAAAAGTAATGCTTGATGAAAATCGAATTGCTTATATTCCTAATTTTGATGATGATGAGATTTATGATTCTGAAATAGGGAAGATTAGAGATCAGTATCACTTAACTTATACCTTATCTCGTTATTTAAAGACTTTATTACCAATCGTTTATTATGTTGGGACAAAAAACACAATTTATCAATTATCACCTAAAAAACAGAAAAAAAAGAAGAAAATAAGTGCGTGTGATATTGTGAAGAGTGGTCAATCGGATTCCTTTTACTACCATCTAAAATTAGTAAATGTACTTTTAGAGGTGATGAAAGAACATTTTATCCCTTATATAAAAGAAGAAAGTACACATGATTCGATGAATACAACACCTTTTTCAATCAATCAAAATCATCAGGAAAACACTTTAAATACAGGAAAAAAATTAGAAAACTTTTTGGATTTGTTTGAACATTATATAAACGAATATTTTAAAAGATCTAGTACAGGAGATTTAAGTTGTTTTAAAAAACAAGTGCTCGATCAAGAGGTAAAGATTCCACTTCCTAGCTATGAAACAGATCTTATTTCCAGTGAAATAAAACATCTTTATCAAATAAATAAAATTTTTCAATCATTAAAAAAACAAGAGGTGTTAAAGAATCCCTCACCAATGCTTAAGAGCTATTTAGATGATGTAAATGATTTATTCAAGATTTCAAAGATAACTTTATATAATTTTGAATTAATGGATGAAATTAGAAATACTTTAACTGCTATTTTAAATGAATACGAAAAGACGTTATTTTTCTATACTCAATATACATCTAGTATGTTAAGCATTCAATTAGAACAAGCTTGGAAAGATTTTAAACAAGATGTATTAGAAAGTAATGTGGAAAAACAATTAAAAGTGATTTACGGTCATTTAGACGATACAAGCATAGGGTTGAATCTTTCGATACAAAAGCCCCTTTCTTTCCCTCAGTATCACAACTTAATACTAATATTATTGGAGTTAATGAAATCCGTAACCAAGTGGGATTCCAATGAGGAAAAGAAAAAAATGAAAAAAATAAATAAGAAATATCAATACTATATGAACAAATAGAAGGAAAGAAGGATGAATATGATACAAAAACCAAAAGGAACTTATGATGTTTATGGAGAGATGGGAAGAAAGCTACGTTATGTAGAACAAGTATTCTCTGCGTTGATGGATCGTTATGATTATGAATATGTCGCAACGCCATTATTTGAACAAAGTAACCTGTTTCACCGTTCGGTAGGTGATTCAAGTGATATTGTACGTAAAGAAACGTATGATTTTAAAGATCGTGGGGATCGTATGATGACATTACGTCCAGAAGGAACCGCGGGAGTTGTTCGTAGTTATATTGAAAATAAAATGTATGGAGATATCGATTTACCAAAGAAATTATGGTATTTTGGATCTATGTTTCGTTATGAACGTCCACAAGCTGGAAGATATCGTGAATTCCGTCAATTAGGTGTAGAAGTTTTAGGAAGTCCAGATCCGATGATGGATGCGGAAATTATTAGTATTCCCGTTAATCTCTTTCGTTTATTAGGACTAGAAGGAGTAAAAGTTCGTATTAATAGTCTAGGGGATCAAGAGTCTAGAAATGCTTATCGTGAGGCTTTAAAAGATTATTTTAGACCTCATTTAGGAGAATTATGTCATGATTGTAATGAACGTTTTGAAACGAATCCTTTACGTATTTTAGATTGTAAAGTGGATGGAAATACGGAACTCATGAAAAATGCTCCTAAAATGGAAGATTATTTAAATGAAGAGAGTAAAAAACATTTTGAAAAAGTGAAAGAATATTTAGATGCTTTAAATATTGTTTACGAAGTAAATCCAAACTTAGTACGTGGATTAGATTATTATACCCATACGGTATTTGAAGTAGAAGCCAGTGTCGAAGGATTTGGTAGTCAAAATGTCTTATGTGGGGGTGGCCGTTATGATTTACTAGTTGAAACGTTAGATGGGCCTCATACACCAGCGGTTGGTTTTGCCCTTGGAATCGAACGTTTACTTACTGCGTTAGATTATGAAGAATTACAAGTGGGGGAAGAAAAAGAACTAGATATTTATGTCATTCCACTATCGGATGAAGATAAAGGTTATGCGATTGGTCTATCACAAGCTTTACGTTTATCTGGATTCTCTGTTGATGTAGATTCTTTAAATCGTTCGATGAAGAGTAACTTTAAACAAGCAGATCGTAAACATAGTCGTTTTGTGATGATTATTGGAGAAAGTGAACGTGAAAATAATTTATTAACGATAAAAGATAATCATACGAAACAAGAATATAAAGTAACCATAGATGAAATCATCGACTTTTTAGATGAACACATGGATTCATGTGATTGTGATGATTGTCATGATAGAGAGGGAGAGTAGTATGAAAACAATAAACAATGTGTCTTTAAACCTATCACAAGTTGGTAAAGAAGTCACTTTATATGGATGGGTTAGTAAAGTTCGTAACTTAGGAGGTCTCTTATTTGTTGATTTACGTGATCGTAGTGGGATTGTTCAATTAGTGATTCATCCAGAATCAGAATATTATGAAACGGCGACGACACTACGTAATGAATTTGTTATTAAGGTTCAAGGAATCGTTTCTGAACGTGAAAGTAAAAACAAAAATATTCCTACCGGAGAGATTGAAATTGAAGTATCTTCTTTAGAAATCTTGAATAAAGCACACGATTTACCTTTTGAAATTAGTGACCATACAACCGCTTTAGAAGATACCCGATTAAAATATCGTTATCTAGATTTAAGAAGACCAGTATTACAACAAAATCTCATGATTCGTCATCACATTATGGCTTCCGTTCGTGAGTATTTAAATCAATTAGACTTTGTAGAAGTGGAAACACCAGTATTATTTAAATCTTCTCCTGAAGGAGCGCGTGATTATTTAGTCCCATCTCGTGTCAATAAAGGGAAATTTTATGCGTTACCACAATCACCTCAATTATTAAAACAATTATTGATGATTGGAGGAATGGAACGTTATTATCAAATCGCAAAGTGTTTCCGTGACGAAGATTTACGTGCCGATCGTCAACCGGAGTTTACCCAAATTGACTTAGAAATGAGTTTTGTCGATCAAGATGATATTATGACTCTTACGGAAGAAATGATAAAAAAAGTATTTAAGGATGTTAAGAATATAGACATCCAAACACCTTTATTACGTATGACGTATGAAGAGGCAATAAATACCTATGGAAGTGATAAACCAGATTTACGTTTTGATATGAAAATACAAGATATAACAGATGTGTTTACTAATACAAGTTTTCAAGTTTTCCGTAATGTATTAGAAAATCATGGAATCATTAATGCCTTAGTAGTGAAAAATAAAGCGGATCTTTATTCCCGTAAAAAATTAGACCAATTAACTGAATTTGTTAAAACATATCGTGTTAGTGGTCTTGCCTATCTGAAGTATAATGGAGGGGAATGGACAGGAAGTATTCGTAAAGTCTTAAGTGATGAAGAGTTGAATCAAATTTATACCAAACTAGGAATCGAAGAAAATGATCTTGTTTTAATTGTCGCTGATCAAAAAAAACTTGTTAAAACAAGCTTGGGTGCTCTTCGTTTAAAACTTGGTAAAGATTTAGAGTTAATCCATCCCGATGATTATAAATTGTTATGGGTGGTAGATTTCCCTGTATTTGAATATAGTGAAGAAGAAGGTCGTTATATGGCTTGTCATCACCCATTTACGATGCCATATGAAGAAGATATGGATAAATTAAAAACGCAACCAGATGTTGCTCGTGCC
Source organism: Candidatus Pelethosoma merdigallinarum (assembly GCA_018716065.1). Classification (GTDB taxonomy): domain Bacteria; phylum Bacillota_I; class Bacilli_A; order RF39; family UBA660; genus Pelethosoma; species Pelethosoma merdigallinarum. Next base: position 6,217 of record DVKJ01000019.1, read on the forward strand.
AAAGCGTATGACATTGTGATTAATGGATATGAAGCCGGTGGAGGAAGTATTCGTATTCACCAAGCGGACATCCAAGAAAAAATGTTTGATGCCTTAGGATTTACTAAAGAAAGTGCCCAAGAAAAATTTGGTTTCTTTATGGATGCGTTTGCTTATGGAACACCACCTCATGGTGGACTCGCTTTAGGATTAGATCGTTTAACGATGCTACTAGCTGGAACAGATAATATTCGCGATGTTATTGCCTTTCCAAAAACCGCTAGTGCGTCTGATTTAATGAGTGATGCGCCTAATCTTGTCGATTCAAAACAATTAGAAGAATTATCGATTGCGATTACCAAAAAGGATGAACATTAAATGGATAAAAACGCATTAGAATATATCAAACAACAAAGTGAACAATTTAGCTTAGAAGACTTTTATTTAAACAATGATGCGGTGATTAAAAAGAATGGTTTGATAATTATGAATGCGGATGGTGTCGATGGTGCCATGATCGTAATCACACCTTTTCAAACCATTTCTCTTCCAGCACCAGAAGAACATGGCGAAGTCGCAAAAAGAATCTATCGTGTTTTATATGATGATTTTAAAGATTTTACTTTTCCAAGAATGTGGTACAAGCAAGCTCTAGAATATGGAAATGTATTAATTCAAGTATGTTTAGGTTCTTATACACCGGTTTGGATTCCTGAACATATCAATGATTATCAATATTCTATGTTGGAACAAATCGTATCGTTTATTAAAGAATATCGTTTAACAGAAAAAGAGTTGTATTACAAAACAAATATAGATGATAAAAACTTAGAAGATGTCATGGAAGAATTAAAGTCTCGCGTAACTGATATTCCTTATCAAAATCAAGAACATTTATTATGGGAAAAGAAAAAGCAAAAATAGACTTGCTTTTTCTTTTTCTTTTTCGTATAATGTTTAAAATATTAGGAGGGAATTATGAGTAAGAAAAAAGGGAAAGGAAGTTTAATTGTCTTATCAGGACCTAGTGGAGTAGGTAAGGGAACGATATGTAAAGAGTTAAAGAAACAGAGAAAACATTTATGGTTGTCTGTTTCCATGACAACAAGAAAACCAAGACCCAATGAACAAGATGGAGTCGATTATTATTTTATTTCAAAAGAAGAATTTGAAGAAAAGATTAAAAATCATGAATTATTAGAATATGCCCAGGTACATAATCACGATTACTATGGAACACCGAAAGAAAAAATTGCTAGGCATATTAATGACGGGGATGATGTCATTTTAGAGATTGATATTGAAGGAGCTCTCCAAGTAAAAGAAAATCATCCCGAAGCTTTATTTATCTTTATTATGCCACCAAGTATGGAAGAGTTGATTAATCGTTTAATTCAGCGTGGAACAGAATCTAAAGAAAAAATTGTAAAACGTTTTCGCAAAGCGTATCAAGAAATCAACGAAGTGACAAAGTATAATTATGTCGTGATTAATGACCAGTTAGATAAAGCCGTTTATAAAGTAAATGCGATCCTTACCGCGGAACGTAGTCGAGTGGATCGTATGGAAGATATTTTACTCAACACTAAAGCAGAAGCGATGCACGAACTATTAGTAGAAAAAGATTTAATTAATGAACCATTCCAATTATAAGGAATGGTTTTGTGTGATATAATAAAAGTGTATTTCACAAAAACTACATAAGTTTTTATTATCCTATAGAGAAGTGGAGGTATTTTATGAAGTTATTAGTGGTTGATGATGAAAAATTAATTCGTGAAGTCATTCGTGAATACGGAGAAGCAGAAGGATATGAAATTGTCGAAGCAGAAAATGGGATTGACGCATTAAAAATATTAGAGAAAGATCAAATTGATTTGATGATTTTAGATATCATGATGCCGAAATTAGATGGTTATTCGGTATTACGTGAACTTAAAAATCGTAGTGTACCAGTTATTATGTTATCGGCTCGTAGTGAAGAATTTGATAAACTTATGGGATTTGATTTAGGAACCGATGATTATATGACAAAACCATTTTCTCCTAAAGAATTAATGGCTCGTGTAAAATCAATTTTAAAACGTGTTCAAAAAAGTTTAGATGATGTCTTTGTCTATCAAGGATTAGAAGTGAACTTTAAAGCACATACAGTTAAAATTGATGGAAAAGAGATCAAAGTAACTCCGAAAGAGTTTGAATTATTAACTTATTTTATTGAAAATAAAGGGATCGCACTTAGTCGTGAACAGTTATTAAATAATTTATGGGGATATGATTTCTATGGTGATGATCGTACCATTGATACTCATATTAAAATGCTTAGAAATAATCTAGGACCCTATCGTAAATTAATTGTAACCGTTCATGGAATGGGGTATAAATTTGAAATCAAAGAGTAAAAGTTTACATGCTAAAATATGGAGCTATTTAATTCTTTTTTCCATTGTTATTTTAGCTAGTTTATGGTTAGTTCAAGTAATCTTCTTAAATCGATATTATGAATGGTCAAAAACAATGGAAATGTCTCACATTGCTGATCGAATTGTATCTTCTTATAATTCAGAAGACGCAGTCAGTGTTTTAGATCAAATATCATATGAACGAGGAGTTTGTGTAGAGATTGTAACGACCGATGAGACTTCTTATTCTTCAAATGGGATTGATCGTGGATGTACATTGAATGAAAAAAACAATATTGAAACTGTTCTTTATAAACGAAAATTTATTCGTAGTGGAGAAAAAAGAGCTCAATACATTTATACAAATCCAGTCTTTCATAATAAAACCATTCTTTATGGTGTAAAACTAGAAAGTGACACTTATGCCTTTATTATGGCCTCTTTAGAACCTTTAGGGGCAACAACGAGTATCTTAGCGAGTCAATTAGTTTATGTCACTATAGGTGTTTTATTACTTTCCTTTGTTATTGCTTATTTTATTTCTAAAAATATTTCAAAACCAATTGTTCAAATGAGTCGTTCGGCAAAACGCATGGGGAATGGAATTTTAAATGTTCATTTTGATACCAATTCATCCATTGAAGAAATCAACGAACTTGCCGTGACCTTAAATAAAATGAACGCAGAATTAGTTAAAACCGACGAATTACGACGTGACTTAATGGCTAATGTTAGTCATGATCTAAAAACACCATTAACGATGATTAAAGCTTATGCGGAAATGATTCGCGATTTAGATCAACAAAAAGAGAAAAAAGATGCTCATTTAAATGTTATTATTGAAGAAGCAGATCGATTAAATGTTTTAGTAAATGACATTTTAAATCTTTCTAAATTACAATCGAATATTGAAGAATTAAATATGGAAGAATTTGATTTAACAGAATGTATTAATACCATTTTAAAACGTTATGATATCTTACGCGAAAAAGAAGGATATCAATTTATCTTTAAACAAACCAAACCATTAATGATTCAAGCCGATCGTGCCAAAATGGAACAAGTGATTTACAATTTAATTAATAATGCAATTAATTATACAGGAAAAGATAATAAAGTAACGATTAAAGTAAAAGAATCTAAAGATTCTATCCGTGTTCAAATTATCGATACCGGTAAAGGAATTAAAGAAGAAGATTTAGATGTTATTTGGGATCGTTATTATAAATCATCTAAAAAACATAAACGAAATGCCTTTGGTACAGGACTTGGTCTATCGATTGTTAAGAATGTCTTAGAACATCATCACTTTAATTATGGTGTAACTTCTAAAATAAACAAAGGAACAACCTTCTTCTTTGATGTTCCGAAACAACCATCAAAACCAAAAAAGACACGTACAAAGCCTACCAAAAAAGAGAAATCTAATGATTAAGATTTCTCTTTTTAACTTTCTGTTTCGGAAGATCCTTTTTTGTTTCTTCTTTTGAATCATACGAAAGAGAGACGGATTTGAGTTGTTCATTGATGTATTCTTTCGCATAAAGATATGATATTTCAGCTTTCATTTCTTGTGCTTGAATGAATAATTTATCAATATCATTTTGTTTCTTTTGCAAACGTTTTCCCCATACTTTTTCTTTTTCTCTCTCTTTTTGTTTTAAAACGCTTTTCTTAAAGGGATAAGTAAGAATAGGTATTACTTTCTCAAAGACTGTATGAATGATATAAATTGTTAGTATGAATGTAGTTAAATCATATAAAGCAGAAAATAAAGCGGAGTAAGGTGGGTAGGGTGCAATGGTATTCAAAACTAATAAATTAATAACCATAAATAGAATCATCTTTAAACTAACAGTCCCACGATGATATAAAGTATTGACACTCTTCTGTTTCTCTTCTTGTTGATGCCTCTGTTTCGTTTTTATTTCTCCTAATTCTTGTTGATAAGTATAGTATAAAGAATTCCATTCGTTCTTGCATTTTTGAAGTTCTTGCATTAACAAAAGTAAATCTTTTTCTTTTTGTAAAGTATCGATTTCTGATTTCATATCTTTCTCCTTTATTTTTTGGTTTTAACTTTTACTTGTTTATTTTCTTTGATGAATTCATCTTCATTTTCTATCATTGTCGTCATCACACTTACTGGTTCTTTTTCTTTGGTAAAATCATCCTCATATTCTAAATTTTCTAAGTTTCTAGTAATAAATGCGACTTGCTTTTCTTTTTCTTCTATCTGAGTAGAAATGCGATTCAGTTGATGATCAATCTCCTCTGATTTAGCCATTATGTTATCTAACTGGTTTAAAAGCTCAGTTGCGTTTACTATTGCATTTTCATGATTTTTATTGAAACTTTTCTCTTTTTGAAAAAAGCTTCTAGCGTAATACACTTCTAATAAAGTACTTGATATAAATAAAATGTATGACATTTGAAAAGGCAGAAAAGGCTTAGAAGCAGTGAGTGGCATGATTAGATTTAAGAAAGAAATCAAAATCAACAAAGAACAGATAAATGATTTACCTAAAATCGAGATCATTTCTAAGTACGATTCTTTTCTTTCTTTCTCTTCCTGAAAAAATAAATCATTGGATTCTTTTTCTATTAAATCTACTTCATGAACGAAAGATTCTTTTTGCTCAAGTAAAAGATTTCCCTTTTTACGTAATTCTATGATTTCCTCTCTTATTTTATTTAAAGCGAGAATGGCTTCTTCTCTTGTAATTTCTTCTTTCATGTAAATTCCTCCTCGAAGACTTGTCTATTATAGCACATTTCTCTTTTATACACCAGTATTTTCATGGTATAATGATAATAGATAGGAGAGGATAAGAATGAAAGTATTAGTTGTTGGAGGCGCAGGGTATATTGGATCTCATACCTGTGTAGATTTAGTTGAAAATGGATATGATATTGTAGTGGTGGATAATTTTTCTAATTCCAAACCAGAAGCCATTGATCATATTAAGGAAATTATTGGTAAAGATTTTCCCTTTTATGAAGTAGATGCTTGTGATACAGAAGCTTTGGAAGAAGTTTTTAAAAAAGAAAAGATCGATGCGGTGATTCATTTTGCAGGATATAAAGCGGTTGGAGAAAGTGTACAAAAACCATTAATGTATTATCACAATAATTTGTTAAGCACTATTGTTCTTTGTGAGTTAATGGACAAATACGATTGTAAGAAAATAGTATTCTCTAGTAGTGCGACGGTTTATGGGAAACCAGATCATTTGCCTATTACGGAAGATTTTCCATTAAGTACAACCAACCCTTATGGAACAACCAAATTAATGATTGAACAAATTTTAAAAGATTTATATACGTCAGATCCGACATGGAGTATTTGTGTTCTTCGTTACTTTAATCCAATTGGGGCTCATGAGTCTGGATTAATTGGTGAGGATCCAAATGGTATTCCAAATAATTTAATGCCTTATATTGTAAAAGTGGCAAATAAAGAATTGAAAGAATTAGGAGTCTTTGGAGATGATTATGATACACCAGACGGAACGGGTGTTCGTGATTATATTCATGTATGCGATCTTGCTCATGGTCATTCACTCGCATTAAATAAGTTAGAAAAAGAAGAAGGGATTTATTATTATAATTTAGGAACAGGAAACGGTTATAGTGTTTTAGATATTGTAAATGCGTTTCAAACGGTAAATGGAGTGGATGTACCCTATGTCATTAAAGATCGTCGTCCTGGGGATATCGCAGCTTGTTACGCAGATCCAACCAAAGCGTATGAAGAGTTAGGTTTTAAGGCACAATATACACTAGACGATATGTGTAAATCTGCTTGGAATTATGTAACAAAAAATAAATAGAAAAGAGGAACCTATGTTTTTTAAGAAAAAATATGAAGGAGTCATCATCATCGATCTTCATGATGTACTGACCGATTTACAAGATTTTAAATTAAAACAAGGAAATTTCTTTGCTAAAAAATATGGGGCAAAACTAGTCGATCCAAATGCTCAAAATACGATTGATATGTTTGATTGGTCTGTCCCACGAGAAGAGGAATTTTGGAAAATCTATTTACCACAATTACTTCATTCTTTTAAACCAAAACAACTGGCCAAAGAAGCTTTAGAAAGACTTTCTACGATGAATTATAAAATAATCGTTGTTTATCGTCCGAATGATTTTGAATTAACACCAGAATCGCAAAAGTTTCACATTAAACATGTGAATGATTGGCTCGATCGTTTTGAGATTCCTTATGATGCTTGTATTGTATCAGAATTAGATTGGTTAGAGATTGCCAAAAAGAATAAAATGACACTATTTTTATCTGCCAATCCCTCATCTATTGAACGTGTTGCGACCAGTTATCCAACGATGATGTTTGAAACCAATTATAATCAACAATTAGATGGTTATCACATTACACGTGTTCATGATTGGAAAGAGGCTTATCAAAAAATAAGAAATCATGAATTTGAATAATTCTTTTTAATCTATTGACAAGAGTATAAGAATATGTTATATTATTATAATTTCCAACAAAAAGTATTCTATAAAAGGGGATGATAATAATGAAACATATTTTTTCATTACCAAAACATTTATTTAATGATCAAACCATTACAATCACAAAGTTGTGTAAATTATTGGGGATTAAAAATAATCGCTTTGAATTACAAGAAGCTAATTATTCTAGAGACGATGTAGCTAGCCATAAGCGAGTACGTTGGTTATTATTATTTGGGAAAAAAAGTAAGAATAATAGTATCTTTATCTTAAAAAAAGATATCTTTCAAAATAAATATATATGGGACTACGCAGTCATTGTAGATGAAAACTTAACCATTGTAGACATTTATCAAGATTATACTCTCTTAGATGGAGGAATCATTAGTGGACTTCATCACTATGAATATAATGGAAAACAGATTGTCGATCAAAAACTACAAGAACGTATTCAATCTCGTTTTCACCTTCATCAAAACAATAAAGAACGAATGAAAGTGATGACACCTACCATTGGATGTTCTAGATATTATTAGGCATCGAATGGTTTTTATTTGGTAAAACATGATATAATAGAGATGGTGGTAAGAATGAATTACTTATTTTATGGATTAGAAACCTTTTTAATGGAAAAAGAAATAAAAAAGATTCTCTCACAAGCCAATGTAGAAGACTATAGTGTTAGTAAATATGATTTGGAGAGTAACTTAATCGATGATATTATAGAAGATGCATCTATGATTTCTCTTTTTAATGATCAAAAAGTAATCTTAGTAGATAATGCTTATATTTTTACTCGTAAAGTGGTTAAAAATCCTTTAAATCATGATCTTAAGAAATTAGAAGAATATCTAAATCATCCAAATCCCTCTACGGTTTTAATTTTTTCGATCGAATATGAAAAAATTGATTCTGTAAAAAAGATTACCAAATCCATCAAAAAAAATGGTGTAGTCAAAGAGTTCAATAAAAATACACAAATGACATCCATTGTGAAAGAAATGTTGGGGGAATATACCATGTCTCCTCAAGATTTATCTTTTTTTATCGAACGTGTAGGAAATCAATTACTTATTTTAGAACAAGAATTAATTAAAATCAAAAATTATAAATTAGATGATCATCACATTACCAGAGAGGATATTATCACATTAACTCATAAAAATATTGATGTTGATATTTTCGCTTTAATTGAAGCGATTGTTTCTAAAAATAAAGAAAAAGCAATGGAAATTTATAGTGAAATGATTAAAAGAAACGAAGAACCTATTAAAATTATTGTCATGTTAGCCAACCAATTTCGTATTATATATCAAGCAAAAGAATTATATAAGATGGGATATACTGGAGATAATATTGCCACAAAATTAGGAATTCATCCTTATCGCATTAAATTAGCTTTAGCAAGTGCAAATAAATACTCTAGTAATGTTTTATTAAAAGCCATCGATGATCTTGCCGAATTAGATTTAAATATCAAGAGTGGTAAATGTGATAAAACATTAGGGCTAGAATTATTTATTTTAGGACTATAGAAAGGGATTACATGAAACAGAAATATACTTCACAAGATGAACTGATTTTACGTATAGAAGAATTAAAGAAAGCTTCTTTTCACATGCAAAAAAAGAGATTTGTTTTGTATCAATTATATCAAAAAGAAGTTGACCAATGCGTAGAAAATATCAAACAGTTACAACAAGCAAAATGGAAAGTGTCCGCATGGGAAAAGAAAGAATTTATCCATTTTCTTTTGTCTACACTTGTTTTATTGTTTGGTCTTTATTTATATTCTGTAGCTACTATTCCAGCTCTTCTATTTGGTTGTGGAGGACTTGGTTTGATGATCTATAGTGGGAAAGGAATTTACGATAATTACAAGGTGTATCAAGATTTTCAAAAACAAGAAAAAGAAATAATAGAAGAAAAATTAAAAATAGAAAAAACAACTCTTCATTGGCATGATCGAACGTTAAAAATGGTACAGGAAATTGAAAAACATATTCACGATTGTGAAAGGCATTTAAAAAATCCGATATATTCGATGAAAGAGAAAGAAGTATCCCCTAACATAAAGCAGAAAACAAAAAAGAGATAGAATGACCTATCTTTTTTCTAATTCATTTAATTTATCGTAAATTTGTTTTAAAGATTGCTCATATTTACTAGTTGTTTTAGGTTGATAGTATTTACGGCCTACTAATTTATCCGGTAAATACTGTTGTTTTACCCAAGCGTTTGGATAATCGTGAGGATATTTATAAGTTTTAGAATTAGTTCGTAAGTGTTCTGGTAAATTACCGGTATTTCCATTACGAATATCTTGTAGAGCCGCATCTAAAGCTAAATGACCACTATTCGATTTAGGTGATAGAGCCATTTCGACAACAATGGTTCCTAATGGAATTCGAGCTTCTGGTAATCCCGTTCGTTCTGCCGCATGAATGGCCGCATCTACTTTAGGTCCCATCGATGGATTGGCAAGCCCAATATCTTCATATACAATGACACTTAAACGTCTAAATATACTATCTAAATCTCCTGCTTCAATCAATCTAGCTAAATAGTGAAGAGCTGCATTCACATCACTTCCACGAATCGATTTTTGTAATCCACTTAATACATCGTAATGTCCATCTTCATTTTTATCCGAAAAGAATGCTGGTTTATTATTAATACTTTTCACAACATCTAATGTTACATGAAAATCATTGGTAGAATAATAGGCAATCTCTAATAAATTATACGCAAAACGTAAGTCACCACCAGATAGTTTGGCAATATATTCTAAAACATCATCTTCTACTTTAATTCCTTTTAAATACTCACTCGAACAAGCACGATGCAATCCAGTCATAATATCGTCTACACTCAATTCTTTACACTCAAAGATTTGACAACGGCTACGAATGGCTGGATTAATCGAATGATAGGGATTTGAAGTTGTCATACCGATAAACGTAATTAATCCATTCTCCAAGTAGGGGAGTAATAGATCTTGTTTATCTTTATTTAAACGATGAACTTCATCCATCACCACGACCATATGACCGTACATTTTGGCTTCTTCAATGACAATATCGAAATCTTTTTTATTATTAATAACCGCATTTAACATACGATAACGTAAATCTAACTCTTGAATCATCGCAGTAGCTAAAGTCGTCTTCCCAATTCCCGGACGCCCATATAAAATCATCGAAAATAACTTTTTATTATGAACCATATTGGATAATACTTTTCCTTTACCTACAAGATGTTTTTGACCTAGAACTTCATCGATACAAGTGGGTCTCATTAAAATAGCTAAAGGTTCTTTCATCTTGCACCTTCTTTCTTTCCTATTATATCAAATTTTGTAAAGAAACACTAGTATTCACATGTTTGAGGAAAAAGAATGATATAATATCAATAGGTGAGATTATGAATGAATTTTTAGAACGTATTGAAGATTTTATTGTCTATTTACGTATTGATAAAAAATATAGTGAGAATACCATAGAAGCTTATCACCATGACTTAATGCGTTACTACAAATATGTGAATGAAGTGGAACATAAAGATTTTAGTGCGATTAAAAAGAAAGAAATTAAAAATTATTTAAAATATTTAAATGATTCGGGATTAGATCAACGTACCGTATCGCGAAATATTAGTAGTATTCGTAGTTTCTATAAATTCTTATTAATTGAAAAATACATTAAAACAAATCCTAGTGATTTATTAGAATTACCCAAACGAAAAAAAACATTACCTAAAGTTTTATCCATGGAAGAAATCGATCGTTTATTAGATATTCCTTTAACCGATCCATATAGTTATCGTAATAAAGCTATGCTAGAACTCATGTATGCGACAGGATTACGTGTCAGTGAGCTTATGAACTTGAAAATTCATGATGTAGACCTATCTATGGCTTATGTAAGAACGGTTGGAAAAGGTGGGAAAGAAAGAGTGATTCCTATAGGAGATATTGCCTTAGAAGCTTTAAAATCTTATATGGAAGAATATCGAAGTTTATTATTAAAAGGAAAAGTAACCGATGCCTTATTTTTAAATAATCATGGAGTAGGGATGACAAGACAAGGTTTCTTTAAAATACTGAAGAAATTAGCTAAAGAAAAAAATATTAAAACACCATTTTCCCCTCATACACTAAGACATAGTTTTGCGACTCATCTTTTAAATAATGGTGCGGATTTACGTAGTATTCAAGAATTATTAGGTCATTCTGATATATCTACCACACAAATTTATACACATATTTCCAATCAACGTTTAAAAGAAAACTATCAGAATTTTCATCCCCATGCGAAAGAAATGAGAGATCACGATGACATTAAATAAAGAAATATGGACCAAACAAGATTATCAAAAATTTATTCAGTATTTAAAAGAAAATGCCGATTCAACCTATAAAGACTTTCACCAAACACTCGTTCCCGATATGGAAGAATTTTTAGGATGTCGCGTTCCCTTTTTAAAGAAAATAGGAAAAGAAATTGCGAAAGGAAACATCGATTCTTTTCTCGTTCACAATACGCATCACTATTATGAAGAAAACATGATTCATGGTATTGTAATAGGAAGTGCAAAAATAGATTTTAAGACTCGTTTAGACTGTATTCGAGATTTTATACCTTATATCCATAATTGGGCTGTATGTGACTGTTTTTGTGCGAATTGTAAAGACTTTAAAAAGAATTTAGAAAGTGGTTTTGTCTTCATTCAAGAATTACTATCCATAGATGATCCTTATGCGATTCGTGTAGCCTTAGTTTTATTATTGGATTATTATGTAGAGCCTTCTTACTTACCAAAAATATTTAAAATCTTAAACCAAATCAAAAAGGATCACTATTATGTTAAAATGGCTATAGCTTGGTTATTATCGATTTGTTATATTAAATATCCTGAAGAAACATTACCATTCATCAAACAAAATAAATTAGATCCATGGACTCATAATAAAGCCATTAGTAAAATAAGAGAATCTTACCGCGTATCGAAAGAACAAAAACAAGAAATATTAAAATATAAGAAATAAAGCATGTCTTTCTTTCTTTTTTCATACATTAATTTAGGTGGTTCTATGAATAATGTACTATTTTCCTTTATTTGTTCTACGTTAGCTGGACTATCCACTTTACTTGGTGGAATTATGATCTTTTTTACAAAAAGAGAGAACCAAAAGATTATTACTTCTGCCTTAGCGTTTGCGGCAGGAGTGATGATTACCGTATCGATTACTGATTTAATACCCGAATCCTTTCATTTATTATCGGAATATTTATATATTTTCCCAACCCTAATTATTCTTGCGATATTTGTTGTGATTGGTATTATTTTTTCTATGCTGATTGATTACTATCTACCAGAACAACAAGAGGGAAAACTATACCGTATTGGTATTGTCTCTATGCTTGCCATCATCGCACATAACATCCCTGAAGGTATTGCGACCTTTCTATCAACAACTTCTAATACTAATCTTGGAATCACCCTTTCTTTAGCAATTGCCTTACATAATATTCCTGAAGGAATTTCCATTAGTGTACCGATTTATTATGCAACAAAAAGTAGGGGAAGAGCTTTAAAATACACCTTTTTATCTGGTATTTCTGAATTATTTGGTGCGATTCTTGCTTTTATTTTTTTAAAAGACATCATGAATAACTTTATTATGGGATGTCTACTCGCTAGTATTGCAGGAATCATGATTCACATTGCTAGTTATGAATTAATCCCCACTTCACTTTCTTATAAAAACAAAAAATTAACTTTTCTCTTCTTCCTTTTAGGATCCATGATCATGATTATAAATCACTTTTTATAATGATTTAACAATAAAAAGAGACATAACTTCGTCTCTTTTCTTTTGGATGTTTACAATTATTTTAACTCAAATGAATTTGAATTGTCATCGTCAAATCCGATATTTTTTTCATCAGATTTGTTAGATACTTTGCTATTGGCATTTGCCTTAGCATTTGTCTTATTACAATTCATAGCTTTAGCATTTGAATTATTTTTTTGCATCTTATTCTTTTTCATTATAATCACCCGTTACTTATTATGAACCATATTTCTTTTATCATACATTTTTTATTATTTTTTTAATGGTAAAATTTGGAAATTTTTGATTAACTCAGATTATGACATAGTAAAAAGAAAATAAGGAAAATAATTTAAAATTAAGAAAAGTTCACATATATATCATAAATCAAAAAATAACTAAGAAATAATCTAATTAACAAATGACATTTACTTGACATTTAAAGTAGGGGAGAGAAGGTCAAAAATATTATATAAAAAAGAGAACAATACAATAATATGATTAACAATTACCAATTTAACGGAACACGTTTCATATTCGAACACAATTGTTTTTATTTTATAATTAGTATTATACAAATAGTATATCTATTAATAAATTATAATAGATTTAATAGTTTATTAATAAAAATATTTTTATTTGATGATCTTATAGTTGTGTTCGCATTAATAATATTAATTATTCATCGTAAAAAGATACGAAAAGAAGCAGATAGAGGGCTATTAGAAAGAGAATCAAATCGTTGTAAGGCAGATATCCGTTTACGACACCAGGAAATATTTGAAGAAGAAAATAAAAAAGAAATTATAGAATTTGAAATGTATGATCTTAAGACAATTTATGATCTTTTGATATCATTATCTAATATAAATTTAAAAATGTTTAAAACTATTATAAAAGTGTATACAAAATAATTTTGGAAGCAAAGGAGAAGGAAAGAAACATCATATTAATTCTTTAGAATGAGAAAAAACAGAAAGAAAAAGAGAATATAATCTCTTATTATTCGATATATAGAAGTTAACATAATATACATTGTAAAATATGTTTTAATTGACATAATTTTTTTTTTGCGATAATTTAACGGTTTGATTTTTTTTGCCGTGTACGAGATTTTTATTACCCTTTCAACCCTTTTTTTTTTTTTCAAACCTATCTCCCTTTTTGCCCCCCGCGTATTCTACCGACATCGGAGCTATCTCCTTGTATTTGCTCTGCGTGTGCTTTTATCGATAAATTCGAAGTGATAACTTTATTTGTTGTGGTGTTGAGAGGGGTCGCATATTTGCGTTTAGGGTGTAGACTATTCTCGGCCAATGTTAAGCATGACGAAAAATTATAAAGGTCTTTAAAGAAATTAGGCTACTGCCTAATTTCTTTAAAGAGCAGACAAGCTCTGCTTGTTTGAGATAAAACACACGCTTTGTTTCATCTAGAAATAAGGTAGAATTGAGTGGGGGGGCAAAAAGGGAGATAGGTTTTCAGGCGTCTTGACGAAAACCGGCAAAAAAAATGGAACCGTTTTTTTGTCCATAAAACGCAAAAGAGGTCCTTTATGGGCCTCTTTTTCCCGTCCGTTTTATGGACTTATTTTTTTCTTGGATATGGTTCTTTTATATTTGTTCTTCCAACTATATAATCTATTGATGTTTCGTAAAAATTCGCTAGTATATCCAATTTGTCTATTGGTATTAGTCGTATTCCTAATTCATATTCACTATAATATTGTTGTGTAGTTTTTAATATTTTAGCTATGTCTTTTTGTAATAAATCTTTGTCTTGTCTTAAATCCTTTAATCTTTTTATATTCATATAAATCACTTCTTTATATATATATTTTACCGTACATGATAAATTATGTATTGACATACACGAAATATAGTGTATAATATTATTAGATACATGATTTATTGTGTATTTATATCATTTATTCTACTCTTACTCTTGGGATATTATATCCCAACCTATTTGTCTTGATAGCTTAACTGGATAAAGCACTGTTGTGTACACGTAAATAAATTTCAGAGTTATCAGTTCGAATCTGATTCAAGACTTCATTCTTATACGTTAATAAAAGAAAGGAGTGTGCCCGAAGTGAGAGAGGCAAACGTTATTGTTGTAAAATTAGAAAAAATGGTTTTTAAAAATAAAGAAACCGGTGAAGTAACTCCAAAAACGAAAATAACTTGGGGAATGCCTGTTGAATCTACTGAATATTGTGCAGGTCTTCAACTTTGGGAATCTTATACAAATAAGACAATTGATAATTTAAAAAATTTATTAAATAAACCTTATAAAGGTAAAATTCAAGAGATTCAAGATAACAATCGTTTACGTTTAAAGTTGTCGTCTGTTAATGGTATTGATTTATAGTGTATTTGGTTGTTTATTTTGATGTAAAAGGTAAGACCTTTAATCGTATGTTAAAGGTCAATCCCTTTTATGAAATTGGTTATATGAATCATCTTGGATGGACTGTTATTGGACTTTATTATTTTTATGAAGGCAGGTTTGTTGATTATAATAGTTTTGCAAATAGTTTGTTAAGAAAAAGATATTCAAAGAATAATAAAGAAAATAAGTTAAAAAGAATTATTGAAATTATAAAAGAAAGTAAGTGAAATGAAAAGGAGTGTATAAAAAATGTTAGAATCTAGTTGCTTTATTCTTAGTGAATTAATTGAATATGAAAAAGATAAAGATAAAGTTATGAAGATGAGTATTGTGCTTGGTAATCTTCGTATACTTCGTGATCGTCTTAGTACTATGCTTAGGGATATTGATGATTTAATTCAAGACCCTATTGTTGATTATGATTATATTTTTTCTAAAGACGATTTTGATGATGAATTAGAATAGGAGTGATTTACATGACCGAACTTGAGTATTTGCGTTTGATTGAAATTAATACGCGTGCTATTTCTATGATACTATTGTATTTTGGAATGGTTTGGACAATTAAGTTAGTATTTCATTTCTTTAGTAACTTGATAGGACATTATTAGTTGCTATGCTCGGGGGTTTTTATTTGTATTCGAGCGTTAGCGAGCTGGGTAAATGGATAAGTTCCCTTTATAGGAACGTTAGTTCCGTAGCCTTACTTTTAATTTATTCGAAGAGATTGACGGGGTTCTCTTGAACCAATTAAAAGGGGGTTGTGTATTTGTGGATGCAGAAGCAACAAACGCTTATACCACTATGCTAGAGTCTTTAGATTTTGAAGTTTTAACGACTAACTACGTGGCAACTATTAATACGGTTATTCCAGTAGTTATCGGTATCTTAGCTATTTCTAAAGGTATTCGTTGGCTTAAAGGTATGTTATACGGTGCGTAAGATGAGTTGTGCCTATTCATTTTAACGCCTAGAAAGGAAGATAAATTATGTTTAAAGTGATATATAAAAAGAACGACGAAAAAGTCGAAGATTTATTGAACTTTTACGAATTTATCTTCTTTTTGTTTTATTGTAAATTTTCTAGAAAATTTATTCTAGTTTCTATAAAGTATTTAGAATTTTATGACAGAGAGGAGGGAAGTTTATGTCAATAGAGGATATTACTGCTATTTTGTATACTCTTGTATTGAGTTATCTTATTTATCGTTTCTTGAAAAATAAGAAAATAATTAATAATATTGGTAAAAATGATAAGAATAGGGGGGATAAATAATGAAAAAATTTTTATTTACTTTATTATTCTTGTTTGTTTTTATTCCTGGTGTGAGTGCTAAAGAAATTGAGGTTGATGGTCAGGTTATTGATGTTGATTTGGTAAATAAACCTTATTTCTTCGCTTTGACTAATTATAAAAATTATTATCTTGGTCATTCTACCGAGTTTACAACTGATTGTACAGTTAATAGTGATACTCAACAATTTTGTAGATTTTATGAGGGTAACAATCAATTATTTGGTGTTAATGTTGAAAAAAAATATTTTTTTACTAATTTTAATATAAGAAATAAAGATACTAATGATGTTGTTTTTGAAAAAAATATTATTATCGAGGATGATGATGATTTGGGAAAATTTCCTATTGAATTTGATTCTATTAATTTAACTTATTTTAAAGGTAAAACTGATTCTTATGATGTAATGTATAATAATGCTAAGAAATATATTGATGAGAATTTTGATACATGTCCTTATTATATAATGCGAGGTATTCGTGAACTTAATTTGAGTGGTGGAACTAGTTATAATGGTGAAGTTATTGAATTGAATTGTTTTACTTCTGTTTCAAAGAATAATTTTTATTTGAGTGCTTTTTCTGATTATAATAGTCAAAATTGTTTTGGTTATGGTAATACTGATGATTATAAAACTGTTTATTTTGGTTCGAATGATTTTATTTATTCTTCTAATGAATCTAATTTATTCTTAAGTTCTTGCCCACCTACAAAAGATTTTTATTTGGGTGATGAATTTGGTCGTGAACATGTTTATAATGAAACGAATGTTACTGATTGGTCTTTAAAGAAATTTATATCGGATTATAATACTGGTTATTATTCGTCTATTATTTTTAAAAATAATCAATATTTTATTGATGATGATGTCTTTATTGAATACGATGTTCCTAAGATGAACTCTAAAAAAATTAATGAAAGTGTTGATGAATTTGATTCGATTTTAAATCAAACATATTTATTTTCTTGGTCTAATTTTGATACTACTAAGTATGATTATTATTTTAGTTATGATAATGTTGACTATGCGGTTATGAGTGAAAACGATATGCAATTTACATTTACTGATAATGGTACTATATATTTTAAAGTTGAAAATAAGTTAGGAGAAGTACTTTATACATATTATTTGACTGTTAGTGATATTGGTTCGTATGTTAATGATGAATCTTTAAATAAAGATGATTATTTTCTAGGTGATTTTACAGAACATCAAGATACATCTGATGTATTAGATGAAGATAATTCTACAGTTGGTGAGTATTTACAATGGTGGAAAGATAAGTTTGATGAATTTGTCAATTCCAAGTTTGGCATTATTTCTCAGATTAATGAAATTTATACTACTTATAAAAACTTTTCAGTAGTTGAGGGTACTGATGCCGGTTTTGGTTATATTGAAAATGCTAGAGATAGATTTTTCTCTTGTAATATTGGCAATTTAGTTTCTGAAACTGATTTTGGAAAGTTTGAATGTTTTCCGGTAAAACACGACAATTTACCGTTTTTAATAGAAGAGGGTAAAACTTTCTATCTTGTTAGTTTTAACCTTGAAAGTTCTCAAAATTTTTTACGTTTTGGTCGTATTTTGATCATGATTTTGTTCGGTACGTTTACCGTACTTAAATGTTATAAGTTGATTATTCAATTTATAGATGAAATGAAAGTAGGTGGAGTATAGTGAGTGCTTTTTTAACTGTATTAGGTGTTAAAATTGTTGATTTTTTTACTAACAAAACAACTTCTACGCTTATAGTTAGTTCTATTTTCTTAGGTATATTTTTCTTTTTACCTGTTGATATACGTATTCCTTATTCTATTTTTAAAGTGGTTATTAGTGAAGATGTAGTTATGATTTTAAATACTATAGCTATGTTTTTCCCTGTTAATTTTATTCTTGCTTGTTTCTTATTTATTATGTTGTGTCGTCATGCACACTTTATATATAAGGTTTACTGTGCCGTTGCTTCTTGGCTTATGAAAGGACTTGGTCAATAATGACATTAGATATAATGGCTTTTATTACTCCTATATTTGAAATTTTAAAATCTATTCTTTTTATGATTTTAAAGATTGTCGTACCAATTATTCTTATTTTCATTATCCTTATTATTTTTTGGCGTTTATATTTTATTGTTGTTAAGAAGATTAAACCTAAACCTAACAAACGTGGTCGTTTTGTGGAACCTCATATTTTAAAGAAGATATTTTTTGATTTTCCACGTCAATTTGCTCTTGACCGATTAAATAAAGATTGGGATGAGTTTGATGTTTCTGGAATCCATGTTTTTTGTGGTGAACAAGGTTCGGGTAAGACTATGGCTATGGTTTATATGATTCGAAAATATCAAAAGATATATTCTAAGCTTAAGGTTTATACTAATTTTGCTTATGCTCATGAAAATGGTATTCTCGAGTCTTGGACTGATATGATTAAATATAAAAATGGTCGTTATGGTATTATTAACGCGGTTGATGAGATTCAAACTTGGTTCTCTAACGCGGATAGTAAAGATGTACCACCGGCTATGATTGCGGAAATTTCGCAACAACGCAAACAACGTAAGGTTACAATGTGTACCGCTCAAGTTTTCTCACGTATTGCTAAACCTTTTAGAGAACAAGTAAAAGTGTTCTATTTTCCTCGTACTTTTTTCGGTTGTGTTACTTTTGTAAGGTATGCTTATGGACGTGATTATAACGAGAAACTTGATAAGTTTAAGCGTTACGCTGGTTGGTTTGTTTTTGTACAAAATGAAGAAATACGTAATTGTTATGATACGTATAAGAAAATCAGTAAGTATGAAGACCAGAAGTTTGCAACAAGTCTTTTTTGGGGGGATCCGGCGACTGTGCCGGAGCCCCAAGACCGTTCTACTTCTTAACTAACTCGATAGGGGAGAGTGTGTTCTTTGAAAACTAATGATAATTATTATGGTCATTCTTCGACTTCAAAAAAAATTACAAAAGAAGAGTATTATCAACTTTTGTCAGATTTAAAGAATTATGAGGAAGAAAATTGTAAAAAAAGCACTTTGACTTCCTTACTACTTGATAGTAGTCTCATAATTGAGTCAAAATGGCGGTTTTACTCAATAAAATTGATTTTTTGTGGAAATTATTTTTATCTATATCACTATGATAAACCGCAAAGAAGACAAGTTGAAAATTATGTCAATGATATGTATGAAAGTGATTTAATGTTAATTTCTAATGAATGTGAAAAAGATTGTGAAAAAAAGCTAGATTTAAAAGAAATAGAAAAAAAGAACATAGTAAGGTCTAGAATGAATTTAGAACGTTTAGTAAAAACTAATGAAGATGTATTTAAAACTTTTATTACTTTAACTTTTGAAGAAAATTTGGATGATATTGATTTAGCAAATAAAAAATTTCATCAGTTTATGAATAATTTTAAAAAAAGAAAGTTTTCAGATTTGAAGTATGTTTGTGTACCGGAATTTCAGAAGAGGGGAGCAGTTCATTATCATTTATTAACTAATATTGAGTATGATGATGTTAAGCTTTTATCAAAAGATGAAAAAAAGATTTATAAACCTAATGACGGGTGGCAAGTGTTTAAAATCTTAAAGTCCTGGCGATATGGCTTTAGTAACGTTCAGAATATGCGTGATGTGAATGTAGTTGGGTATATCACTAAATATATGACTAAAGATATTGACCATAGACTATTTGGTCATCGTAGGTATTTATATTCTAGAAATTTAGATTTGCCTAAAGAGATGATTTTAAATCTTAATAATATTGAGGATTTTAAAACATATGTAAATAAAATTCCTATTGAAACAAGTAAATTAGTTTATAGTGGTCAATATTTTGATAATGATAACAATGTAGTTAATTTTTATGAGTATAAAATGTGTTTATCTTGAGGAGTTGATTATTATGTATGAATTAAAATTATATGATAAAATTTCTGAAAAAGTTTTTGTAAAAAATTTTAGTAGTGAATTTATGTTTAGAGAATATAAAAGAAGAATTAAGTATTCTATTAGATTAATCATTTTAAGTGAAATTTATTATGATTTATATTAATTTATTACTATGTCTTTTTTAATGTTGATTATATTATCGATACGATTTTAAAATGTATTATTTTTAATTTAATTTGTATGATTAATGGTTTATTATTTGATTTAGTTTGTATTTTCAATTGGTTTATATAGAAGTTAACATAATATACATTATACGAAGTTGTTAATTAACATAATTTAAACGATTAGTTGTTCACTTTGTTTCTTTTATTATAAAATGATAAATAAGAATAAACCTTTATTCTATTAATAATATATCATATATTTATCATTATTATACGAACAAAATAAAAAAATTTTAATATTATACGAACTTGTACAGTTAACATAAATTAATTTTAATCTGAATGATCTATTTAATAAAATATTTATTATTAATCCTATAATATTATTCTATTATAATTATAAGTGAATGATATATAAAATAAATCATATTGACAATGTATAATCCTCCTACTCTATTTTTGAAAAAAGGCAGTAGGGGAAGGGGAATAAAAAAATAGGGGAAGTGTACTCTTTTTTTGATCTAAAAGTGTAATGAATAAAGTGACGTTCTTTTTCTTATTAAATCGTTTATTATCTTATTAATATCTAAGTAGTCATAATCATCCCACCATACACTATAATCATATTAAACGAAAGATGAATCATGATTGGTAAATGTTTTTTATAATAAAATGGTACAAAAAAGAGAAGACTACTCTTCCCTACTCGTTGGTTACTTTGCGTGATTGAATTTCAGCTATTTTTTCTAATACTTCAGATGCATTTTTTTCATTAATTTCTGTATAGCCTAATTCTTTTAATGCTTGTACTTTATATGTATTTAATTCTAAGGTACGACTCATTTTTTCTTCACGTTTATGTTCGATTTGATTTACGAAACGCTTATGAGCTTCAGCAATTTTAGTTTTACTTGTAGACTCTTTATTTTCATATAAAACCATTGCGGTATATAGAATACTTTCGAAAACGAATTGATCTTCTTCTTCGAATACAAATTCTTCTGGTTTTACAAATCCAGCAGCTTTTGAAACATATCCTAACATGTATTTTAATTCTTTATTCGTATCCATTGCTTGTAAGAAGTGATACAAATACTTAAAGATATAATAAGATTGTTGATCTTTATCATCTTCTAATTTTTCCTTCATGATTTCAATAATATCATGCATGACTTCTTTATTTTGTTTGGATAATCCATTATAAAGCGCATTTGTTTCTGTCATCACACTCATTTTTTCATTGTTTTCAAATAATGTATTAATACGTGATTCTACACTTAAAATATAATCGGTATCTACTTTAATTTTCTTTAATTCTTCCCCTGATTTTATTCCTAATAAATTAAGTAATAATACTTTTTTATCTTTTGGCCATTTATTAATATCATCTAATTCTAAATAGTTATAAATCATTTGTCTTGACACACCTAAATATTTTGCAAGTTTAACTTTTGAAATGCCAAGTTCGTGTAATATTTCGTTTAGTCTTTCCATTACTAACTACCCTCCTATTAACATTTTACCACTTCAATGTCAAATGTCAAGTGTAAACAAAAAGTATAATAAAAAAGCTATGAAAAATCATAACTTTATCTTCTTTTTACGCTGTAGAATCGTATGAATCAAGTAGTATAATAAAATGAGAAGAATTCCAATTCCTAATGCAATTCCCCCACTCCACTGTAAAGTATGTACGGGGATCGCTACTGCTTTTCCTAATAAGTCTGTCGATAAGATCTCTTCAATCATTTGGATAAACAAAGGGAAGACAAATAATACTATTAATCCTGCAAGTGTACTTGCGATTCCCATGGGACGCATTGGACGATATACAGACTTATAAACGATTCCAATGATCATCGCACCAACAAGAATGATTATAGAAACAACAATCTTTAAGGTATTTGTATTCATGTTCGCATATAAATTTAACATGGTTTGTTGTTCTTTGGGAAGAGTTACCGTTTTATTAGTAATGACTTGTTCGATCTTTTGGGTAATCTCTTCACTATGACTTGTTACTTTATCACGCAACATTTGTTCTTGTTCAGGTGTTAAAGTTTGCCCTAGTTCCTGGGCAACAAGATCAATATTTGCATCGAAAAAGCTTCCTAATTCTTCTTTTAATTTTTCTTGATCCATTTGTGATTGATCTTGTAAATGGGTCGCAAATTCATTTAAATACGTTGTAGATAATTCATTTAATGCTTCACTTTGAATGATTTGATCTTCAATGGTAGACAATGTTTCATCATCTACTTCCGGAATAATATCACGAACGACGTTAGTTACTTCTTGTACGTTGATTTCGCTTAAAACAACATTGGTTACGACTTTTGAAGTGATTTCTTGGATGGAAAAGCTAACACATAGTAAAACAATACAGGCAAATGCAATTACACTACATATAAAAGTAATTAATTTTTTCATGACTCCTCCTATAAGTACCACAATTTCTTTCCATTTTTACGTACTTCTTTAATCATTCCACTACCGATACATTGCTCCCCCATATAAAGAACACATGCTTGACCTGGTGTTACTGATTTAACTCCTTCAGGGTAATTTACTAGAATTTCACCATTTTCTAAATATTCTAGTTGGACATCGTGATCGGGTTGACGATAACGGAACTTCGCTGTACATGTGGTTGGTCTTTCTTCACCGTTAAATACAACTGTATCAATCACACAAGCATCGCTGACTAAATAATCGGTATTTCCATAAGAAATATAGAGAATATTGTGTTCTAAATCTTTTCCAACCACAAACATTCTTTCTTTCGAACCACCAATATTTAATCCACGTCGTTGACCAATGGTATAGTACATTAATCCAACGTGCTTTCCAACTACTTCTTTCGAATCAATATCTACTACATCTCCAGGCTGGTTTGGTAAATAGTTTTCTAAGAATTTGGTAAAATTACGTTCACCAATAAAACAAATTCCTGTAGAATCTTTCTTTTTCGCGGTGATTAAGCCATATTCTTCGGCAATGGCACGTACTTTTGGTTTTTCTAATTCACCAATTGGAAATAAAACGTTTTCTAATTGTTCGTGAGACAGTTGAGCAAGAAAATAAGTTTGATCTTTATTCTGATCAACCGCACGTAATAATTTTCCATCTTTCATTCGTGCATAATGTCCGGTTGCGATATAATCCGCACCGAGTTTACGAGCTTCTTTTACGAACATATCAAATTTAATATACTTGTTGCACATTAAATCTGGATTCGGTGTACGTCCTTTTTTTAATTCATCTAAAAAATAAGTAAAAACATAATCCCAATATTCTTTTACAAAATCTACACGGTGAAGAGGAATATCTAGTTTTTCGCACACTTTTTTCGCATCGATATAATCTTCTTCTTGAGGACAGATATCATGATTCTTTAAATCGGGATTTCCTAAGATATCATTATTTAACATACTATCCCAATTACGCATAAATAAACCAATCACTTGATATCCTTGTTGTTTTAAAAGAATGGCTGCGACACTACTATCGACTCCTCCACTCATTCCTAATACGACTGTTTTCACTATATTCCTCCTCTCAAACAACTCTATTATACTATAAGCATCAAGAAAAAACAACTAATGTTAGTTGTTTAAAAAAGGGTTAAAAGATAAGAAATCATCGTAGGCATGACAAACATTTCTAAGAGACAAGTAATAATAATTCCAAGGAGAGTTAAGATTAAAATAAATAAGTATTTGTTTAAAATAAAGCGAAAATCTAAACGTTTTTTGTGAAAGAGAGCGTCAAAAAGTTTTAAAGATAAACTTAAAGAATAAATGGTTAAAATGGTATAAAGAAAAAAGTTGATGATTTGATGAGGAAAGATATATCCAAAGGAAAGGAGAATTCCTTTGGCTTGGTAATGAAAAAGTAAACTACCAATTGAAAATCCGAGCGTAAAAGCTTTCGAAAAGTATAAAATTAAAACAATGGGTAATCCTAATATCGAGATCCCTAATAACCAAACAGCTAAAACATAAATGATTTGACTAAATAAACTAGGTAATAAGGTTTGTTCGATATTTAATTGGTGTTTACTGACAGAAGTCATAAAATTACTTAATGAATCTTTTACTAATGATTGATCACTTTCATTTAAAATAATTGTGAATAAAGAACCTGCTAGTAATCCAACAATAAATAGTACGAATAAAAATAGAAATAATTTACGATTAATTGTTACTCTTTTTTTGAGTTTGTCCCATAACTTGTTCATAATTCACCTCTACTTAAGTGTATTAGAACTTTAAAAAAATATTCCTTTTTTTCTAAAATTAGTTTATAATGGTACTGAGGTGTTAAAGATGGCAAAAAATAAAAAGAAAAAAACATTTTTAAAATTAAATGCGAATCAATGGGTCGCAATATTTGCACTTATTGTGATGATTTTCATGGTTATTGGACAAATGATTGCCTATTTTTAAAACGAGTGACTACTCGTTTTTATTTTTTAATAAATCGCGAATTTCTTCTAATAGTTGAACTTCTTCTGATTTTTCAGGTTGTTTTTCTTCTTCTGTCCTTTTGGTAAGATGAGAAATTATTTTTATAAAGATAAAAATACACAAAGCAACAATTAAAAAGTCAACAACGCTTTGAATAAAATTACCAATTTGAATGGATGCGTCACCGACTTTAAATTTGATATTTGAAAAATCAAGACCTCCAATAATAATTCCAATTACGGGCATTAATAAATCGTCGACGACGGAACTTACAATTTTACTAAAAGCCGTTCCCATTAAAACACCAATCGATAAATCAACGACGTTTCCTCGATCGATAAACTTTTTAAATTCACTGACTTCTTTTTTGATTAACTTTTTTGATTTTGTTTGTTTTTTCATGGTCATCACCTACTCATTATTATATCAAAATTTGTTAAATTTTACTAGATTTTATCAAGCCTTGTCATTCAACTGAAAAGTAAGATTGGAAAGAATTTGCTGTGATAAAAAGAATGCTTTTTCTCATAATAATAATGTAGTCTGTGAGAAAGGAGAATTTGATGTTTTTTAAAAATTTTAAAATTAAAAAAACGATTCTTTTTCTTCTTCTATTACTTATTATGCCAATAACGGTCCATGCTTATTCTGATTATATTATTCCTGGTGGGGAAAATATTGGAATTGAATTAGAAGCATCTGGCGTAATGGTTGTTGGGACTTACGAAGTAGGATCCCAAAATCCTGCTTCAGAAGCAGGTCTTAAAGTGGGTGATAAGATTACGGCCGTTAATGAAACCGCAGTAACTACCATTAATGAAATGGTTCAAGCGATCGATCAAAATAAGAGTAAAGGTGAAGTCGAAATTACCTTTGTCCGTGGTAAAGATACGAAAAAAACAACCTTGAAATTATATCAAGATAAAGATCAAGTTTATAAGACTGGTCTTTATGTGAAAGATCGTATTACAGGGATTGGTACACTTAGTTTTATTGACCCCAATACAAAATTATTTGGTGCATTAGGTCATGAGATTATTGAAAAATCAACCGGACAAATGCTCGAAATCAAAGATGGAAAAATCTTTGAATCGACAGTTACTGATATTGTTCCCAGTGAAAATGGAACACCTGGTGAAAAAAACGCAAAATACAATTATAATCAAGTTTATGGTTCTGTAAGTGAAAATACAGAAAAAGGTATTTTTGGTACCTACTCTTCTTCCCTTCCCGATAAAAAACAATATAAAGTTGCTGTTCCATCCTCCATTAAACTTGGAAAGGCTACCATTCGCACCGTCATTAGTGGAAATACGGCAGAAGAATTTGAGATTAATATTTTAAAAGTAAATGAAAATGATAAGACCAAAAATATATTATTTGAAATTACAGATGATCGTTTATTACAAGCAACAGGCGGAATTGTGGCCGGCATGAGTGGATCCCCAATTTTGCAAGGAGACAACATGATTGGATGTATTACTCATGTGGTAATTGACGACCCCAAACGTGGCTACGGGATCTTTATCACAAACATGTTAGAAGAAGCCGAAAATTAGGAACGTATCCTACAAAAAAAGTTCTGTTTTTTGCAGAACTTTTATGTTTAGGAAATCTTTATTCCATTTCAAAATCTTGGATTTCTCCTTCTTCAGTGACTAATTTACTAACTTGTTCTTCGACACTTTTTAGTTTTTCGTCACATTCTTTTACTAATTTCATCGCACGTGTATATTTTTCAATGGATTGATCTAAATCGATCTCTCCATTTTCTAAATCGGCAATAATACTTTCTAATTCTTTTAATTTTTCTTCAAACTTTGCTTCTTGTTTTGCCATGGTTATTTCTCCTCTTCTATTTGGTCAATGGTTGTATAAACCCAACCATCAATAAAACGTAATTTTAATTGTGAATTTTCAATATCGGATACTTTCTTGATCATTTTATCACCTTGATAAGCAACATGATATCCTTTACTTAAAATGTGAAGCGGATTCACAACTTCTAATTTTTCCATTTTATATTTTAAATTTTGTTTTAGATCTTTCATTTTTAATTGAATTTCACGATCTAATGTTTCTTTTACGACTTGTATTTGTTGATGATATGGATCGAATAAAACACTTGGATTTTTCAATACATAAGTATCTTTGATGTGATCGAGGTGTAAGCGTTCAATGGTAACTTTCTTTTGGATCGCTTCATTCATTTTTTCTTCTAAGATCATGAGATGTTGTTTTTGATTGTCAAACATCATCGTTGGATTCTTTAGAATGTAGGTATCTTTGATATGATCTAATCGTAGTTGAATATGACGGACTTGGTTATGAATGGCTTCGTTTAAACGGATTTGTAGTTGTGATAAATGCTTGATTAAGTCCTTCATATTTGGTACAGCCATTTCGGCTGCTCCTGTTGGTGTAGGTGCCCGTAAATCAGCAACAAAATCGGCAATGGTAAAATCAATTTCGTGTCCTACCGCACTAATAATAGGAATTGGACAATCATAGATCGCACGAGCCACGATTTCTTCATTAAATGGCCACATGTCTTCAATTGATCCACCACCACGTCCCACGATTAAAACATCTAAATCATAGGTACTTGCTTGTTTGATCTTTTTAACAATATCTTCTTTCGCATATTCTCCTTGAACTAGACAAGGAAATAAATAGGTTTCTGCGTATGGAAATCGTCTACGAATGGTCGATATAATATCACGAATCGCTGCGCCAGTAGATGCGGTGATAATACCAATACGTTCGGGAATTTTAGGGATTGGTTTCTTATACTTGGGATCGAATAATCCTTCCTGAGCCAATTCTTTTTTTAGTTTTTCAAACGCAATATATAGATTACCAACACCATCTTCCATCATTTCATCGACATAGATTTGATAACTACCTGTCGCTTCATAAACACTTACACGTCCGGTTACTAATACTTTAGAACCATCCATGGGTGTAAAGGGAACCATACGCGCTTTTGAAGCAAACATAATCGCATTAATTTTACTCGTTTCATCTTTTAATGAAAAATAAAAGTGCCCAGAAGTATGCGATTTAAAGTTTGAAATTTCACCCTTTAAAAAGACCGTGCGTAAATTCGCATCGCCATCAAATTTTGCTTTTAAATAACGAGTTAAGGCACCAATGCTAAGATATTTATCTTCGTTCATCTTCCTCACCTATTTTCTTATGATATACACGATCTAGGACACTATTGATCATTTTTCGCACATCATCATCACTATAGTCTTTTGCAAGTTCAATGGCTTCGTTGATGCACACAATTTCAGGTGTATCCGTATACATTAATTCATAGATACCCATACGTAAAATCGCTTGATCGGTGTTTCCTAATCGATCAATGGTCCAATCTTTCATATATTCATTCGCAAGTTCATCAATTTCATTTTGGTAAGTAAGAACACCAAAAACGATTTCTTTCACAAATTCGTTTTCGACGGGAAGAACTTCTTTCATCACTTCTTCTACGTCGTATTCCATTTTATTTTTTTTATAGACATTCACTTGATATAAAATGGTCATAATTTTTTTTCTTAATTCTGAACGGTTTCGTTGTTCCATATAAATCACCTAGAAATATTATAACAAAACTTCTTCAAAAATGAAATATGTTAGTTTTACTCTACGTGTACAATTTTATTATATCACAAGAACATTTGTTCGTCAATGATAAAAAGAAAAAATAGTAAAAACTATTTTATTCCGTAATAAACTTTTCTCCTTTTCCTTGATAGATACTAATAATACACCAAATATTTAAATATAGTAAGAGAATCGCAAATAAAGCCCAACCTAGAATCGGAACGATTAAACATAGTATCCAACTATAGGGAGAGGTATAGATTTCCTTCCCAGGAACTTCTAGTTTGTCCGCTGCCATACATAAACTTTGAATGACAAAAATGGCAAACATAATCGATACAGGAAAGAAACAACAAATAACACCTAGTACCCAATAGATGACATTCGCATACCATGCATCTCTACGATAGTTATTTAATAAAGCCGATAGAATAATACCAATGAGACTGTTTCCTACTAAGAAGATTAATACCCATATCCACCAATTTTTTCGTTTTAATAAATCCATATTCATCCTCCTCTTTCTAGTATAGAGTTTTTTTATCATTTTATCAATATTATTTATTTTCTTTGATGATTTCTTTTAATTCAAATAAAGTATTTAAAGCATCCATAGGTGTCATTTCTAAAGGATTTAATTCTTCTATTTTTTGTTCGAGTTTCGATGGTTCTTGATTCATTAAAGCATCTAATGGAAGGGCTTCTTGAATCTTAATATCTCTCTTAAATTCTTTATTTTCATATACTTCTAAGATTTCATTAGCTCGTTTAATTAAAGCATCTGGCATATTGGCTAGTTTTGCCACATGAATTCCATAACTCTTATCTACACTACCCTCTTTGATTTTATGTAAGAAAATAATATTGCCATTTTCTTCTAGTGCGGATACGTGAATATTTTTAACACCAGTTAACGTTTGTTCCAAATCTGTTAATTCGTGATAGTGGGTGGAAAAGAACGTTTTGGCTTTTATTTTATGATGAATGTATTCGATAATGGCTTGAGCAAGGGCCATTCCATCAAAGGTAGCGGTTCCACGACCTAATTCATCAAAGAGAATTAAACTCTTATCAGTCGCATTACTAATAGCGTAATTGGCTTCCATCATTTCGACCATAAAGGTAGATTCTCCACTTACTAAATCATCACTCGCACCAATACGGGTAAAGATATGATCAAAGATTGGTAAAACAGCTTCTTTTGCAGGGACAAAACATCCCATTTGGGCCATAATAACGGTAATCGCCACTTGTCGCATATAGGTTGATTTACCAGCCATATTGGGACCTGTAATGAGTAAAATATCCGTTCCTGCATCCATTTTAATATCATTCGGTACAAATTCCTCTTGAATCACTTTTTCCACTACCGGATGACGATCTTCTATGATTTTTAAAGTGCGTTCTTCCGTAATCGTTGGTCTTACATAGTTATTTTCTTCTGTAACGGTCGCAAAAGATTGTAACACATCAATCTCACTAATTACTTTAGCGACTTCTTGTAAACGAGGAATATATTCTTTAATTTGTTCACGAATACCTGTAAATAATTCATATTCTAAATCAATAATACGTTCTTCCGCATTTAAGATTAAAGCTTCTTTTTCTTTTAATACGGGACTAATATAACGTTCACAATTACTTAGTGTTTGTTTTCTCTCATATCCATATTCTTCTTTAACTAAATTAGTTTGTCCCTTAGAAACTTCAATGTAATAACCAAAGACACGATTATATCCGACTTTTAAGTTTTTAATTCCTGTCTTTTCACGTTCGGTTGCTTCAAACTGAGCAACAAAGTCTTTTCCGCCTTTACGAAGCGATTTTAATTCATCTAATTCCGCATTGTATCCTTCTTTAATTAAATATCCTTCTTTTACCGATACTGGAGGATTTTCATAAATACTTTGTTCGAGTAAATTGTACAAATCATCCAACGTTTCAATCGTTTGATAGTAATGAATACTTTCTAATAGTTCTTTCATATGGGGTAATACTTTTAAAGAATTTTTCAATTGAATTAAATCACGAGCATTCGCATTTCCAAAGGCAATACGACCACTTAAACGTTCCAAGTCATAGACTTCAAATAAGTCATTTTGTAATTCTTCTTTTTTGATAAATTCATTTAATAATGTTTCGACCATGTCATAACGTTTATTAATTTCAACCGGATCAATTAATGGATTTTCAATGAAGTTTTTTAAACGACGGGATCCCATTGCGGTTTTTGTTTTATCTAATAACCAAATTAAGGAATAATTACGTTGTTTTAAACGTAGGGTTTCGGTTAATTCTAAGTTTCTTTTAGTGTGAACATCCATCTTTAAGTAAGCTTTTTGTTCACGAATAATGGCTTTTTGAAAATGGGATAAAGAACGTTTTTGTGTATTATTAATATAAGTTAGTAAATGTTTAATGGTTTCAATATAACGGGCATCCCCAATTTCAGAATAAATATATTCATATTCACCAATCGTATCTATTTCATCACTCGTAGATACTGTGATTTTAAATTGATTCTTTAACATATTATAAATATTTTTATCTACTTTTGATGTGACAATGACTTCTTTGATTCCTAGGCTTACGATTTCACTTACGACTTTAGAAATATTATGTTCACTTAAGAAAACGGTAATTTCTCCTGTAGAAATATCCGCATAGCTAACGCCATAGTCATGATTAAAATCAACAATATTCCCAATATAGTTGTTTTCTTTTTCATTAAGTGCGTCTCCGTCAATTAATGTTCCTTTAGAAATAATTTGAATAATATCTCGTTTGACAATTCCTTTTGTCGTTCTCGGGTCTTCTAATTGTTCACAAATACCAATTTTATACCCTCGGTCAACCAGTTTTTCAATATAAATATTGGCTGCGTGATGAGGGATTCCACACATAGGAATTCTCTCATCCAACCCTGCATTTTTCCCTGTTAACGTTAATTCCAATTCACGAGATACGGTAATCGCATCTTCGAAGAACATCTCATAAAAATCACCTAAACGGAAAAAGAGAATAATATCCTCATTTTTATTCTTAATTTCTAAATATTGACGCATCATTGGCGTAACTTTATTGATATCGACATCTTTTCGGTTCATACTTCTCACCTATACCTATTTTAACAAAAAAAAGAAAAGAAGTCACGTTGTAAAATACGTTTCTTTGTATTTTATTTGTTAACAAACATCACTTTTTCTTTTCCTTGATTTCTTTTATTTTCCTAGAGTTTGACTCATATTCCTCTTGATAGCAACAGAGGAGTTCTTTTAAGTGTTCATAGGCTTCTCGAGTACGAATTCGACTTTGTTTAAACTTTTGAATCAGTTCAAACTCCTCTTTTAACTCTTTTCGGTATTCCATATAACTTTTTAAAAAATAACCTTCCAAAAAAGAAGTCCCGACCAAAGTAGCCGTATTACCTAAACTGACGAGTTCCCCACCACTTCGCATCATACTCTCTCTAATAGCTTCACTCCCACTTAAACCAAATAGTAAATGAGTAACGACCAAACCAGATGGCTTCACAAACGCTCTATGACAACGTTCATAAGCTTTCGTTACTTCAATTAATTCTTCCTCACTCATCGTAGAAGGCCCATAGGTTGCGAGTAATTGAATCAACGCATATAAATCTTGATTTCTCTTTTCTAAATCCATACCATCACCTAGTACAGTATATGAAAAAACTTACGTACAAGACCTAAGTTTTTTCATTATAAAATTATAAATTCTTGATTTCTTCGATAGATAATCCTGTCATTTCTTGAATGAAGTCCATAGACTGTCCATTATCTTTCATCTTTTTGGCAATCTTTAGTTGCTCGGATTTTTGCCCCTCTTTTAATCCAGACTCATGTCCCAGTTTTTCCGCATACCTTGTTCTATCGTATAATTCTCTTCGGTCTGCTTCCTCTTTGTCATATAATCCTATAAAATTCGCATCTTCAGTTAAATCTACTAACTTATTCTTTACCTCTTCCATCACGTAATCTCCTTTACTTATTTCCTCTATACTTTCTAGTTGGTCCATTGCTAAAAGTAGTAACAATTTTTCTTCTCTGGTCATCTCTTCTTTATTATAGTACTTATTTTCGATTTTGGCTAGATTTACGTGATAACTTTCTACAATTGGTTCTCCAGGTGTTTCTTGATAATGACCTGTG
>DVKJ01000020.1 GCA_018716065.1 Candidatus Pelethosoma merdigallinarum
TATTAAAGGTATATTCTGCCTTGAACATAAAATATGAATTAAAGGCACCAACAATAACTGAGCTAAATAAACTATTAAGTAGTATAAAATATAGTAATATAATATGTGACTAGTTGGAATCTCAAATAAAAACATCGTTAACCCCTTGAATTTATTAGGAAAAACGATGTTTTTTTACATCTTGAAGTGCAAAACTCGGGTTATAACACATCTTGATAAAAGTAAAAAAAATATTGTATGATAAAAATAAGTTTTTATCTTGTGATATAATAAATTAGGAAAAATAATTTAACCAAATCTTTGATTTAGACACTATATTAGTGAAAGGTGGAAAATATGGAGAAAATCTATGATGAATATTATTACAACATATATCATTGGTCGTTAAATAAAACTCATAATAAAGAAGATGCGGAAGATTTGACGAATAGTATTTTTCTTGCTGTCTTCGAATATTTAAACAAAGATATAAAAGTTGAAAAATTGGAAAATTTAATATGGAAAATTGCCTATAATATTTGGTGCACCAGGGCAAAAAAATATATTAAAGAAAAAGATTTCGTTGAATTTGATGAACAATTTCAAGCATCATACGATGAAAATATGATTGATAAAATTATATATAAAGAAATTACGACTCATTTAAAAGACGTAGGATTAACACAAAAAGAAAAAATAATATTTCATATGTATTATTTAGAAGACCTTTCAATTAGAGATATTAGTAAGAAAACAAACTATAAAGAAGCTAATATTAAATACTATTTATATAGTGCAAGAAAAAAGATAAAGGAGAGATATTATGGATAATTTAGATACTTATTTAAGTTTAGTAAATGAAGCAAAAAAAGAAAAGGGGCTAAATGATTATACACCATTATATCCTATGCTTAGGGTAGAAGAAGGGAAATTATATATAGCTGTATTGTTAGTTAAAGAAACCGATAACATTTGGGATCGCAAGGAAGCTTGTAAAGCTCATTATTGGGTTTTAATCGACATCGATCAGAAGAAAATTGTAGAATTCAATAAAACAGAAGAGAAAGATTACGTAGGTGAACAAATAATCAATCTAGAATTAAATGATCATAAGAAAGAAATGTCTATGTATTTTGTTGATAAGGCTTTAAAATACAAAGAATATTTAATGAATGATATCAAAAATGATTATTTACCGATTCAAAATAAAGTGATGGATGTATTAAAAGAAATAGAAATTGATGGTGAAAAAGTTAATTTTAAAGACTATTTATATGCAAATATAGAATCTAAAATTAGCGATAAGATTAATGAATTAGTAGACGTTGTCATGAAGGAAAAATATCATTCAATGATCGTTTTATATGAAAATTTAATGAATCAGATTATTACAGATTATAAAAGTAAAAAAGAATTTGATAAACAAGAAATTCTATTGTGTTTAGAAATCATGAGCAATTATTATGAAGGAATTATAGGAATCGATCATTTATTTAATCTATCTAACAAATAAGGGTGATGAAAATCATCCTTTTATAATACAAATCAAGTAAATGTATAGTAGATGTGATATAATTGTATTAATTAGAAAAGAGGTATATCATGAAGTTAATTTCTATACCTAAAGATCAATATGAAGAGTATCGATTAAATGCTATATTCGATTGTTATAAGTGGGATCCCCAATTTTTAGATCATAATACCTTAGCGAAATATGTTTTAGTTTTAAAAGAATCAGAATATCAAGAATTAGTTCATTTAACAGAAGAATTAAATAAAGAAACTTTAAAAGCGGAAGAATTTTTAAATAGGAATTTAAAATATGCTAGAAAACTTGCTTTACCAAAAAAAATAGATCATGAGCTTAAAAAGATGAAGAACTATGATAGTAAAAAACATATTCGTCTCATGCGTTATGATTTTCATCCAACACGAGATCAAGGATGGATGATTAGTGAAGTAAATAGTGATGTTCCTGGTGGTTTTGCGGAAGCTTCTTTGTTACCTCTTTTAGCGATTAAGACACTTCGTTTAAATAATCATTATTATAGTATTCCTTTTGGTGAAATTTTAGCTAAAGCGATTTCTAAGAAAGTAAAGAAAAATGGTGTCATTATGTTTGTTCACTGTACTTCTTATAGTGATGATAGACAAGTAATGCAGTGTATTGGAGATTTAATGGAAACTTATGGGTTTAAATCCATTTATGGGGCAAGTGATCATGTAAAATTTATAAATAAAGAAGCATTTAGTATTTTAGATGGATATGAAACGAAAATTGACGGTATTTTTAGATTTACACCACTTGAATGGTTAATCGATGTAAAGCCCAAAACGTGGAGTGGCTATTTTGATACAATAACGCCTTCTTGTAATCATCCTATCGCAATCTTCGCACAAACAAAAAGATTTCCTTTAATTTGGGATCTTTTAGAAAAGAATAATATTAGTTTAGAAAATTGGAAACGATTATTACCAGAAACTGTAGAAGTAAAAAAGGCAAAAGAAAATGATGAATATATTTATAAACCTGCATGTGGACGAGTAGGAGAGAAAATATCTATTAAAGAAGCTTGTGAGGAGGATGAATATAAAAGTATTTTAAAAGATGTAAAAAGGCATCCTAAAAAATATCTAGCTCAAAAGAAATTTCATAGTAAGCCATTAAAAAGTCCCGATGGAAAATATTTTCACGTTTGTATAGGTTCTTATACAGTTGAAGGTAAACAAGCTGGCTTTTATGCTAGAATCAGTGAAAAACCACGAATTGATTCGAATGCTGCGGATATACCAGTGATTATTGAAAGGAATAAGTAACATGAAAGCGAAAGAAGTTTATAAAATATGGTATGAAAAAGGTGGTATTTGGAAAGGGTGGATTAGACCTGTACCCTTTATTGGCATCGATACACCAAAAGAAAATTTAGAAGTCATAGATTATCATATTCCTAAAATAAAATATATAAATAAAATGTTTCATGATACTGCCATTATCATTGATGAATCTGGTGTGGATAGTATTGAAGAAGGAATTGCTTTAGCTCATCTTGGATATATTCCTATTCCAATATTTAATGGTACGAATCCTTCTATCCATAGTAAGGCCACAACGAACAATAGTATAATAGGGCCTTTACTAATTTGGGGGGCATTAAAACTAAAAGAGATGAAATTAAACAAAGACAATCCACCCGTTTTTCTTTTAGATAGTAATCGTTTACACAGATATAAAATAACAAGTTCAATCTTTGATAATAGTTGGGATGTCTATCCCCAGGACTTACCAACCCATCATTATTTCAAGAAAAATAATATAACTAAAATTATAGTAAGAAGTAATCAATTAAATAAAGATTTAAAGAAAATATTGTATCAGTATCAAAAAAATAAGATTGATATTCTATTTACAAACGGATATGAAGAACCAAAAAAAGTAAAAATCAAGAAATATAGGAAGTGAAAACGTGATAAAATTTTCAGGCAAAATTGTTCAATTTGGATTTGGGGCAGTCGGTAAAAGTTTTTTTGAAAAAGTAAAAAACGAAATTAAATATAATGAAAATAATTATATCGTAGTAACGATGGATGCATCTGAATTTGATGCCTATGTAAATATGGGAGGAATTATAACTAATTTTTATGTAAGAGAAGTGAATAAAGAAAATTATAAAGAAATATTTAGTCCGTTATTAAGTAGTGGTGATTTATTAATTGATTTTGCAGATACAGTAGGAACTAGAGATATTTGTTCTTGGTGTGCAGAAAACAATATTATGTACTTAAATACAGGGGAAGCAGATTGGCCCGATAATTGGTACAGTATTTTTAATGAGAATCTTTTAAAAAATGAATTAAAAGAAAAATATAAAAATCATGAAAAATATAATAAATATCCCATCGTTTTACAACACGGAAATAATCCAGGGTTAGTTTCTCACTTTGTAAAACGATCTATAGAATATATTGTAAAAAAACAATTTAAGAAAGACAAAGAATTAAAACAGTTATTAAAAGAAAATAAGTTTAATGAAATTGCTAAAAAATTAGGGATAAGAATGATTCATGTAAATGATATTGATTTACAAAAAATAAAAGAAGAATTTAAAGAGGAAAAGCTAGTTAATACTTGGTGTGTTGATTCCTTTTTCTTTGAATTATTAAGTGAAGCAACCGAAAATATTGGTACTCACGAAGTGATTGATCATAAAGAAGAAATAAAAAAGTTAGATATTGATAGAGGTTTTTTAGAATATAAAAAATTAGCTGTTAATGTACAATGTAAGACCTATTATCCTAATGGTTATTTTGAAGGCTTTTTAGTTCCCCATGAAGAAACGATTACGATTGCTAAAAGTTTAGAAGTTAAAGAGGGTAAAAGAACAGTATATCGCCCAACGGTTATGTTTATTTATTCTCCCTGTGATTTAGCAAAGTCTTACCTAGAAAATTCTAAAGTAAATAATCATAATCAAGATTATGAAGTGATTGATCATAAAACGATTGTTAGGGGACATGTTTATCCTAATGATGTTGAAATTGTTTATCAAGAAAAAATTAAAGAGGGAACCGAATATGTTGGTGTCCTTGTTATGGGTGATCATTTTAATCCGGTTTGGGTAGGAAATAGAGTAGAAATGAATTTTTTATATAAAAATAAAAAAGGTTCCTATTGGCAATCACCAACGATTACGCCTGTTTCTATGTCGGCACTGGCGGCAGTTTGTTGGATGATTAAGAATAAAGATAAAGGTGGAATTTATTTTCCGGATGATATACCTGATTATCACTATATTGTTAAGAAAGCGGAAAAATACATTTCAAAAACCCTTTATAAAACATTTGATAAAAATGAAATAGATCAGATTTTAGGAACATCTACTTATCAGTCTAAAGAGATTATTGTAAAATAAAAGAATAATTCGACTTGAATTATTCTTTTTAGTGACCACCGCCACCGCCTCCGCCGCCGCGGCCACCACCACCATAATAGGAACCACTAGAATGAAAACTTCTAGATACTTTTGAGGCATGTCGTGTGGAACGGCCAAATGAATGACTATGAGTTCTAAAACTTCTAGAACGATAATATTCATTATTTAACATAACACTATCTTTCATATTAGGACAATTAATTTCAATTGCTTTAATTACTTTTTCAGATATACCAAAAGCAGTCGCATACACTAAATATTTTTCCCATAGTGGTAATTCTATCACTGTTTTTTCTTTCATTAATGTACCGTCATTTAAGAATTTATAAAGTCCATACCACTTCATATATTCATCTTCTCCCGACTGGGTGAGAAGAATATATTCATCTCCTTTCTTTCTTAAATAGATCGCACTTAAAATGAGCGTAAATCCAACAACAAAGAAGGAACCAAAAGCGAGGTCAAGTCTCGTATGATAGATCATGAAATTACAAACAATGACTAAAACGAAAGCTGTAATAAGATAAGTTCTAGATAAACGATGTGTTTTATCTTTAACTTCTAAATAATTCGCTTTTTGAAAATAGGAATTAGATACACCAATATTTACGATTGAATTTTCAACAGAAGTTACAAAGGTATCTGTACTATCATAATCATGGTTAATTTTATTTTGGAAATCTTTCAATGTAATACTCTTGTTATTCGCATATTTTACAATTAAATTAAAATAGCTTTTTTCATTTATCGATAAATCTTCTAATTTTTTACCATTACTATTATATTTATCTACTTGTATTGGTTGGATATTCTGATTCATTTCCATTTTATTATGGATAATGTTGTTTAAAATATTTTCAGATGTAAATTGATCATAAAGTATTTTAATTAATACATTATTTGGATTCCAAGCTTTAGTGTTATCGATTCTTTCTAATTCAATATAGCCTTTTCTAACTAAATTTAACAGGATAGACGCATAAATATCTCCCATGTCAACTTTGTGGTTCTGTTTAGAAAATAATAACTTAGCCGCAAAGTATGGATCGATATCGGTAGGTATTTCTCTAAAATAGTCCAACTGTAAACTTGGTTTATAGAAAATATATTTTTTCTTTATTCTCTTATCACGAGTAATGACAAAGACGCCAATTAGAATGGAAGAAATGATCGATATTACAAAAAGCGCTATTTTTTGGTTTCTTGCTTCTATTGGCAAATTGTCATATTCTTTAATATTTTCTAAAGCTTCTTCTAAATAGACATCATCATAATAATAATTTCTTGGTGCAAAATCAGTAAAGATATGTTTATCATCATTGTAGGAAAGTAGAGAAAACTCTAAATATTCGTTATAATTTTTAAATTTTAAATCCTCTTTATTTAAATCAAATGAAAAAGTATAGTATCCAGGATTTTTATGATCTGATTCTGTAAATTTAAAACTATGAGCGTTTGTTCCATACGTATGGGCAAGGTAATTACCTTTACTAGGCATATCTTTGTTGGGAATTAATATTTCTCCTTTAAAAGAATTTAAATATTTAATGGTATCTTCGGAATACATGGAGATATATAATTCAGAAACATCCCCATAACGAAGCGCTGCGTTATTCATCTCATATTGTATTTCAAACGTAACTTGTTCTCGATATAATCCATCAACATAAAAGAATACACATTCATAGTTGGCTAAATCTTCATTGTAGGGTCCTTTACTGTGATACCACTTACCAGGACCATAAATAGAACTTGTATAATCATAATCTTCCCAATATAATTTAGGACTTTCGGTATAACTTATTTCTGTTCCATCCTTGTTTATTTGCTTTACGTAATTGACTTTATAATCTACTTTTAATCCATCAACGTAATCTTCAGGTAAATCTCGCCAAAGTTCCCAAAATAGATTGTCTTTAGATGCCGCATGAACGTCATAAGTTAACCTTTCCGTAATAATTAATTTGCCACTTTGATTCGGTTCATCCACTAAAACAGCTTGATAGTCTACATCTGTTATTCTAGCATAATCATTAAAACCTGAACTTTCCTCATTATTTAATAATTCTTCAATAAAGTCACCTGCTAGAGGAAGTATAATATAAGCGATCACGATGAACCAAAGAAATATCTTTGTATTTCTAGTCATATAAACACGTCCTTATCTAATTCTATTATACAGTAAAAACTAAAATTTTCTTCAATAAATGATATCTTTTAGAAATGATTGACTATGAGAGGGTAAAAATTATATAATAGATATGTCTAATATGAATGACGATTCATATTGGATTTTATGAAATACTATAATTATTTGATATAAATTAGAAAGGAGTATTATGATAGAGTTAAAAGATATCTGTTTTACAAGAGATGGTAAAAAAATATTAAATCATATTAATTTAACTTTAGAAGATGATAAATTCTATGTAATTACGGGTCCTAATGGTAGTGGTAAAAGTACTTTAGCGAAAATTATCATGGGAATTCAAACACCAGATGCTGGTCAAATTCTATTTCACGGTGAAGATATTACACATAAAAGAATCGATGAACGGGCGAAGATGGGAATTGGCTTTGCGTTTCAACAACCGGTTGTCTTTAAGGGTATTACGGTTTATGATTTACTGAAAATGGCTACCCAAAAAGATATCGATAAAAAAGATGCTTGTTCGATTCTATCTAAAGTTGGATTATGTGCGATGAGTTATGTCGATCGCGAGATTAATCGTTCTTTATCGGGAGGAGAGCTAAAACGAATTGAAATTGCGAGCGTTATGGCACGCCATCCTGAAGTTGCGATTTTTGATGAACCAGAGGCCGGAATTGATTTATGGAGCTTTCAAAACCTTACAGAAGTATTTAAACATATGAGTGAGAACAAGACCGGATCTACGGTTGTTATTTCGCACCAAGAACGTATTTTAAATATCGCGGATGAGATTATTTTAATCGAAGAGGGAAAGATCAAAAAACAAGGGACTAAAGAAGAAGTATTGCCTACGATTTTACGAGAAGAATCCTGTCCAAAGGGGGTGACTGCTTGTGAATAATGTAGATAAACAATTATTAAAAGAAGTAACGGATACGAGCGAATATTCTAAAGTAGACGTATATAATATTCGTAAAAATGGAAAAAGTATTGAGCGTAAAGTCAATGATTACATTAATATTGTGTCTAAAGAAGATGGTAGTGGAATTGATGTTTATGTGAAAGAAAATACTTTGTTTGGCATTGTACATATTCCTGTTATTATTACCGAAAGTGGTCTCACGGATGTCGTGTATAATGATTTTCACATTGGTAAAAACTCGAATGTGATTATTTTAGCTGGATGTGGAATTCATAATGATCATCACCAAGATTCAGAACACGATGGAATCCATCGTTTCTATTTAGAAGAAGGATCAAAAGTAAAATATGTTGAAAAACATTATGGTGAAGGATCAGGAACAGGAAATAAAACTTTAAATCCAACTACCGAAATTTATATGAAAAAAGGTTCTAGTATGAACATGGACTCGGTCCAAATTAAAGGCGTAGATCACACAGAGCGTATTACGAAAGCGGAATTGGAAGAAGATACTACTTTAGTGATAAGTGAAAAAATAATGACGGCAGGTAGTCAATATGCGAAGACAGATTTTGAAGTTTCTTTAAATGGGAAGAATGCGAGTACCCATGTAACTTCTAGATCAGTGGCTACGGATCATTCTTATCAAGAGTTTTCTTCTAACATGGTAGGAAATACAAAGTGTTACGCACATGTAGAGTGTGATGCGATTATTCAAGAACAGGCATCTGTAAAAGCGATTCCAGAAATTTATGCGAAAGATGTCGATGCCAATTTAATTCATGAGGCAGCGATTGGAAAAATCGCTGGAGAACAATTGATGAAATTAATGTCACTTGGACTTAGTGAGAAAGAAGCGGAAGAAGCTATTATTCAAGGATTTTTAAAATAAGGGGAGATGGAAATGAGAAAATTAGTGTTAGTGAGACACGGACAAAGTGTTTGGAATTTAGAAAATAAATTTACTGGTTGGACAGATGTGGAATTATCTAGTAAAGGAATCGAAGAAGCGATATCTGCTGGTCGTACTTTAAAAGAAAAAGGTTATCACTTTGATGTTGCTTATACATCTGTACTAAAACGTGCGAATGATACACTAGATTATATTTTAAAAGAAATGGGAGAAGATATTCCTATTCATTATAGTTATAAATTAAACGAACGTCATTATGGTGCTTTGCAAGGACTAAATAAAGATGAAACACGTGCAAAATATGGAGAAGAACAGGTTCACTTATGGCGTCGTAGTGCGACCGTTCGTCCACCAGAATTAACCGAGGACGATCCTCGTTATCCTGGAAAGGATCCTAAATATAAAGATTTAACCAAAGAAGAATTACCATTAACAGAGAATTTGATAGATACCGTAAAACGTGTCATTGAATATTGGAATAGTGATATTAAAAAAGACTTAGAAGAAGGTAAAGATGTCATTATTGTAGCCCATGGTAATAGTTTACGTGGTCTTATCAAATACTTGGATCAACTATCAGACGAAGAAGTGATGAATCTAGAAATTGCGACAGGAACTCCTATTTGCTATGAACTAGATGAAAATTTAAAACCAATGAAACATTATGAAGTATAAAAGAAAGGTGGAAGTAAAATGAAATTTTATATTTGTAAACACTGTGGAAAGGTAATCACATTATTAAACGATGTCAAAGTGCCTACGATTTGTTGTGGGGAACCGATGGAAGAATTAGTAGGGAATACAACGGATGCGGCTTTAGAAAAACATGTCCCAGTGGTAGAGCAAAAAGATCATCAAGTATTTGTACGAGTAGGGGAAGTAGAACATCCAATGACAGAAGAACATTATATTGAATGGATTGTCGTAGAAACGGAAAAACAAACTTATATCCAAAAGTTACAACCAAATCAAAAACCAGAAGCTACCTTTATGACACAAGAACCAGTTGTATGTGCTTATGCTTATTGTAACTTACATAGTTTATGGAAAAAAGAAATCTAAGGGATAAATAAAAAAGATAAAGCGTAAAATAAAGAGACTTATGGTTTCTTTTTCTTTTACATTAGAATAGGATTTTGATATAATGAATACAAGAGATGTGAGAAGTATGAATAAAAATGAGGTTTTTGCAAAAGGATTTTGTTTTGATAAATTATTTTGGATCTTTGTAATCGGTTGTGTTTTTGGAGCCTATTACGAAGAACTATTAGTTTTAAT
Source organism: Candidatus Pelethosoma merdigallinarum (assembly GCA_018716065.1). Taxonomy (GTDB): domain Bacteria; phylum Bacillota_I; class Bacilli_A; order RF39; family UBA660; genus Pelethosoma; species Pelethosoma merdigallinarum. The sequence continues at coordinate 10,176 of DVKJ01000020.1, forward strand.
TAAAGGACTTATTCATCAAGGAATTCCTATCATGGAGTATCGCCGAGGTGTTATTTATGGACCTTTTAGTCCGGTTTATGGTTTTGGGGCAGTACTGATGGTATATTTATTTGCTAGAAATCCTAAAAGTAAATGGATGACTTTTCTCTTTGGGAGTTTATTTGGTGGTCTATTTGAATTTATTATTTCATTTTTACAAGAAACCTTTATTGGAACGACTTCATGGGATTATTCCAATCATTTTTTAAATATTGCTGGGCGAACCACAATTCCGATCATGATCGCATGGGGAATTTTAACAGTATTTCTCATTCATTATGTATATCCAAGTGTATCAAAATGGATCGAAAAAGTTCCCTATGATTTGGGAAAGAAAGTAACCAAATGGATGTTAATTTTTTTAGTGATTGATATGCTTGTCTCATGGACCGCATTATTTCGTTGGACACTTCGCCGAAATGAAGTTGAACCAATCACACCAGTTGGTAAAATATATGATCGAATTTATCCTGATGATTATCTACAAAAACGCTTTCCAAATATGGAGGTAAAGAAATGATTTATGCTTTAGAATTATTGAGTATTATCCCTATTTTAGGGGGACTGATTTTGTATTTGATTTTGATTATTTTTGGGGCGAAAAGTAAAAATGTACCAACGAAAAAAGAAACGAAGAAACCAACGATTGCATTCTTAATACCAGCTAGAAATGAATCAAAAGTGATCGAACGATTACTTCAAAGCATTCAAGAACAGACTGTTCCTATCAAAATGAAAGATGTTTATGTGATCATTGAAGACAAAGAAGATCCCACAAAAAAGATTACAGAGAAGTATGGTGGAACGGTTTTATATCGTACAACCAATATTCATCGAAAAGGATATGCGTTAGATGAGGCAGTAAAACAAATATTACCTAAGCATTATGATCTTTATTTTATTTTTGATGCCGATAATATTTTAGATTCTCATTATGTAGAAAAGATGTTACCATCTTATTATGAAGGGTATGATATTGCATTAGGGTATCGTAATTGTAAGAATGGGAATGCGAATGTGATTGCGGCAGCTAGTACTTTAATCTTTTCGATCATTAATACTTTATTAAATAAAAGACGAAAGAAAAATCATAAAAATGTAACTATCTCAGGAACTGGGTTCTTTATTAAAGGAAAATATATTGATCAGTGGCAAGGGTATCCTTTCCACACCTTAACCGAAGATTACGAACTTAGTTTATATGCGATGAAACATAATTTAAAAACAGATTATGTAGAAAACGCAATTTACTACGATGAACAACCGACAACTTATAAACAAACTGTGATCCAACGAAAACGTTGGGTTAGTGGTTATTTTGAAGCCCGTGCGATTTATATTCGTCAATTAGTACAAAGTATGAAACAGAATAAGTTTAATAATGCTTCTAAATGGAGTGAAGTCATTGGAATCATCCCAATTATTCTTCTCTTACTAGGAATTGGATGGTATTTATTTGTTCGAGGAATTGAAGTTTTAATCGCGCTTTTGATTCAACCTTCATTAGTATGGGATTATTTATCTATGATCATTTATTTATTTTTGTTTGTTTATTTTGCTTTATTTTTAGTAACCATCTTGGCATTAATTCAAGAAAAAGGGAAATTAAATTTATCATGGAAGATGAAACTGAAAGTATTGTTTTATCATCCCATCTTTTTACTGGGATATATACCCATAGCGATATCATTGTTATTTCACCAGGACGTTACTTGGGAACCCATTGAACATAAACAAATTAACATTGAATAGTTTCACATTTTTTTCACAAATTTAACATAAGAAGTACATTCTTGCTCAATATAGTAATAGTGGTGATGGAAATGAAAAAAATAGGGCATATGAAAATGATTAATATTCTTTTAATTTTAATAGTTATTGTAGATTTTGTTCTTTTCTTGTTTTTGACAGGAAAAAAGATTTATCAAAGTGTTCAAAATAAGAAAGTCATTAGTATGAATGCTTTAGATGTGATGATTTCGTTTGTATTATCGGATATTAGTGATGAAGTATATCAAGTAGAAATGGATGAAGACGTTGATTCAGAAGTAGATACTTTTAGTGAAAATTATCAAGTAATTGTAGATAATAAAATAAGAGATTTGATGATTGAACCCTATTCTTTTGAAGAACCATTTTTAATGATCGATCCTTATAATACAAACACAACGGCCATTAATATTTATTTTGAAGATGAAGGAGTAGTAGAATACACGGTTCATGTAGAAGATGATAGTATTCCCGATTATACTAATACTTTATATCAAACAAAAGTAGAAAATAATTATGGTTCTTCTATAATAGGTTTAGTTGCCGGATATGAAAATGAAGTTCATATGACTTTAACCTTAGAAGATGGTACTGTAAAAGAAAATGATTTTGTCTTTAATATGAAAAATATCAAAAATTCAGGAAATGTTTCAACTACGTTAGAAGTGGAAGAAGGTAATAGTGTTTCTTCTTTAGAAGATGGACTATATGCAGTATTAGGACATGATAAAAACTATAATGCCGATATTTATTTATATGATAATAATGGTATTTTACGTAGTGAACTTAATTTGGAAGATTATCGTGCCGATCGTATCATCTTTACGGATGATGATTCCATAATTTATTCTTCTAATGAAGATGAATTAATCAAAGTAAATTCTTTAGGGAAAATAGAACAAACTTATTATTTAGGAGATTATGAGATGCACCATGATTATCGTTATAATGAAGACCATGAACGCTTACTGATTTTAGCTAGTAAAAAAGAAAGTGAAACCATTGAAGATTGTATTATTTCTCTAAATTTAAGAGATGGATCTGTTAAAGAAATTATTGATATGAAAGATTTATTACCTGAAATGTATAAAAAGGCATTCCATCCAGAAGAAAATGATTATGGTGGTAGTGAACTTGATTGGGTACATTTAAACAGTATTGATTTTATCGATGAAGATAGTATTGTGGTTTCTTCTCGTGAATTGAGTAGTGTAATTGCCATAGATAATATTTATGATGAGCCAACCATTCGTTATATTTTATCTGTTCCAGAAATGTATGAAGGAACTTCTTATAGTGATCTTGTATATCAAAAGAATGGTGATTTCACAGCTTCTGCTGGACAACACGCTGTTGTTTATGAAGAAGATGATAGTTTACCAGAAGGATCTTACTATTTATATATGTATAATAATAATTATGGTGGAAGTGCCACTTTACCAGACTTTGACTTTACAATCTATTTTCCAGGAGTAGGTAATTACCAAGAAGGAGAAGCTTCTTACTATTATCAATATTTAGTCAATGAAACAGATAAAACTTTTACATTGGTGAAGAAAATTCCAGTTGATTATTCTAGTATTGTAAGTAGTACCCAAGAACTAGGTGATAATATTATTACTTCTAGTGGACTTAGTCATTTGTATGCAGAATATGATCAAGATGGTGATTTAATTCGTAAATTTAAATATACATCAAAGAAATTCGCATATCGTGTATTTAAATATGATTTTAATGATTTTTGGTTTGAAGAAACAACTGCTTAAGTTGTTTTTTTTTATAAATAAGTTAGCAAATAGCAGCAATTTACAAGTTTATGTTAATCTGTTTAACCCTTTAAAATAAAGGGTTAAACTCAATTTTAAAATTCTATATAGTCCATGGGGGGGGGTATTTGTGATTGACAAATACACCTCTTTTTTTGTATAATGAATAAAGATAGTAGAAACTAACCATAATAGAAGTAGAGGTGGTTTTGTGAGAACGAGAAAGAAACAGAGAATCATTATAGGAACACTATGTGCGATTGTGATTGGACTAGCTGTAGGTTATGCCATATTAAGTCAAACTTTAAATATTCAAGGAACAGGTGGAATTACTACCAATTGGAGAATAGAAATTACGAATGTTCAAACTAAGAAAACCGTAGGGAATGCTAAAAATACAACTGAACCAACCTTTGATCAATTAACCGCTAATATGAGTGCGACATTTGAAAAGCCAGGCGATGCCATCACGTATGATATTACGGTTTCCAATTTAGGTAATATTGATGCCGTATTAGACTCTATCAAAATGAATATGGAAGAACAAGAATATATTGACTTTAATATAGAAGGTATTCAAGCTAGAGAAGAGTTAGTAGTAGATCAAGATATCACGTTTCAATTAACGATGAAACTAAGTGAGAATATACCAGATATACCAAGTAATCAAAGTTTTGATTTTAGTATGAACTTAAATTACTTACAAAGTGGAAATAGTTCTAACTTTAGTGAAGCTACAGAAGAAGGAAATGTGGATGAACTTTCTATCACTAATTTAACTTTTGAACCAAGTGAAAATTCTATTAAAACGATTATAACCGCCACAAATGCCATAAAATACTACTATTCTTTAGATAATAATAAATGGTATGAGACAACAAGTAATGAATATACCATTTATCAACTAGATCCTTATAAAGAATATACCATCTACGTAAAAGCGGAAGATAATCTAGGTAATGTTGTATTTTCATCAGGAAAAGTCAGTACAACGGATGAAACTAATCCTAAAGTAACTATTACATTAGGTAATAATGTAATGGGAAACAATGGGTGGTATAAGGGTCTTACCTTGGATAGTACCATTACAGATAATGTAGGAATTAAAGAAGTCAAATATTGTGAGACAACAGAAACTAATTGTGAACCAAATGAAACATTAGAAGGTCAAGAGAATGTTTATAGTGTCAATTTAAGTAGTAACTCATTACCAACTAGATTATGTGTAAAAGCAATCGATACTTCTAACAATGAGACTACAAAGTGTTCTGACTTGTATAAGGTAGATTCAAATGTTCCAACAATCTCAAATTTCAATGTTACACCAAATGATGACACTGTCACATTAGAAGTAACTGGTGTAGACAATGAGAGTGGAATTTCAAAATACTTCTACAGTAAAGATGGTGGACAAAACTTTGTAGAAAGCACTAATCCAAACTATACCTTTACTAGCTTAGAAGAAAAAGATTACTTAATGAGTGTATATGTAGAGGACAATGCAGGAAACAAATCAGAAATCAACACCAAATCAACTACGATCAAACATAAAAGTTGGTGTGAGAAGAATGGAATCACCGATCTAGCAGACTGTTTACTCGCTTCTGAAATAAAAAATACGAATATAGAAGAAGCAAAACAAACAATTAAAGATAAAGGAACGCCAGACTTTAAAGTAAGTGCGCCTGCAATTACTTATGAAGAAGTAGTAAGTACGAATACAAGTACCGTTTCTAATTCTACTTATTGGCAGATTGGAACAGGATATACCTTTAACCCAGCAACGGGATTTTATACGTTAACAGGGTATAGTTTAAAAGATCCAAGTAGTATAGATTACTCAAGTGGAAATTATTATACTTGTACGACTACGGCCGCATCTTGTACAATGATGAGACGAATTACGAAAGTAACAACGAGTACCAACAGTAGTGGTGTAACAACTTATACGGCTACTGCATACAATCATACCGCTGGAATCAAAGGCTATGATAACAGTGGAACGGGAATGTATGCTAGTACAGATAATTCCGGAGATACCTTCTACTATCGAGGAGCAGTAGGAGGAAACTATGTTAAATTTGGAGGATACTACTGGAGAGTCATTCGAATCAATGGTGATGGAAGTATTCGTATGATCTACGATGGAAAGACACCACATGAGAATGGAGAATCAAGTAGTGATCGTCAGGTTGGTACGAGTGCGTTTAATAGTTATTGGGCAGATAATGGATATGTTGGATATATGTATGGAGATACCAGTAATAATCAAGTAACAGAGTCAACAAGTACGTTCTATTATAGTGGCTTA
>DVKJ01000021.1 GCA_018716065.1 Candidatus Pelethosoma merdigallinarum
ATGACCAGTTATGGAAAGAAATATAAAATAAATTTCAAAATCATTGAAATCAATATACCAAAATGTGTAGAAAAATGGTATAATGGAACCGATGAAGCGATCGTCAAATGGGCAAATATATTTATGGCCGAGAATCTAGAAGAAATCGAAGAATTGGTGGGAGATCTAATGACAAAAGAAGAAAAGAAAGAATTAATGGATACCGTAAAAACCATCAAAAAGGGGGATCCGTTATGGGAAGCGATGGAAGAAGATCGAATTTATTATGAAAATACAGTGCGAAATGAGATTTACCAAGAAGGACATGAATCTGGACTTAAAGAAGGGCATGAGTCTGGATTAAAAGAAGGTCAAGAATCAGAACAGTTGAAGATTGCTAAAAATCTTAAGGATTTAGGAGTCGATATGAACACGATTTCTAAGTCAACAGGTTTATCGATTGAAAAACTAGAAAAGTTATAAGAGTGTAGATGCACTCTTTTTATTTATCTATGATGAGTTTTATAAAATTGTTTTTAAATATATGGTATTCATTTTATCAATATACCAAAATGTGTAGAAAAGTGGTATAATGGAACCGATGAAGCGAATGTGAAATGGGCAAATATTTTTATGGCCGAAAATCTAGAAGAAATCGAAGAATTGGTGGGAGATCTAATGACAAAAGAAGAAAAGAAAGAATTAATGGATACCGTAAAAATCATCAAAAAGGGGGATCCGTTATGGGAAGCGATGGAAGAAGATCGAATTTATTATGAAAATACCGTTCGTCATGAGATTTACCAAGACGGATTAAAAGAAGGGCAGATGAAGATTGCAAAAAAGATAAAAGATAATGGACAGTCTATGGACTTTATTCAAGAAATGACAGGTCTATCGATGGAAGAAATTGAACAATTATAAAACTAATGATATCGATCTTGTGTATTTTGGAAAAGGATGACCTGATGGTAATTCTTATGTAGAAAGTATTAATGGAAGAAGAAAATATTTTATAACAAGTCGATTATAAAAAAAACGTGGAATTTCACGTTTTTTCTTTATTCTACTGTTACTGATTTAGCTAAGTTTTTAGGTTTATCAATATCACAACCTCTTGCTTTCGCTACGTAATAGCTAATCATCTGCATAGGTATAAGTGCCATCATAGGATTGACAAAGTCATTGATATGAGGTACTAAAATGAGATCATCATAACTATCACTTGGAAGATCGGTATTACTAATAGCGATCACATAACCACCACGGGCACGTACTTCTTTATTGTTACTAATACTTTTACTACGAATATGGTCATCGATCATAACGGTAATAACCGGTGTACCATCTTCTACGAGTGAGATCGTTCCATGTTTTAATTCTCCAGATGCATAAGCTTCACTATGTAAGTAAGAAATTTCTTTTAACTTTAAACTTCCTTCCATTGCTAGTGCGTAGTCAAGTCCACGACCAAGATAGAATAAATCTGTTTTTTCATAAATTTGTTTTGCTTGTTCAGAATAATCTTTATTTAATAATTTACCTACTTTAACGGCTCCTACATCAAAACTATGTAAAATTTCTTCATATTCTTCTTTCGTCATTAAATCTTTTTCATAAGCTGTTTTTAAAGCAAGTAGGGATAGGGTCGTTACTTGTGCAAGATAAGCTTTTGTTGTCGCAACGGCAATCTCTGGTCCAGCCATAGTATAAATAACTTGATCCGCTTCGCGAGCAATGGAACTTTCTTTCACATTGACAATTCCTAAGGTATCTAGACTGTATTCTTTGGCACGTTTTAAGGCAGCTAAGGTATCGGCTGTTTCTCCAGATTGAGAAATGACAATGACAAGATGATTCTTTTTTGGAAAGAATTTTTTGTAACGATATTCCGATGCGACTTCTACATTTACTGGAATATCTGCATATTGTTCGATTAAGTATTTTCCAACTAATCCTGTGTGATAGGCACTTCCACATGCGACAATATCAATACTTTGATAATCTTTAAAAGTAAAGGTTTCTTCTTTCATATGATGAACGGTTTTGCGTAAAACATCAGGTTCTTCCATCATTTCTTTCATCATAAAGTGTTCATATCCACTTTTAGAAACACTAGAAGAGTCTCCTTCAAAATTCTTTAATTTCTTTTTAATTTCTTTTCCTTCTACATAAAAGGTACATGTATCATTTAATATAGCAATTTCACCTTGTTCTAGTAAGTAATATTCTTTGGTGTAATTAAGAATGGCTGGAACATCCGATGCGATAAAATAGTCTTCATCTTGAACACCAATAATTAATGGACTATCTTTACGAATCGCGTAAATCGTATCAGGATGTTCATCACAAAGAATTCCGAAAGCATAAGTTCCTTCTAACTTTTTGGTAACTTCATTTAATGTTTGTAACATATCGTGATTTTTTTGATACATTTGATCGATTAAAGCAGCAACGACCTCGGTATCGGTCTCACTTTTAAATGTATAACTATCTTGGGTAAGATCTTGTCTTAATGATTCATAATTTTCAATAATTCCATTATGAACTAAAGTAATCATTCCTACTTTATGAGGATGAGCATTCACTTCATTAGGAATTCCATGTGTTGCCCATCTAGTATGTCCAATCCCAATATGATTATCTTCATTTATCGATAAACTTTGTTCTAAGTTTTTAATTTTTCCTTGTTTTTTAATGATGTGAATATCGTGATCTTTGATATAAGCAATTCCAGCTGAATCATATCCACGATATTCTAACGCTTTTAAACTATTTAAAAGAATAGGTATGGCTTTTTTCTTTCCTACATATCCAACAATTCCACACATAATTTGTCTCCTTCATTTGTAAAAGTGGTTGATATATGTTTTGTTATAATCTTGATTTTAATTTTTGTCATATATCTTACGATTCCACAGACCGAAGTAGTACCCGCCGAATGTTCGATTTCTACTTTCCTCGTCATCCATTCAAGGATCTGGCGCTATTTAGGTATCTGTAACGTTCCTCCTTCAGATATTCTCTAAATTACTATTATTATATGTAAAAAATAAAATTTGGTCAAATCGACCAAATTTAATATAAAATATTTTCAACTTTTTTAAGATCTAAAAAAGGAAATCAAAAAGTTTTGTTGTATATAACTAATAGAGGGTACTTTAAGCCTTAAGTGTTTTCTCCAATATAGATTGGAGGTGTAATATGAAATTCTTTTCTAGAAAGGATTGTCGCAATGTACGGGCTAATTCTTGTGTTAGTTCTCATATTCTACACGATATTATTAATCAAACAAGATTAATTTTATATAAAAAAGAAAACACTTAACGGACTAAGTGTTTGAGAAAGCACTTAGGAGTGCCCTCAATTTTTTTGTGTTTTCTTTAACTTTATTATATAAAATATTTTTATCTTTTTCAAGTAAAAAAAGGAAATCGAAAAGTTTTGTTGTATATAACTAATAGAGGGTACTTTTGCCTTAAGTGTTTTCTCCAATATAGATTGGAGGTGTAATATGAAATCTTTTTCTAGAAAGGATTGTCGCAATGTACGGACTAATTCTTGTGTTAGTTCTCATATTCTACACGATATTATTAATCAAACAAGATTAATTTTATACAAAAAAGAAAACACTTAGGCATAAGTGTTTGAGAAAGCACTTGGAAGAGTGCCCTCAATTTTTTTGTGTTTTCTTTAACTTCATTATATAAAATATTTTTATCTTTTTCAAGTGAAAAAAAAGGAAATCGAAAAGTTTTGTTGTATATAATTAGTAGAGGGGTTATTGACAAGTTTTTAAAATTCGTGTATAACTGTGATTGATATAAAAGGACGTGAAAAAATGGCAAAGAATTTAGTAATTGTGGAGTCTCCATCAAAGAGTAAAACGATTGAAAAATACTTAGGAAAAGATTATAAAGTAGTGTCGTCAAAAGGGCATGTACGCGATCTTTCAACCAGTGGTAAATTTGGTTTAGGAGTAGATATTGAAAATCATTTTAAACCTAAATATACGACGATAAAGGGAAAGAAAAAAGTGATTGATGAATTAAAAAAAGATGTAAAGAAATCAGATTTTGTTTATTTGGCAACCGACCCTGACCGTGAAGGAGAAGCGATTTCTTGGCATCTTTATGATGTATTAGGATTAAAACCCGAAAACTATGATCGTATTGTGTTTCACGAAATTACGAAGAATGCGGTTTTAGATTCTTTTAAACATGCAAGAAAGATTGACCAAGATTTAGTGAATTCACAAGAAGCTCGTCGTATTTTAGATCGTATTATTGGATTTCGTCTTAGTAAGTTAATTCAATCCAAAACAGACGGAAAGAGTGCGGGACGTGTTCAAAGTGTTGCTTTAAAACTCATTGTGGATCGTGAACGTGAAATAGAAGCTTTTAAACCAGAAGAATATTGGAGTGTAACGGCTCATTTTAAAGAATTTGATGCCGATTTAGCTACTTATAATCATAAAAAACTAGAAATTCATAGTGAAGTAGAAGTTAATGAAATTATGGATAAACTAGGAAATGCATTTACCATTGAAAAAGTAGATAAAAAGACCAAAAATAAAAAGTCGAAAGCGCCATTTACAACCAGTACGTTACAACAATTAGCTTCTAATAAATTAAATATGAGTGCGAAAAAAACGATGACCATTGCCCAAAAATTATATGAAGGTATTGAATTAGAAGATGAAACGGTTGGTTTGATTACGTATATGCGTACCGATTCTATTCGTTTAAGTGATGAATTTATTAAAAATACGTATGGTTTTATTAAAGCTAAATATGGTGAAGATTATATTGGTTATGCGAAACAAGCAAAGAAAAAAGAAAATGTACAAGATGCCCATGAAGGTATTCGTCCAACTAGTATTAATCGTACACCAGAAAGTGTTCGTCCTTATTTAAGTAACGACGAGTTTAAACTTTATCGAATGATTTATTATCGTGCGTTAGCGTCTTTAATGGCCGATGCGAAAACAGATAATACCAGTGTCACTCTAGATAACAATAATTATCAATTTAAAGCAAGTGGGCAGGTAATTATTTTTGATGGTTATTTAAAAGTATATCGTGATTATGAGGATACAAAAGAAACCATTCTTCCACCACTAGATACGTATCAATCTAATATTATCGTTTCGAATAGTATTACGAATGAACAACACTTTACAACTCCACCAGCTCGTTATACAGAAGCTAAATTAATCAAGGAAATGGAAGAGTTAGGGATTGGACGACCTAGTACCTATGCAAAAACGATTGACAACATAAAAACAAGACATTATGTGGTGATGGAAGATAAAAAATTTAAACCAACTGCAACGGGAATCGAAGTTACCGATAAGTTACAACAATTCTTTAGTCATTTAATTAATGTTGAATATACGGCCAATATGGAACACGATTTAGATGAAATTAGTGAAGGAAAAGAAGTTTGGTCTGATGTTGTGGAAGAATTCTTTCATGAATTTGAACCAGCAGTAGAAAAAGCATTCTCGGAAATGGAGAAGAAAGAACCGGAAAAAACGGGAGAGAAATGTCCAGAATGTGGAAGTGATTTAGTGAAACGTCATGGACGATATGGAGAATTTGTTGCTTGTAGTAATTATCCAGAGTGTAAATATGTAAAAGCAGAAAAGAAAGAAGAAGTTGTCGTTTGTGATTGTCCAAATTGTGATGGTAAAATTATTGAGCGTAAGACCAAACGTGGTAAAATCTTTTATGGATGTAACCATTTTCCAAAATGTAAAACTGCATATTGGGATAAACCTACTGGAGAAAAATGTCCAGAATGTGGAGATATGTTAGTAGAAAAGAAAGATAAAATTAAATGTAATAGTTGTGATTATGAAAAATAAGTAGAGATGATTTCTACTTGTTTTCTTTACACTTGTTTAACATTCATAGATAAAAAAAGAGATGTACTTCCTAAAAAAGAATGATATACTAGGGGTGGTGATACTATGAAAAATGAAAGAATAGAAAAGTATGAGATATTGTGTGATATGGTAAAAAAAGAAGTAGATCAATTAGGAGTAGAAGAAGCAAGTAAAAAAATAGAACAAATAATGGAACAAGGACAATCTTATGGTTCTTTAACGAATCAAGAAATCAAAGAATTGTTAAAAGAAATTCCTATTTGTGTTTTTGCAAAACAATTTTATTGTTTGTCAAAATCAGTAGAAACTATGATTAAAGAACAACAAACCAGTTTTTATGTTACTCATTTAATTCAAGCGATTCAAGAGACTTGTCTACATTTATATGAAGAAGGATACTCTTTAGAAGAAATTCACCATCATGTAGAAGGAAGTATAGGAGCTGTTTCGCCTTCTATTAAGCGTTTTGAATGTATTACACGAAAATATGATTTTCGATCTGTTTTAAAACAAGAAGTGGAAAATATGGATCAAGAAAGCTATATGAATGAAATTAAAAACTTCTTGTTACAAATAAATTATGAAGTTTCAACGAATGAGAAAGCGATTTATGATCTTGCCGATTATATCACCGCAACTTTAATTTTTGTATAAAGCTTTTCAAAGAGGCAATGAGCCTCTTTTTTGCGACTTTATTTTTTTCTTTGTTTATGGTAGAATAAGAATGATAGTAAGGTAGGTGATATCATGTCAGAATCACAAATTGAGATGGAACACTTTCTTCAAGAGATGAAAAGCCTTTTTGAAAAAGAACCTCATCACTTCAATTCTACTACTATTTATCGAAAGTTGATTCAACATGGAGTTTATGCGAATGAGCTTCACACAACAACCAAACAGTGGTATCCAATTTGGGAAGCAACTTTTCGAAAATGGGGAAATTTAGATTTATTTAATACAACATTAGATAGTAAGTTTTTTCAAATACGTAATGTAGATACGGAAAAAGAATTACCTACCGAACAATTTATCAAACTTTATCTACCATTACATCGTAGTCATTTTAATCAATGTGTTCAACACCTATTTTCCTTTTTAAGTAAAGAACAAATGATTCATGATTCTAAAATTCGAAAAGCGATTACGAATGATTCCATTGTGGTTCGTGTAACCAGTCCAGAAGATGTAGTGAAAATTGATCAGTTTATCCAAGAAGATTCTCTTTTTCAATCAGGCTTAATGGAACCAAGTCCTTTTGCGATGCACCACCATTCTTTTGCGGTAACGAAAGATGGACGTCTTTCTTATCACTCTGTAGTTGCTTCTTACATCGAAGACTATATTAAACAAGAAGAAAAAGAAGTTTCTCTATCACGTTTTTATGCCTACCTAAATACATTATATAAAAAGACCTTTGTGGAAGGGTATGATCTTTCTATTGTTGCCTATATTCAACACTTAGATTATCAATTCGAAAAAGAAGATGCTTATTATCAAGAAGTTTATGACTGTAAATATATTACCGAAATTTTACTAAAAGTATTATCCGGGCATCAAGATTATGAACAAGATTTTTTACCTATCTATGAACAAACAAAAAAAGAAACTAATATTGATGATCTACGTTCCTTTTATCGAAAGAAAGAATCCAATTATCACCAAGCTACCTATCATCTTAGCTTATGTATCGAAAAGAATATTGAATGCCAAGGTTTAAATAATACCATTCATGCTTTTCAAATGTATGTAGATGATAAGAATCCAAATGGATTTACGAAACAAAAACAAATTCGTCAAACTTTAATGAAAGAAGTCCCACATTCTTTATTACCATTTATCTTAGATGGATTAACACCAGAAGATTATGTTACCAAAGAAGCTTATAATTTAGGTTTAATCAAAAAAGAAGTGGAAATCGATGATGTAGATGAATTTATGGATGACTTAATTCAAGGTTTAATTTTAACTTATGAAAAGTATTTAAAGAAATTAGATAAAAAGATCGCTCGTGAAAAAATCATTGAAGCCGTACGTTTAATTCAACATGAAGATTTTTCTTATATTACAAAAGATAAACAAGTTCGTAAGAAATTAATGTTGTCGAGTAAAAAGATTAATTTAAAATATTTAGATCAAATTATTTATCAATATTTATTAGAAGCTACTATTGATGTAGAAAGAGAAGAAGATACGATGCATGAGTTTGCTATATTCATCGAAGATTTATACAAAGAACATGCTTATCCATTATCAGGAGTTTGATTTGCAAATGGCATTTTTCTAAAAAAATTATATATAATTTTAGTTCTTTAAAATAAAGGGTGAATTAAAGTTCCATGCTTCAATCGATTCATGGAGGGGGTATTTGAGATTTTTAATTAAAAACCACCTTAAAAGCTCAAGTGGTTAATGAACATCAAATTGATCTTAGTGTGGATATGAAAAAACCAGGCTCTATGGGAGTATATGAGATTAGTGTTGAAAACACAGGTAAACTAGATGGATATATTACCGATATAACTGGTCTTGACGAGGCAAACGCTGAAGACCCAACGGATATCCAATTTATGTTACTAAACTTCAAAGAGAACCAAAAGATCAGAGTAGGAGAAGTCAAGAAATTTGTACTTATTGTATCTTGGAGTGAAGAGGCAACTACAATCCCAGATACGAGTAAAAACTTAACTCTTGACTTAACCGTTACACAATATTCCGAACAACAACAAGATCGACCAGATATACCAGAAGCTAGTGGTAAAACAGAATACGCTATAGGAGATGAAGTTTATTTTGATCCAGTCAAAGGACAAAGATGTTATAGTGACGAAGCATGGGGCCTAGATGATAAATCAAGAACTTGTTATAAATGGAATGTTATTAAAGCAAGTGACTCTAGTAGTGACACGGTAGAGTTACTACTAGATCATGATCTTCCTGGAGATACTGCATGGATCAGTTTAGAAGATTATAAAGCTGCAGGAGGAACTGCCGAAGAATATGGAGAATCTGGAAATAACAAATATGGACCTATTACCGCTCTTAAACACTTAAAACAAGCTACAGATAGTTGGAATGGAGTTGTAACTTTAACTTCTGCGGATAATGTAACTAGAGAAAACGGAAGTGGAGGAAACTATACCATTAACTATGAAGGGTATAAAGCGAGACTAATTAGTGGACAAGAACTAGCTGATATTGTAGGTGAACCAGAAATAGGGTTTTTCGATGTACCAACATGGCTTTATAGTAATATGGCAATAAGTGCAGATGTGAGTGATATGTCAGATATTGACATCTATGAACATTTGGTTTACTGGACAGATTCTGCTCACCCTCCGGGTCCGCGCTACGCGTGGAGCGTGTCCTATGGTGGCTTCGTGGACCACAACTTAGTGTCGGGTGCGTATGGCGGCGGTGTTCGCCCAGTCGTAAAGATATTGAAATCTAATTTATAAATTATTTATATTAAATCGGAATACTTTCTGTATTCTGATTTTTTTCTTTTTATTTGGGGTGGTACTGTTTACGAATTTTGTAAAGTCGTGTTATAATGAAATTGATAAGGAGATGAACAGAATGGATAAACTAACTAGAGAAGAAGTATTACATGTTGCTCGTTTGGCTCGTATTCAAGTGAGTGATGAAGAAATAGAAAAGTATCAAATTACATTAAAACAATTATTAGATGATGTTGATAAAATAAAAGAGATGGATTCTTTAGATACAAAGGAACTTGTAACTCCAGTATCAGAAGAAAGTAGTCTTCGTGAAGATGAAGTAGGTGAGATGATTCCTTTTTCTGAATTTAAAGGGAATGTGCCACATAGTGTGGGGAATTTTATAGAAGTGCCGGTGATGATTAATGAATAATTATTTAGATTTAAGTATTGTCCAGTTACACCAATTACTCGTTAATAGAGAGATTACGCCAAAAGATTTATTGGATGAAGCTTTTGATAAAATTGAGAAGAGTGAACTGAATGCGTTTATTACGCTTGATAAAGAAGGTGCTTATCGTCGTGCGGAAGAGTTAGAAAAGAATAAAGAGTTGATGAATGAATCTTTATTATATGGTATTCCAATTGCGATTAAGGATAATATTAACACCAAAGGTGTTCGTACAACTTGTGCGTCTCATATGTTAGAAAACTTTGTTCCAATTGAAGATGCGTTTGTTATGGATAAAGTAAATGCGGCCGGATTAATTATGGTTGGAAAAGCCAATATGGATGAATTTGCGATGGGATCTACTAGTCAGACGAGCTATTTTGGCGCACCTAAGAATCCATGGAATGTGACTCGTATTGCGGGTGGATCTAGTGGAGGAAGTGCGTCTAGTGTCGCAGGTGGTTTAGTTCCTTTTGCCCTTGGTAGTGATACGGGAGGATCAATTCGTCAACCATCTAGTTATTGTGGTTTAGTGGGAATGAAACCAACTTATGGACGTATTTCTAGACGTGGTTTAATTGCCTTTGCGTCTAGTTTAGATCAAATTGGTCCTATGACGAGAAATGTATATGAAAATGCATTGTTATTAAATGCTTTAGTTGGTCATGATGAGTTGGATTTAACTTCTTCTAAAAGAGAAAAAGAAGATTTTACACGTTTGATTGGGAAAGATATTAAAGATTTAAAAGTGGCTGTGCCTCGTTATTTTATGAGTGATATTGTCGATTCTGAGATTAAAGAAAAAGTCACGGAAGTTATTAATCGTTTAAAAGAGCTAGGTGTTACAGTGGACTATATTGACATTGAACATTTGGAACATGCGGTTACGCTTTATCAAATTATTGCGATGGGAGAAGCGAGTAGTAATTTAGCGCGTTTTGATGGGGTTCGTTTTGGTTATTCTTGTGAAAATCCAACTTCTGTAGATGATTTATATGAACGTAGTCGTGCGGAAGGTTTTGGTGCCGAAGTAAAACGTCGTATTATGGTTGGTAGTTACTTACTAAGTGGAGATTATGCGAAAGAATATTATTCGAAAGCGTTACAAATCCGTGCCCAAATGAAAAAGAGTTTTGATGAAGCATTTGAAAAGTATGATTTGATTATTGGACCAACCACAACGACTTGTGCTTATCCATTAGGAGAGGGAGTCGATGATCCAAGAAAGACGTTCTTAGATGATGTCTTAGTTATTCCAGTAAATATGGCAGGTCTTCCTGGAATGAATGTACCGATTGGATTTAATCAGGAACACATGCCCATTGGTTTACACATTATTGGTTCTCGTTTTGAAGAAGCGAAAATGTATCAATTTGCCGCTTATATTGAAAAAATGTTAGATTTAAATTTAAAGGTAGAGGAGGTAAGCCATGAATAATTATCAAAAGACGATTGGAATTGAAGTTCATTGTGAATTAAAAACGAAAACAAAAATGTTTTCCGATACCTTAAATAGTTATGAAGGAAGCGAAAATAGTCATATTAATGGGATTGATCTTGCTTATCCTGGTTCCTTACCTTTAGTGAATTTAGGTGCAGTTAAACTTGCTTGTAAAGCGGCTTTACTCCTTCATTGTACAATCAATAAAACGATGAGTTTTGATCGTAAGAATTATTTTTATCCTGATTTACCTAAAGGTTATCAAATTACTCAAGCTCGTACACCAATTGGTGTCAATGGATATGTAATGATTGAAGTAGAGGGTACTTTAAAAAAGATTCGTATTCACGATATTCATATGGAAGAGGATACTGCTAAAAGTATTCACCAAGTGGATAAAAGTTATTTAGATTTTAATCGTAGTGGGGTTCCTTTAATTGAAATTGTTACAGAACCTGATATGCATACCGAAGAAGAAGCTATGGCTTATTTAAATAAATTACGTGAGTTATTTGTATATGCCGATATTTCTGATTGTAAAATGGAAGAAGGAAGTATGCGATGTGATGTGAATGTTTCTGTTTCTAAAAATGATTCTTTAGGGGTTCGTACGGAAACAAAAAACATTGGTTCCATTTCTAGTGTTGGAAAAGCCATTAAAGCAGAATCTATTCGTCAGATTGAGGTTTTAGAGAATGGTGGAAAGATTGTCGAAGAAACGCGACGTTTTGATGAAAAAGATGAAAGAACAATCTTAATGCGTGTAAAAGAAACTGGAAATGATTATCGTTATTTTCCAGAACCTAATATTCCAGAATTTACTTTAACGGATGAAGAAATTGAAGAAGTAAGATTAACCATTCCTAAAATGCCAGATGAATTACGTGAAGAGTATCGTTCTTTACAAGTAAATGAAAATAATATTAAAACATTAATTCAACATCGTGATTTATGTTCTTTCTTTGAAGAAGTGAAAGAGTATGATCCTGTGATGACTTCTAATTTATTAACAGGAGATGTACTTATGTACTTAAATAAAAATAATTTAAGTTTCAAAGACATAAAATTAACTAAGGAGAACATGAAAGACATTGTTGCCAAAGTACAGAAACAAGAACTTTCTAGTAAACAAGTAAAACAACTTCTTCCAATATTAATGGAAAAAGGTGGCGATGTTAGTACCTTAATGAATGAACTAGGTATGGTTCAAATTAGTGATGATCAAGTCCTACAACAATTAGTGGATCAAGTGATTCAAGAAAATCCAAGTAGTGTGGAAGATTTTAAAAATGGTAAAGATCGTGCGGTTAAATATTTGATGGGACAGATTATGAAAGCTTCTAAAGGTCAGGCAAATCCAGTAAGTGTCAATAGACTATTACTTGACACTTTAAAACGTACGAATTTGAATTAATTAAAAATGTATAGTATAATTGAATACATTGGGGTGAGTGTTAGATGAAAAAGTTGAATAAAAAACAAAAAAGAATGATTTTAATTGGTGTGATTGTCGTTCTTGTTATTTTAGTGGCCTTATTTGTGAAGTCATTATTCTTTGTAAAACAAGATCGTGTTTATGGAGATCGTTTAGATGGAATCAAAGAAGTTCAAGTATCGGATGATGAATTAACCGATCTGGGTAGTGTCTTTAAAGATGTAGCTGGAGTAACAAAAACAGATGCCCGTGAAAACGGAAAAATTATTAATGTTTTAATCGATGTAGATGAAACAACAGATTTTAATCAATTAAAAGAAGCAAGTAAAAAAGTACCAGAACAATTGGATAAAGATCAACGAGAATTTTATGATATTCAAATATTCTTCTTTGGTAGTGGAGAGACCTATCCTGTAATTGGATATCTTCACAAAGGAGATCAAGAATTTGTTTGGTCTAACAATGTGAATGGTTAAGGTGGTTTAGCATGAAAAAAAGAGCAATTTTATTAGGTGTTATTTGTTTGTTGTTGTTTACGGGAATCGTAGGTGGAACTGCTTATATTCTTCGTGGACAAGATGAAAACAAATTAAC
Organism: Candidatus Pelethosoma merdigallinarum; assembly: GCA_018716065.1. GTDB lineage: Bacteria > Bacillota_I > Bacilli_A > RF39 > UBA660 > Pelethosoma > Pelethosoma merdigallinarum. The sequence continues at coordinate 13,228 of DVKJ01000021.1, forward strand.
CATACAAGAAAAAGAATGGATACAACAGAATAAAAATCTATTACAAGATTTTTCGATTGTTGATAATGTTCCTATTTTTAGTGATTCTGGAACTGGTGTTGTATTTGATTTCTTGGCTTCTTTAGAAGAGAATACAGAACTAGATTTTAATGAATTATCTTATTCTTATGGGAATAATCCAACGAGTGAGTATGCATTTCAAATTGTAAATAAAAAAGGAAAGAATGATATTTTACTTTATCGTGATAACTTTGTATTAGTAACGAAAGATAAAATGAGTTATAACACCACTGCTGATATTACGAATATACGTATTGGTGTATTAGATGATCATTTGGAAGATGTAGAAAAATATTTAACTGGTTCTACGAACGTTACTTATATACCAGTTGAAAATGAAAATGACTTATTAACATTTTCAAATCTCGATGCGATTGTTTTACCAAAAACAATTTATATGGAACAATTAGCGGGTGACGATAAATTAAATATTGCCTATAGTATTACAGAAATGACAGAAGATTACGTTATTCATTTAGGAGAAAATAAAATATTAAATTCTATTTTAACAAAATATTATCAAAAATGGGAAAGTGAAAGCTTTGATACTTCTTTCAAAGAAAATTTCTCAGAAGATTATTTTGAATTTAGTGGTGTAACAGAAAAAGATAAAGCAAATTTTCATGGTAAACGATATGCATATGGATTTGTTGACAACTTACCATTTGATACCATTGTTAATCAAGAATTTGTAGGAATTAATACTTCTTTCTTAAAATCATTCGCAGGACTTGCAGGTATTGAAATTAGTTTTGAAGAGTATCAAAATATCGATGAATTAGTAAACGCAATTAATAATAAGAAAATTGACTTTTTCTTTGATAATGGGAAAACAGCGAAGTATGATGTAGATACTTATACCACAACTTCTCATATTAATGAACAAATTGTTGTATTATCAAGTAATGAAAACGATGTAACAGTAAATACGTTAGCGTCATTAAGTGGAAAGACAGTTAGAGTTGTAAAATCAAGTTTAATTTCTGAAATCTTGACTAAAAATGGCACAAAAGTAGAAGAGTCTGACACCATTGCGGATCTTATTAAAGAAAAAAATAAAGATGATATTCTCGTTATGGATTTAGAAAATTATACTTATTATCAATCTAAATTAAAAGGATTTAAGATCGATTATCAATTTACTTTAGGAGAACCATATAAATTCATTGCGAATGACAGTAAAGAAAATAAAGTATTTAATCGTTTCTTTGATTTTTATCTAAGTTATGCGAACCAAACAGAAGTCATTAATGATGCACATGCAGAATTAGATAAAGTCTTATCAACACCATCTCTTGCTAAAATTATTATTCTAACGATTAGTGCGTTGATTGTTTTATTCTTCTCTATATTTGGTATTTATCAATTAACGAGAAAAGAGAAAAAACAAAAAACGATTGTTGTAAAAGGCGATAAGATTAAATATATCGATATGTTAACATCATTAAAAAATCGTAATTATTTAAATGATCATATGGAAGCTTGGGATGAAAGTGATGTTTATCCACAAACCATTGTGATTGTCGATTTAAATAATATCAATTATATTAATGATAATTATGGTCATCAAGCAGGTGACGAAGTAATTAAACAAGCAGCTAGTATTTTAATTAAAACGCAAATGAATAATAGTGAGATTATTCGTACGAATGGAAATGAGTTCTTAATTTACTTAGTTGGATATACAGAAAAACAAATTATTACTTATATTCGTAAACTTCATAAAGAGTTTAAAGAACTAGAACATGGTTTTGGTGTTGCTAGTGGATATAGTATGATCATGAATGCAATTAAAACGATTGATGATGCGATTAATGAAGCAACATCCGATATGAAATCGAATAAAGAAGAAATAAAGAGTCAAGAATAATTGATTCTTTTTTCTTGAATTTTTGATTAATTTATACTAAAATGGAGATAATAGGAGTAAGGTGTTAAACATGGAACAAGTAAAAAAGTGGTTACATTCACTATTTCAAATTATTCAAGTACCTGAAATGAAAATTTTACCAGGACATATTGCTTTCTTTTTAGTTTTATCCATTATTCCGATTATTACATTAATTGGTTTCATCGCTTCTTTTTTTTCTATTTCCATTGAGTCTTTAATACAAGTCGCAACCAATATTGTTCCCGAAGAAATCATGGATTTATTGATGCCTTTTGTAACCGGTAAAGGGATGGATATGAACATCGGTTTATTTATGGTTATTGGATTTGTATTAGCTTCTAATGGACCTCATGCGATTATTGTTGCTTGTGATACGTTATACGATGAAAAAGATAAAAATTATTTACATACTAGAGTGAAAGCCTTTGTACTTACCATTTTATTGATGTTACTGTTTTTCTTCTGTTTAGTAGTCCTTGCTTTTGGTAATAGTATTTTGAATATGATTTTACAAATGGATTTTTTATCTCATATTCATACTCAATTATATTGGGCTTTCTTATTTATCAAGTATCCATTTGCCTTTATTTTAATTTATTGGATAATTAAAATGCTTTATACAATGGCTCCTTCTAAAAAAATACCTAGTAAATCCGTAACCAAAGGAGCGTTATTTACTACGATTATGTGGTTAATTGTAACTTCTATTTTTTCTTTCTACATTAGTCATTTTGGAAGTTATGATTTATTTTATGGCGGCTTATCTAGTATTATTGTCATGATGATTTGGGTATATATTTTGTCTTATGTCTTAGTCATTGGAATTGCGATTAATCGTAATAATTATCACCAATTGGAAGATACTTCCACGAATAATTAACGGTTATTCGAACATAGTAAAAATAGCTTATAGCTGATTACCCTATAAGTGAGTGCAGACTACAGCTAGTACCGAGGTAGTTTAACTGTGAACTAATAAGTATTAATTTAGGTAATTTGTCTCTAGATGACTTTTAGTCATCTTTTTAAATTTGACAAAAAAGAAGAAAAGTAGTATTCTAAACGACGTCTCAAAGGGGGAATAGTTATGAAAATGACACAAATTGAATTTTATAATGATATTTTAATTACATTAGATGCGTTACTTACGGTGGATCATGCTAATCAAATCGTTCAAAATCATATGAAAGAAATAGAAGAAGAATTATCAAAAAACGCCAAAAAATATAATATCGATGTTCGTCAATTTTTAAAAGAACCAACAAGTACACGTATTTTATTAAATTGTCCACAAGTAAAAATGAATATTCCAAAAGAGTATCAACCTTATTTTGCTGGATTTAAAAAGGGTACTTTGAAATATCATTATGATCCTGTACAAGCAATGGTGATTAAGTCAGATGCGCTTGACCAAATGACAGATCAAATAATTGACTTTAAAGAAAAATGTCCTGATATGAAAGTAAGAGACTTATTACGCGCCATTCAAGATGAAAAAGCAGTTCTTCAACTAATGAAGCACGAGTGTGAATATATGTGTATAGAATGTATGGATGGTAAAGAAAAATATGTATTTGATCTTTATAGTAAACGACCTGAATTACCAAAGAAATCAAACCACATTCGTTTAGTTGGAGAAGATTTAATCACAGATTTAAAAGAATATAATACACCAATGGAATATCAAACGATGAAAAAATATCAAAAAGCTTATCTTGAAAGATCTAACCTACATTTGAAAAAATAAAATCAAATGTTGTTTAAATAGTAAAAACAATTGACACAAACACTATTTTATGTTATATTACAGATGAACACGAAATGGTGTTTTTATTTTAGAAAAATGTACATAACATTAAAGTAGGTGAAAGTATGAAAAAAATCGCACGTTTCTTTGTAAGTGTAAAAAAAGAAATGAAAAAAGTAAGATGGCCACGTAAAAAAGAGATGGCTACGTATTCTATCGCAACTCTATCTTTTATAATATTCTTTAGTGTATTCTTCGCACTAGGTGACTTTATTATTGCTGCCGCGAAAACGTTGGTGAGATAATGCAAAAAGAATGGTATGTAGTAAATACTTATTCTGGTCACGAGAATAAAGTAAAAGAAAAGTTAGAGATGCGTGCTAGTTCCATGGGAATGGAAGATTATATTTTCCGTGTAGTTGTTCCAGAACAAAAACAAGTAGAAGTAAAAGACGGAAAAGAAAAAGAAAAAGTTGTAAAAATGTTCCCTGGATATATTTTAGTAGAAATGGTTATGACGGATGAAGCTTGGTTTATTGTTCGTAATACACCAGGAGTAACGGGATTCATTGGTTCTAGTGGTAAAGGAGCAAAACCTTTCCCATTAACACCAGAAGAAGTGGATCACATCTTAGGAAGTATGGGAATGAGTCGTCTAGAATTAGGAAACGAATTAAAAGAAGACGACAAAGTAAAAGTAATTTCTGGACCATTCTCAGGAATGTTTGGTGTTGTTAAAGGAATGGATATGGAACATCAACAAGTAGAAGTTATTATTGATTTATTTGGTCAAGAAACAACGGTTGAACTTGGAATTGCGGAGATCGAAAAAGCATAATGAGAAAAAGACAGCCAAGAGTCATACAGGGATTTTATAATTATGAAGAAGGAAGAAAAGTTTCTGTTAGTAAAGAGGAATATAAAATACCATCTTCACTTAGAATAGCGCTTCAACGCTACGAGGAAGAAAATTTTGGTAAAAAAAAGATCGTAAAAGAAGAAGAGAAAACAGAAACAGAAGATATCGATCAACTCTTATCAAGACATAGAAATGAAAAATTCGAACTTCTGGACAAACAAGAAGAAGAATTAGAACGTTTTAAGGAAAAACAAGTAAAAGAATATGATGAACTTTTACTTCGTCATAAAAAAGAAAATCAAAAGTTTCTTGAAAGTCAAAAAACAGATGATAAAGATTATAAAAAGAAAGTAAAACTTCTGAAAAAGAGCGAAAGATGGTGGAAGTGAAAACTTTCTTTTTTTGTATATAAATGTGTGGTATAATAAATTCATTCTTTGGAGGTGAATTATGCCTAAAACTACAAAACGAAATAGTGAACAAATAATTGAAAATGTTGGATTTGGTAATCTTGTTGAGTTCCTTCGCACTGACGATATTTACGAAATTAGAGATTTTAAATATCTTCCAGAATTCACTCTTGAAAAAATAAATATGGAGTCATTTTCTGATGATGAACTTTATAGTGCTTTAAAAAATAGTACTCCAGAAAAACAACTTCAATTTTTTCAAAAATATTTATCTCGTTTTGAAAAAAGATTTTATTCCTTTTTTCGTATGTCTGATCTTTTCACTGATGAAGCAGCAATGAAACAATTATACTTTGATTCTATTGCTTTCTTATTAGAACATCAAATGGATCTTTTTTGGGGAAGGGAAGATCACTGGTTGGGAACATCTCGTCGTTTATCTTTTCAGGAAAAAATCCAAATTTTGAATCAATACGGAGATCGTTGTAGTTATAAACACATGAAATCGATTTTAAAAAAACTATATGATTTTCATTATGAAAGAAATAGAGTAGTTGAAGAAATAAAAAAGAATGAGCTTCCAAATTATGTATTGGATGATTCTAGAGAACTTTTTTCTCATGAAGAATTGATGACTTACATCAAACCTATTATAGAAAGAAATGAAAAGAAAATCACGTTAAATGATATTCTCGAAGAACTATTTAAAAATAATATTAAATTAGAAAAAATACAGAAAGAAATTATGTTACTACAACAAGAAGAACATGATTTGGAAAAATCCATCGATCAGAATAAATCTTTAGTGTATGAAATAGAAAATATTTTAGGAAAATAAAAATAGTTTCAAAGTGCAAAAATATAATTTCAAAGTGCAAATTTTGCACTTTGAAATTATCTAATATGTTATATGATTTCATAAATTTTGATTTAACATTCATATCCTATTTACAAAAACCATAAAATGTGTTATTATGTATGCGCTATGTGTTTTTATGCATAGGAAGTGGGAGAGAAAAGTGGATAGCGGACACTCGATATGACCACTCACGAAAATTAATAGGAGGTGTTTTTCGTGGCAAAACAAGTTACAAAGAAGATTAAATTACAAATCCCTGCCGGAAAAGCAACACCAGCACCACCAGTTGGTACAGTGTTAGGGCCTGCAGGAATTAATCTACAAGAGTTCTGTACGAAATATAATGATGCGACTAGAGATAAGATGGGAGATATTCTACCAGTTGAAATTACGGTTTATGAAGATCGTACATTCGATTTCGTTATTAAAACTCCACCAGCTGCCTTTTTACTTAAGAAAGTATCTAAAGCTAAAAAAGGTTCAAGCAAAGGAGCTAATGAAACTGTTGCAACTATCACTAGAGCTCAATTAAGAGAAATTGCAGAAACAAAATTACCTGATTTAAATGCTTACGATGTAGAGGGTGCAATGAAGATTGTTGAAGGAACTGCTCGTAACATGGGTATTAAAGTAGAAGATTAGTTTTAAAATAAAAATATACATGTAGGTTAGAACCTATGTGGGAGGGTATACCGCTAAATACCACATAAGGAGGATTTATGAAAAGAGGAAAGAAGTATTTAGAAGCTGCTAAAAAAATTGATAAAGCTAAAGCTTACAGTTTAGAAGAAGCAGTAAAATTAGTAAAAGAAACATCTACCTCTTCATTTGATGGATCTGTAGAACTTGCAATGCGTCTAAATCTTGATACCAAGAAAGCAGATCAACAATTAAGAGGAGCTACTGTTCTTCCAAATGGAACAGGAAAAACAAAAAAAGTATTAGTTATCGCTAAAGGTGCAGCTGCTAAAGCGGCTAAAGAAGCTGGAGCTGACTATGTTGGTGATGTAGATATGATCGAAAAAATTCAAACAGAAAACTGGTTTGATTTTGATACGATTGTTGCTACTCCAGATATGATGCCTGCACTAGGAAAAATTGGTAAAATTTTAGGTCCAAAAGGATTAATGCCAAACCCTAAAACAGGAACTGTAACACCTGATACAGCAAAAGCAGTAGAAGAAGTAAAAAAAGGTCGTGTAGAATATCGTGCTGATGCTTATGGAAATATCCATGTATTAGTAGGTAAAGTATCTTTCGACAACAAAGCTTTAGTTGAAAACATTACTTCATTCGTTACTTTAATGGCTAAATTAAAACCATCTGCAGTAAAAGGTACTTATATTAAAAATATTAGTATTGCATCAACGATGGGACCTGGTGTTAAAGTAGATATTAATAGTTTTGACTTTTAGATTTTGATATGGTATAATGAATACATGAAGACGTACCGTAGACAGTAGGAGCTTAAAGCTTAATATTTCCTACCGAGGAACATCAACTTTTGAATGTGAATTCAAGGGGTTCCTACGGTTTGTAGGAACTCTTTTATGGTACTTCTAAAATAAGAGGAGGTGTAACATGGCAAATCAAAAGATTCTAGAAAAGAAACAAGCAGTGATTGATGAAATCGCAAATCACGCAAAAGAATCAAACGCTTTCATTCTATTTGAGTATCAAGGATTAACTGTTGCCGATATGACTGAACTTCGTAGAAAATTAAGAGAAAGTGATTCTGATTTAAAAATTTACAAAAACACATTAACAAAACGTGCGTTAGATTCATTAAATATTGATTTAGGTGATGAACTTAATGGACCAAAAGCAGTTGCTTTCGGACCAGATATGATCGCTCCAATCAAAGTATTAAATGAATTCGCAAAAACACATGAAGCATTACAATTGAAAATTGGTATTGTTGATGGAGAAGTAACTGATTTAGATACCTTAAAGAAATTGGCAGCTATTCCATCAAGAGAAGGATTACTTACAATGTTTGCTTCAGGATTATTACAATATCAAAAAGAATTTGCGATTGGGGTTGACCTATATCGTCAAAAATTAGAAGAAGAGAATAAATAAGGGAGTATGATAGTATGAAAAAATTAATAAAAGTAATGATTGTTATGAGCTGCGTGTTCTTAACTTTTGGATGTACAAATTCCAAAGAAGAAAGTCAACCAAACAATACCAACACGAACCAAGGTGGTAGTGAAGAATCTCAAGTAACTCCAGCTAACAGTAAATATATTGAAGGCTGGGGAGATGAAAAAAGAAAACTTGATGGATGCAGTTATACATTTTTAACGCCAAATGACATATCAGGATATCAATATTTTAGAGGATGCAACAAGTTTACATTTACATTAAAAAATAGTACTGAAGAAGTAAAAGTGTTATTTAATTCTCTTACCAATTTTGATGGTAAAGATGTAGCATTGACTGACATTAATGAGCGATTACAGGGTTTTAGAACTTCTAATTTACATTCTATATTTGATAGCGATGGAAACGTTCAATATAACGAAAAGTTTGAAAATGTAACGGTTGCTGGATATGAGGCGTTGCTGGATAAAGGAGCTGCTCAAGATAGTACAGGATTCTTGTTTAATTATGCAATCTATCAATTATACCTTGGTGAAGAAAAAGATGGTGTTGTAGAATTATTAGTCGGGTCTGAAACGTTAGATTCTAACTCTCTTGCTGAAATTGGTGAAGAGTTGATCGCAACGATTCAACCATTGGAATAATCATGAAATTATTAATGAACATTTATTTAAATTTATAATTAAGGAGGAGAAAATATTATGGCAAAATTAAGTGCTAAAGAAATCGTTGATTCACTAAAAGAAATGACTCTTTTAGAAGTTAAAGAAGTAGTAGATTTAATGAAAGAAGAATTAGGAGTAGATCCAAGTGCAGTTGCTGTTGCTGCTGCTCCAGCTGCAGGTGCAGTTGAAGAAGGACCATCAACAGTTAATGTTGTATTAACAAGTTGTGGAGCTAACAAAATTGCTGTTATCAAATTAGTTCGTGAAGCTACTGGATTAGGATTAAAAGAAGCTAAAGAAATCGCTGATAACGGTGGAAATGTTAAAGAAAATGTTTCTACAGATGAAGCTAATGAATTAAAAGCTAAATTTGAAGAAGCAGGAGCTACTATTGAATTAAAATAATGGAATCAATGGATAAAACCTATACGAAGTGGTATAGGTTTTCGTCGTTTATTTGATGAGAATAAAAAGGGGTACTTGAGGGGGGACAACAAATGAATGAAACAACAAAAAAGTACTTAGAAAATTGTAAGAATAAACAAGATGATTATTCTAGAATGGTTGTAAAAGGATATGAACGAGCTCTTTTAGAAAAATCGGATTCATTAGAAGAAAAGTTAGTTAAAGTTTTTAGAAGAGCTCCATTATCAGATTTAGAATATATTCATGTGTTATTGTTAGAAAATCATTTTGATCAAGTTTATATTCAGGATTTTTATGAATATGAAGCTTTAAAGAGCGGATGGAAAAAGAAGTTTGATTCTAAGGTGTTAGAGTTGATACAAGATACGCATGATCATTATTTGTATACTCATTTTGATGATAAAAAGAGTGAGGCTTTATTGCAAAAGGAAAATGATTTGTATGCTCTTTTGGCGGGAAATCAAATCTTAATCGATGAAGATTACATTCATCAGCGCTATTTTGTTTTAGATACGCCGTATCACTATAATTCTTCGGATATTTATAAAAAGTATTGTAGTTTATTGATGAATTTGTTCTACAATCCTGATTTGAATGAAATTGTGATCAATCCTTTGGATATGGTTACATTAGAACAAAAGATGAAAGAAGATATTCAAGAGAAACAAAAAGGAGAATATAGTAGTGCGCGTCACATTGAATTAAAGAAACAATACGATGCTTTAAAGAAATACTTTCCAAAGATGATGAAACCGATGTTTTTCAATGAGATGCAATATAATGGTACTTATTGTAGACCATTAAAAACCATTTCTTTTGAACATTTATGTCAGTTGAAAATAGTAAAGAAAGAGAATTATTATTATTTAGGATATCCTGTTATTAGATATTTTGAGGAACAACCTTTAAGAGAATACTTTAATATTTTTAATAATAAATCACTAGGATTTAGTAAAAATTTAATGGTTTATGATGGTGTTCAAGAATGGTTAGAACGTCAAGGATGGGTTCAAGAACGTTATACGGTGGATGAAGTGCAAGATATGGTTGATTCTTTTCATCATATGTTAGAAGAAAAGAAAAAGATAAAAAAATAGGAAGTGGAGTATGGCTCATTATTTTGAAAATGATCAAAATTTAAAAAGTGAATGGAAAGAACATCATGTTCGTGTTTTAAATCATGATTATACTTTTATTACGGATCATGGTGTGTTTTCCAAACAAGGTTTGGATTTTGGAACAAGAACATTATTGGAAACACTTCCTTTAGAGGAAATCCATGGGAAAGTGTTAGATTTAGGATGTGGATATGGTCCCATTGGGATTGCTTTAAAAACCGTAGTAGATGTAGATGTCGATATGATCGATGTCAATCGCAGAAGTCTTCATCTAGCTCGTATGAATGCGGATAAGAATAAAGTCGAAGTTCATATTTTTGAGAGTAATGGTTATGAAAACGTATCCGACGTTTACGACTTTATTATTACGAATCCACCGATTCGTGTTGGAAAGAAAATTTTGTATGAATTATTATTTGGTGCGAAAGATTATTTGAAAGAGAACGGAGAGTTATGGTTGGTTGTTCATAAAGACCAAGGCGCAAAGTCTCTGGCACGTGACTTAAAAAAAGAATATTTTGTGGAGATTAAGAATAAAAATAAAGGTTTTTATATTATTCGAGCGAAAAAACGAGAAAATTAAAAATTACGTTAAAAACTACATTGACAATTTGCAAAACTTTTGCTAAAATTATAAATTGACGGCATATACTTTTTTTCAGTGTATGTTACACATATATATTATAGGTATAGGGGTGAAGAGAGTGGCATTTAAGACTATAAAATCTGGGGATCACCGTGTAAGACGAAGTTATGCAAAAACGGAAAATGCTATCCAATTAGGGAACTTATTGGAAGTACAAACAAAGTCATATCAAGAGTGTATGACGAATGGATTAAAAGAGGTATTTGAAGAAATTTCTCCGATTGAAAGTTTCAATGGGAATTTTCGTTTGGAATTTGGAGAATATTACTTTGAAGAACCTCGTTATACGATTAAACAATGTAAGGAGCGTTTTGCGACTTACGCACAACCATTAAAAGTGGAAACTCGTTTGTTTAATCAAGAAACAGGGGAAGTTAAAGAACAAGAAATTTATTTAGGCGATATGCCAATTATGACAGAGAGTGGAACGTTCATTATCAATGGTTCTGAACGTGTTATTGTTTCACAATTAGTACGTTCTCCTTCTGTATATTTTGGAAAAGAAGCAGACAAGAATGAACGTATTGTGGTAACTTCACAATTGATTCCAATTCATGGTACTTGGTTAGAGTATGAAATGGATGCACGTGATGTTATTTATGTGCGTATTGATCGTACGAGAAAAGTACCAATTACAACGTTACTTCGTGCATTAGGATTATCTAGTGACGAAGATATTATGAGTTTATTTGGTGAAGATGAATATCTAGAAAAAACGATTGCGAAAGACGTAAATAAAAATACGGATGAAGCACTTATCGATATTCATTCTAAATTACGTCCAGGAGAACCATCTACGTTAGATAGTGCGAAGAACCAATTAATTTCAAGATTCTTTGATTCTTATCGTTATGATTTAGCAAAAGTGGGACGTTATAAGTTCAATAAAAAGTTAAATGTAATGGAACGTTTAGATGGATGTAAACTTGCGGAAGATATTACGTATCAAGGTAAGGTTGTTCTTCCAAAAGATACGGTTTTAACGAAAGCAATGTTAAAAGAAAATGCGGAAGCATTTAAAGAATTTGGTATTAAAGAAGTATTAATTAATACGGAATTAGATACGTATGACAAAGTTCAAATGGTAAAGGTATATTCTAAGAATAATCCTGAAAAAGTCATTAATGTTATTGGAAATGATCAAACCATTGATAGTAAACGTTTGACAATTTCTGATGTTTATGCGTCTATCTCTTACTATTTAAATTTATTAGAAGGTGTTGGAAACTATGATGAAATCGATCATTTATCGAATCGTCGTGTTCGTCAAGTAGGGGAACTTCTTCAAAATCAATTTAAAATTGGTATGAGTCGTATTGAGCGTGTCATTCATGATCGTATGAGTACACAAGATAGTTCTGAAGTTACACCAAAGTCATTAATTAATATTCGACCATTAACGGCTGCGATTACAGAATTCTTTGGTAGTAGCCAATTATCACAATTCATGGATCAAATTAACCCAATGGCAGAGCTTACAAATAAACGTCGTTTATCAAGCTTAGGACCTGGTGGATTATCTCGTGATCGTGCAGGTATGGATGTACGTGACGTTAACCCAAGTCACTATGGAAGACTTTGTCCAATTGAGTCTCCAGAAGGGCCTAATATTGGATTGATTACTTCACTTTCAAGTTATGCTCGTATTGATGAGTATGGATTTATTATGACGCCTTATCGTCGTGTGGATCATTGTAAATTAACAGATGATATTGTTTATATGACTGCCGATGAGGAATTAGATTATTATATTTCTCAAGCAACGGTTCATGTAGAAAATGGAATGATTCAAGCAGATCATGTACCTGTTCGTTATCACGGAGAAAATATTATTGTTGATAAAGAACGTATTGACTTTATCGATGTTTCTCCACAACAAGTTGTATCGGTAACAACAAGTGCGATTCCATTCTTGGAACACGATGATGGAAAACGTGCGTTGATGGGTTCTAACATGCAACGTCAAGCAATTCCACTTCTTACGACAGAAGCTCCTTTAGTAGGAACAGGTGTAGAAGCAATTGCGGCTAGAGATTCTGGGGCAGTTGTCCTTGCAAAAGCCGATGGAATTGTAGACTATGTAGATTCAAGAAAAATTATTGTTAAAACAAAAGGCGGAACAGATACTTATTATTTAGATGGATTTGAAAAGAGTAATGATGGTACTTGTTATCACCAAAAACCAATTGTTCATAAGAATGATAAAGTAACTGCTGGAATGGTTATTGCCGATGGACCTTCTACGGACATGGGAGAAATCGCCTTAGGTAAAAACGTGGTTGTTGCATTTATGAACTACAATGGTTATAACTACGAGGACGCTGTTATCTTAAATGAACGTTTAGTGAGTGATGATGTTTATACATCGATTCATATTGAAGACTATAAAATTGAATGTCGTGATACGAAACTAGGACCCGAAGAGTTTACGCGTGATATTCCAAATGTTGGAGAAGAAGCACGTAAAAACTTGGATGAAAATGGTATTGTTCGTATTGGTACGGTTGTAAAAGACGATGACATTTTAGTAGGTAAAGTAACACCAAAAGGAGTTGCCGAACTTACTAGTGAAGAAAAATTATTACATGCGATTTTTGGAGAAAAAACACGTGAAGTTCGTGATACTTCTCTTCGTGTTCCACATGGTGGTGGAGGAATTGTTCACGATATTAAAGTATTTACAAAAGAAGATAATGATCAATTACCTGCTGGTGTAAGTAAAATGGTACGTGTATATATTGCTCAAAAACGTAAAATTAGTGTTGGAGATAAAATGGCTGGACGTCATGGTAACAAAGGTGTTATTTCCTTAATTTTACCAAAAGAAGATATGCCATATTTGGCCGATGGTACACCAGTCGATATCTTACTGAATCCACTAGGAGTTCCATCTCGTATGAATATCGGACAGATCTTAGAAATGCACTTAGGTGCGGCTGCGAAAGCTTTAAATATTCATGTTGCGACACCAGTCTTTGATGGTGCAAGTAAAGATGAAATTGTTGATGCTTTAAAAGAAGCTGGCTTAGATGAAGATGGAAAAACGATTCTATATGATGGTCGTACTGGAGAACCTTTCGATAATCGTATTAGTGTCGGTGTGATGTACATGATTAAATTAAATCACATGGTAGATGATAAGATTCATGCACGTGCAACGGGACCATATTCATTAGTTACACAACAACCATTAGGTGGTAAAGCACAAATGGGTGGACAACGTTTTGGAGAAATGGAAGTTTGGGCATTATATGCTTATGGTGCTGCTCATGTTCTTCAAGAAATGATCACCATTAAATCAGATGACACGTTAGGACGTGTAAAAGTATACGAAGCAATCGTAAAAGGAACACCAATGCCACAAAGTGGTATTCCAGAAAGCTTCCGTGTATTAATTAAAGAATTCCAAGCTTTAGGTTTAGATATCACAGTATTAGATGATAAGGGTGAGTATCACGAACTTAAAGAGTTAGAAGAGGCCGAAAAAGATTCTTTCTTAGTAGGAGACGCACCAATGGATGCGATGTTAGAAGAAATGACAGAATCTGATAGCGAAGAAACGCTAGAAGAAGAGGAAGAGGATGAATTTGTGGTTGAAAATCCGGAATATCTTCGTCATGATGATGAACCTACCGAAGAAGAATTAGAGGAAATGGAGGAGGAAGCGTAATGAATGTAAATAATTTCGAAGGAATAAGAATTGCGATTGCCTCACCAGATCAAATCAGAAAATGGTCTTATGGTGAAGTTAAAAAAGCAGAGACCATTAATTATCGTACTCTAAAACCAGAACGTGATGGACTTTTCTGTGAAAAAATATTTGGACCAACCAAAGATTTTGAATGTTCATGTGGAAAGTATAAACGTTTACGTTATAAAAATATTATTTGTGATCGCTGTGGAGTAGAGGTAACAAGTTCAAAAGTACGTCGTGAACGTATGGGACATATTGAACTTGCGACTCCTGTATCTCACATTTGGTTCTTCAAGGGCGTTCCATCTCGTATGGGACTTGTCCTTGATATGTCACCAAGAGAATTAGAGGAAGTATTATATTTCGTATCTTATGTTGTTTTAGATCCAGGGGCAACGACACTTGCGAAAAAACAAACGATTTCTGATAAAGAATATCGTGCTTACTATGAAAAGTATGGAAATACCTTTAGAGTAGGTATGGGTGCCGCTGCGATTAAAGAGTTACTAGAACAAGTAGACCTTGAAAAAGAAGTTCAAGAGATTAAAGAAGAAATTGAAGGAATTAAAGATGCTAGTAGTCAAAAACGTGTTCGCTTAATTAAACGTTTAGATGTCTTAAATGCCTTCTTAGAATCTGGTAACCGTCCAGAATGGATGATTTTAACCGCATTACCAGTGATTCCACCAGAGCTTCGTCCAATGATTCAATTAGATGGTGGAAGATTCGCTACAAGTGATTTAAATGACTTATATCGTCGTGTTATTAATCGTAATAATCGTTTGAAAAAATTAATTGAATTAGGCGCACCTAATATCATTATTCAAAATGAAAAACGTATGCTTCAAGAAGCAGTTGATGCTTTATTCGATAATGGACGTCGTGGACGTAATATTACCGGAGCTGGAAATCGACCATTAAAATCATTATCTAGTATGTTAAAAGGAAAACAAGGACGTTTCCGTCAAAACTTATTAGGTAAACGTGTAGACTATTCTGCACGTAGTGTAATCGTCGTTGGACCAAACTTAAAAATGTATGAGTGTGGTATTCCAAAAGAAATGGCTCTTGAATTATTCAAACCACATGTTATTAACGGTTTAGTTAGTAAAGAAATTGCAGCGAATATTAAAGCCGCAAAACGTATGATTGAAAATCAAGATGAACGTGTATGGGATGTTGTAGAAGAAAAAATTAAAGAACATCCAGTTATGCTTAACCGTGCACCAACTCTTCACCGTCTTGGTATTCAAGCTTTCGAACCTAAATTAATTGATGGACGAGCAATCCGTCTTCACCCATTAGTATGTGCGGCATTTAATGCCGACTTCGATGGAGACCAAATGGCTGTCCATTTACCAATTACCGAAGAAGCTCAAGCAGAAGCTCGATTACTTATGCTTGGTGCGAACAATATCTTGTCACCAAAAGATGGAAAACCAATTGCTACACCAGGACAAGATATGATCTTAGGTAATTACTATATTACTTTAGAAAAAGCAGGACTTCCAGGAGAAGGACGTGTATTTAAAGATGAAAATGAAGCACTTATGGCTTATGAAAGAAGAGAAATTACACTTCACACTCGTATTGCCATTCCAGTTCGTTCATTCAGACATAAAATATTCCCAGATATTTATATGGATAAATACTTAGTAACGACTCCAGGTAAACTTATTTTCAATGGTATTTTCCCAGATTCTTTCCAATATATTAATGATGGAAGTACAGAAAATATTGAAAAAATTACACCTGCTAAATATTTCTTAGATAAAGGAACGAATATTCCAGAAGCGATCAAAGAAATGCCTTTAGTAGAGCCATTTATTAAAGGAACCTTTGTTAAATTAATCGCCCAAGTCTATAAGAGATATCAAACAACAGAAACTTCTATTATGTTGGACAAATTAAAAGACTTAGGATTTAAACATTCTACTTTATCTGGTATTTCCATTTCTGTTGCCGACTTAATGGAAAGTAAAACGAAAAAAGAAGTCGTTGCAGAAAGCCAGAAGAAAGTAGATATGATTAACAAACAATTCAAACGTGGTTTAATTACCGAAGATGAGCGTTATGAGAAAGTAGTAGAAATTTGGACCAATACCAAAGAAGAAATTGCAAAAGAATTAGAGCAAATGGTAAAAGATAATCGTGATAATCCAGTAGCTATGATGATTGAATCAAAAGCTCGTGGAGATATCGGATCTTTGAACCAGATTTCAGGTATGCGTGGTTTATTTAACAAACCAAATGGTAAACCAGAAGAAATCCCAGTACTTTCAAACTTCACCGAAGGTGTAAGCATCTCTGAATTCTTCTTATCTACACACGGAGCTCGTAAAGGAGCTGTAGATACGGCATTAAAAACAGCAGAAGCTGGATACTTAACTCGTCGTTTAGTGGATGTTGTTCAAGATGTTATCGTAAAAGAAGAAGATTGTGGTACCGATCAAGGTGTTATTGTTGAAGCCTTTGTCAATGAAAAAGATGGAACGGTAATCGAATCACTTGCAGATCGTATTATTGGTCGTTATACAAGTAAACCAGTTGTTCATCCAGAAACAAAAGAAGTAATTGTTGAAGCGAATACTTATATTACGGAACAACTAGCTGATAAAATTATCAAAGCTGGTATTACAAGAGTTCCAATTCGTACTGTACTTACTTGTAAAACACATCACGGTGTTTGTCAAAAATGTTATGGTCGTAACTTAGCTACCGGACATGTTGTAGAAACCGGAGAAGCGGTTGGTATTATGGCTGCTCAATCAATTGGTGAACCTGGTACGCAGTTAACCATGAGAACCTTCAATACCGGAGGAGTTGCTGGAGACGATATTACACAAGGTCTTCCTCGTGTACAAGAAGTCTTTGAAGCACGTAATCCAAAAGGAAAAGCAACCATTTCTGAAATTAATGGTGTGGTTTCTAATATTGAAGAAGATGGTGGTAAATTCATTATCTCAGTTAAAAACGATGTTGAAACAAAACAACATACAACAAATTACGGAGCTAAATTAGCCGTTGAAAAAGGCGAAGAAGTAAAAGCTGGACAACGTTTAACACATGGTCCAATTAATCCAAAAGAATTGTTAGTAGTAACGGATCCAATTACCGTTCAACAATATATCTTACTTGAAATTCAAAAAGTTTACCGTTCTCAAGGTGTTGATATTTCTGATAAACACGTTGAAATTATGGCAAAACGTATGATTTCTAAGATTAAGATTATTAATAGTGGAGATTCCTTATTCTTACCAGGTACCATGGTTAACATGTATGAATTTACCGATGAAAATAAAGAATTAATTCTTCAAGGTAAACGTCCTGCAACCGGAAAACCAGTCTTACTTGGTATTACGAAAGCTTCTCTTGAAACAGATTCTTTCTTATCTGCAGCTTCTTTCCAAGAAACGACTCGTATCTTAACGGATGCGGCTATTCATGGAAAAGTAGATCATTTACAAGGATTAAAAGAAAATGTTCTTTTAGGAAAATTGATTCCTGCCGGAACAGGTGCTCGTAAATATCGTAAAGCAGAGTATGATTTAGAATTTGACTTAATGAAAGAAGAACCATTAGAAGCTTTAGAACAAGAATTAATGGATTAAAAAAATTAGGAATTTATTTTCCTAATTTTTTAGTTTTAATTTTATCTGGTTCTTTATATAAAGTAGTTGCGATCAAATGAGCTTCATCTGCTGTTTGGCAATCATAATATAGAGAGAAAACAAGTTCTTTTTTGATACGTTCTAAAACTTCTGGATAGGCCGTATAAAGAAAACTGGTCATACTAGTTCCTTTTTGGAAAGGATTATCTAGTTTTAACATAAATTCACAAACATCTACTTTTAATTGCGATGTATTTAAATATTTACGATTCTTATGAGCTAATTGTTTTTCTACTTCTCCCTTTAAATATCTTAAATCTTCATCTAACGTAAATTTCTTTTCAAAATTCTTATAGGTATCTAATTGTTTTTGAATCTTTCCTAAATCTTCTTTTCTTTCACCACAAGCTTTATTTTCTAATACTTGTAATTTTTCTTCTGTCATTTGATCGAGATACATTGATAACCAACTATATAAGTTACACAATTTTTTAATATTTTTCATGATCCACCGTCCTTATGTGAATATTATACCTTAAAATTACAAGATGTCAAAGGGAATTGGTATATTTTTAAATGTTCTTCATATAGTTTAGTAGAAAGCGTGGAACTAGGAGGATATAGAAACATGATTAATAAGAAAAGCTTATGGTTTATTACGTTGTTTAGTTTGATATTAGTACTTAGTGTTTATTATGTAACTATGCCAAATGAATTATTACTAACAAATGGTAATAATTATACGGCCCAAACAAGTAAAGAGGAAGAACCAAAAGAAGAAAAAGCGGAAGTAACGGTAAAAGAAGTCGATGCACTAGATACGCTTCGTGTGGAAGCCAATGAAGAAATGTTAAAAGAAATGGAAGAATTAAAAGTCATTCTTACCAATTCCGAATCAACTACCGAAGAGAAGAATAATGCGTTTGAAAAAATGAAACTTTTAAATATAACGCGTGGAGAAGAGGAAGAGTTAGAAAAGAAAATTCAAGAAGAATTTGAATATAAAGCATTTGTAAAAATTGATGGTGATCAAGTAAAAGTAGTAGTTAATGCGGAGAAATTGGATGCGGCAACTGCAAATAAAATTATGCGCACTGTTCAAAGTAATTATGATAAGAAAATGTATATTACGGTAAAACACCAAAAATAACGTTTCCTTGGGCGGATTCTCTCACAAAGGTTTTGTTTATTCATACAATATTATGAACAAATATAAACCACCTAACTTTAGGAAGTGAGGGAATGATGAAAGGAAGTATTTTAACGAAGAGAGAAAAAGAAGTTTTTGAATTATTAATTCAAAATAATTCGACAATAGAGATTGCAGAAAAATTAGGTATTAGCGAAAAAACAGTGCGTAATCATATTTCCAATACGATGCAAAAACTAGGTGTAAATGGACGTGCGGGAGCTGTTGTTGAATTATTAAAACTTGGTGAAATTTCGTTATAAAAGACGCATTTTCCATGCGTTTTTTTCATACAATATACCATGAGGTGGAATCATGTTAAAAAGAAAAGTCTTACAAAAAATTATGGTGACAACCATCGCACTATTTGCTTTATTACTTCTTTATGTTATACCCGCAGAAGTGGAAACAAGAGATACTTTGAAAGTAGAAGAAACATTAGAATATGTAGATCAAAATGCCACATCTGAAATCTTTTTAATTGATCATAATGATTATGTAGCTCGTACTATGGTGGCAGTGAATCAGGATACAGATATTGAAAGTAAAGTGAGAGAAATTATTTCTATTCTAACCATTGGTAGTAGTAGCGAAACAAAAGTACCAAATGGTTTTAAAGCCATCATTCCAGAAGGAACAACGATTAATTCTTTATTGTATGAAAATGGATTATTAAAAATTAATTTTTCAAAAGAACTCTTAGATGTCAAAAAAGAAGATGAAGAAAAATTAGTAGAATCAATCGTTTATTCTTTAACTTCTTTAGAGGAAATCAAAAATATTATTATTTACGTAGAAGATGAACCTCTAACAAAATTACCACAAACAAATATTACTTTACCGGCTACTTTAAATCGTTCCTTTGGTGTGAATAAAGAGTATGAATTTACTAGTTTAAATGATATTAATGACGTTACCATTTATTATGTAAATAAGTATAATGATGATTATTATTATGTACCAGTTACAAAATATATGAATTCTAGCGATTCTAAAATAAATATTATTATTAATGAGTTATCAACAGGACCCATTGCGGATACTAATTTAATGAGTTTTTTAAATAGTAATACGAAATTACTTGCCGTAGAAGAATTAGAAGATACATTAAATCTTGAATTTAACAATGCGATTTTAAGTGATCTAGATAAGCAAAAAATATTAGAAGAAGTTGTATATAGTATTTGTTTATCTGTAGAAGATAATTATGATGTCGAACAAGTTGCTTTTTATGTAGGGGAGGAAGAAATTTATAAAAGTACTTTAAAAACTATTGAATAATCGATAGTTTTGTTGTATAATCTAAGTTGTCAAAAAGATTATTCAACTGTCCTAGTAGCTCAGCTGGATAGAGCAACGCCCTTCTAAGGCGTGGGTCAGGGGTTCGAATCCCTTCTGGGACACCATATCGATATTAACCCTTATGAATTAAGGGTTTTTACTTTATTAACAAGAAAAATATTTTTACAAAAACACAGTAGATCGGTCTACTGTGTTTTTATGAGTTTCTGTATGAATTTTTGATTTTCTTTTAAACGATCATCATGAGGATTTATTTCAATTGCTTTTTTTATATATTTTAAAGATGCACGATATTTTCCTTGATAGTAACAACTGAGTGATAGTAAGTCATAAACGGTTTCATTCCAACTAAATATTTCGTTAATATAAGTTTTTGGATGTGTTTTAATTTTTAAAGCGAGGCGACAATATTTTTCTACCATTTTCCAATTTTTTTCTTCATAATATAGAAGGGCTTCTTCCATATAAGGGTCACGGAGATAAGGCGCTTCTTTTCTTGCTTTTGATAGCCAAAGATGAGCTTCATCAAATCGTTTAAGATTTTTGTAGCAACGAGCAATAAAGCGCATAGACGCACAACGTTCATCTCTCCATGTTGCCGTTGGTAATTGTAAATGGCAAATCAATGTGTCAATCGCTTCATTCCATTTTCCGTAATACATGTATTCGCGACCGAGATAATGCATATTACGATCATCATTAGGGTCTTCTTTTACAGATAATTCTAATAGTGGAAGATAACTAGAACGTGATTTCGTATGATCAGGATAGTGTCTTAACGTAATTTGATCTGTAAATATTTTCTGTTCTGGTTTATTTCCTTGATACGTTAAGACTTCATGAACAGGATGGGTCCAAGTATAGTGAAAGCGTGAGTGAATTTTTTCAATATAGAAACTGACTAATGGTTGATCTTTCTCATCTAGTAACCAAT
Source organism: Candidatus Pelethosoma merdigallinarum (assembly GCA_018716065.1). Lineage (GTDB taxonomy): Bacteria > Bacillota_I > Bacilli_A > RF39 > UBA660 > Pelethosoma > Pelethosoma merdigallinarum. The sequence goes on from DVKJ01000021.1 coordinate 34,745, forward strand.
GATAGGTATAACCTAAACGAGTCATTGAATCGTTCCATATTTTTTCTAATTCCTTTCGCCATCCTTTATCAAATATTTCATCTAAATCTGTACATACACAAATGGCTTCTTCTTCAGGAACAAGTTTTAAAGATTCATTTCGTGCGACGTCAAAACGCCATGGTTCAATTTTCTTTGTGATAACTGTAACACCACGTTTTTTTAATTTGTTTACCGTTTGATCTGTTGAACCAGTATCCAATACATATATGTGATCGGCTTCTTTCATGGAATCTACCCAACGATCGACATGTTTTTCTTCGTTCTTACAAATGGCATATACATAAACTTTATATTTTTTCATCCTTTCCTCCTAATGATCTATGATTGGTTATTACATTTGCAACATGGGCCTGTTGGTCCAGTGGCACCTGTAGGTCCGGTTGGTCCAGTCGCTCCAGGTACACCAGGTAGTCCCGTTAATCCCATTGGCCCCGTAGGTCCTTGAGGTATAGTAAGATTTAATACAAAATTAGGTGCGACTCCTGTAATAGATGCACTTGCAGCTGATCCAGGGGCACCTGTTGTTACAAGACCAATTGTTAGATTTGGTGTTAAACCTGTAGCTCCAGTTGCACCAGTGGCTCCGGTTGCTCCAGTAGGTCCCGTAGGTCCTATTTCTCCATCAAATCCTCGGGGGATAACGAAGTCAAAAATGTGATTATTAATACCACCACTATCGGTTACGGCCGCATCGGTTCCAGCTTCTCCTGTAGTAGTTGTACCAATTGCGACAGTGTCTGCGATACCTGTAGCTCCAGTCGCTCCAGTTGCTCCATCAACACCATCATTTCCTGCAGGTCCTTGAGGTCCCGTAGGTCCAGTTGCTCCAGTCGCTCCCGTGGCTCCAGTTGCACCCGTTGCTCCGGTTGCCCCTGTAGGTCCCGTAGGTCCAGTTGGTCCCGTTGCTCCGGTTGCCCCTGTAGGCCCTGTAGGTCCGGTTGCTCCGGTTGCTCCAGTTGCTCCGGTCGCTCCAGTTGGTCCGGTAGGTCCAGTTGGTCCTCCCGCAGGTCCCGTTGGCCCTGTTGGACCTGTTACTGTAACTAGAAAACATCCTTTGGGTTTACAATGTTGATCTCGTTTTATTTTTTCCATTGCTTCATCATAATAATTATTCATGTGATCCTCCTTTCACTATATTGTATGAAGTTTTTTAAAAGTGCAAATGTTAATAACCTAAGTAAGAAAATTTTTAAATGTAAAGTTCATAAATGATAGTAGAAAAGGGATTAAAAATGTGTTATGATTATGTAGTAGTATAGGAGGTTTACTCATGGATTTAATTATTTTTATATTAGTCGTTTGTATTATTTTATATTTATTTCGTAGCTTTAATGCTTTTATTTACTTTATGGCACTTGCAGAAATATTACTTCGCTTATTATCTTTCTTAAGTGAACGACTTCCTTTTGGTGAAGTTACGACTTGGATTCGTGAAAATGTTCCAAGTTCGATTCAAGCTTTAATTAATAGTTATTCTAGTGGTATTTTAAATGATATTCTTAGTTGGGGTCTATTTATTTGTTTTGCGATCTTTTGGTATCACACCTTCCGAATCTTCTTGAAGAAGAAATAGAGAATCTCAAATAGAATTTATCTTCTTGAAGAAGAAATAGGTTTGTTTTTCTAAAGAAGAGATTATACTAAATAATAGTTATTAATTGAAAAATGAAAAGTGAGTGAAAATATGAAAAAACAAGGTTTTACTTTAGTGGAATTACTTGCCGTTATCATTATTATTGGGTTGATGGGACTAATTATTATTCCAACTGTAAATAAGGCAATTCGTGATTTTCGTGGGGATACTTATGAGAATCAAATTGAGACGATTGAACTAGCTGCTAGTAATTGGGCAACTGATAACCCATATTCTTTACCTGCGGAAGACGGGGGGGTTACTACGATTACGTTAGGTACTTTAAAATCTGGTGGTTATGTGGATGCGGATTTAAAAAATCCTAAGACAGATAAGTCGTTTCCTAATGATTTATTAATTGAAATTACGCGCAAAAAGAAGAATTTTCGTTATAAAGTCATTGAAGATAGTGGTAGTGATGTCGATGTGGAATATAACGAACGTGGTCCTGTAATTGTTCTTTGTGGTAATAGTACGGAATATGTAAATTTAGGTGCGGACAAGTATGATGAACCAAAATGTGAAGGTACTAGCTATGTAGGTGCGATGGCTTATGATTATCAAGGAAATGCGATTCCATCGGCTTTGGATAAAACTAGTACAGTAAATACGAAAAAAGCTGGTACGTATAAGATTACTTATGTGGCTTTGTATAATAATATGACAACGAGTGCGACTAGAACGGTGATTGTAAAAGATATGGAAGGACCTAAAATTACAGTTAATGGAAGTACAGAGAACCAAAAAATTCGTATTAATAAAGGAAGTACGTATACGATTCCAGTAGGAAGTGCGGTAGATAATGATGGAACAACTATTACCAATATTAAGCCTTCTGGTACCGTTAATACAGCGGTTGCGGGAAGTTATCGTTTAACTTATCAAGCAGAAGATAAATCAGGAAATCAATCTAAATTGGAATTAGTTGTTATTGTAAGATAAAAAGTGAACAAGTGTTCACTTTTTTTGGATAGAATGGTAGACATTATGAGTAGAATTTGGTACAATAATTGAGGAAAATGAGGGATGTATATGTATGCATATATCAAGGGAATGGTTACCGATATTGAAAGTACTTATATTGTTGTAGATCATCAAGGCTTAGGATTTATGGTGTATACGCCAAACCCTTATTCTTTTGAATTGAATAAAGAAGCGATGGTTTATTTATATCAATATATTCGAGAAGATGAACAGACTTTGTATGGATTTAAAACGAAGGAAGAAAAAGAGTTGTTTTTACGTTTAATTAGTGTTAAAGGACTAGGATGTAAAATGGCTTTGCCGATGTTGGCAACGGGATCGTTGGAAGGAATTATGGATGCGATTGAACGTGAAAATATTCTTTATTTAAAGAAATTTCCGAAAATTGGTGATAAAGTAGCGCGTCAGATTATCTTAGATTTAAAAGGAAAATTGACGACGATAGAAGGAAATAATCATCAACCAGTCAATGATGAATTGATGGAAGTATTGGAAGGATTAGGATATCGTAAAGCCGATATTAAGAAAGTAATTTCAAAGGTAGATGCTAGAAAAACAATCGAAGATCAAATTAAAGATGCCTTAAAATTATTATTGAAATAGGGGGGATTACTGTGGATGAACGTATTGTTACAAACGAAGAATTAAAAGAAGATGAAACAGAGGAAAATCTTCGACCTAGTAGTATTGAAGAATATATTGGTCAAAAAGAGGTTAAAGAAAATTTAGGGGTTTTTATGAAAGCTGCTCGTTTGCGTGATGAGGTGTTGGATCATGTATTATTATATGGCCCTCCTGGATTAGGTAAAACAACACTTGCTTATATTATTGCCAATGAGATGGGTGGACATATTAAGACTGCAAGTGGACCTTCTATTGAAAAGCAAGGAGATTTGGCAGCTATTTTATCAACATTAGAACCTGGAGATATTTTATTTATTGATGAAATTCATCGTATGCCTAGATATATTGAAGAAATTTTATATCCAGCTATGGAAGATTTTACTTTAGATATTATTGTAGGGAATGATGCGAGTAGTCGAAATATTAAAATCGATTTACCTCCATTCACTTTAGTAGGGGCAACTACTCGTGCCGGAGATTTATCTGATCCCTTGCGTGATCGTTTTGGAATTGTCTTAAAATTAGAGTATTATGGGCCTGAAGAATTAACGAAAATTGTAAAAAGAACGAGTCGTGTTTTAGAATCACCTATCGAAGAGGATGCGGCTAAAGAATTAGCTCGTCGTAGTCGTGGAACCCCTCGTATTGCCAATCGTTTATTTAAAAGAGTACGTGATTTTGCACTTGTTATGGGGGATGGTATGATTGATAAAGAAATAACAAGTCTTGCACTGGATCGATTAAAAGTAGATAAATTAGGTCTTGATAGTACCGATTATAATTTATTGAAAGCGATTATTGAACGTTTTAATGGAGGACCTGTGGGTATTGATGCCTTAGCCTCTTCCATTGGGGAAGAAAGAGGAACCATTGAAGACGTTTATGAGCCTTATTTGTTACAAAATGGATTATTAAAAAGAACCAGTCGTGGACGTATGGTTACGGATAAAGCCTATAAACATTTGGGGATTGAAAAAGAAAATTGAGTGTGTTACAATAAGAAATCAGTAGAGGAGTCGTTTATTATGGAAGTAAATTTAAAACAAGAAGAAATTCGTTTTTTACCAGAGACATTTACCGACACTTTTTTAGATGATTTTAAGAGAAAATCTTTTTTCTTTTTTCTTTTGCACCCGAATTTATCCATGAAAACAAAATATCGTTATTACCAAATCATAAAAAAAATGGATGAGTTAAAAGAACTAGATACTGTTTTACTATCGAAGTTATATCACCGTCTTTTGCGTATTGATCAATCACCAAGTGATATTGAAAAACGCATTAGTATGTTTATGGGGTCATTGGCTATTGCCATTCATACTCAATATATCTTATTTTTAGATATTGAAAATTTTATTAAAACGGCTTATGAAGTAGATCAAGCCAATATTTATTTAGATCAATTAGATGATTATAGTTGCTTTCTGTTCGATGAAGATACAAAGAATAAAAGTATTTTAAAAACCAAAGAAGATTATGTGATGAGAAAGAAGTGAGAATGTGAAGACGGATGATTTTGATTTTTATTTACCCGAAGAGTTAATTGCGCAAACCCCTTTAAAGAAAAGAGATGCGTCTAAATTTCTAGTATTAGATAAAGAGACGGGAGAAATAGAACATCGTCATTTTACCGATATTATTGATTATTTAGTACCGGGAGATGTTTTAGTATTAAATGATACGAAAGTCATTCCCGCTCGTCTTTATGGAATTAAAGAAGAAACGAATGCGTTTATTGAAGTATTAATGTTAAAAGATACCGGAAATGACGTTTGGCAAGTTCTTTGTAAACCAGCGAAAAGAGTAAAAGTGGGAACGGTTATTTCCTTTGGTGAAGGAAAACTAAAAGCGGAATGTACAGAAGTCAAAGAAGATGGAATTCGTTATTTAAAACTAATTTATGATGGTATTTTAATGGAAATTTTAGATGAATTAGGAGAAATGCCATTACCGCCTTATATTCATGAAAAACTAGAAGAAAAAGATCGTTATCAAACGGTATATGCGAAAAATAGAGGAAGTGCGGCCGCTCCTACTGCTGGTCTTCATTTTACGAAAGAATTACTAGAGCGTATTCAAGAAAAAGGGATTATTGTAACAACCGTTACTTTACATGTTGGTCTTGGAACCTTTCGACCAGTCAACGTAGAAGATGTGAAAAGTCATAAGATGCATTCAGAGTTTTATCATATGAGTAAAGAAACCGCGGATATTTTAAATCAAGCTAAAAAAGAACATCGTCGTATTATTAGTGTTGGAACTACTTCTGTTCGTACCTTAGAAACTGTAATTTCTTTATATGGAACGTTTAAAGAATGTAGTGGAAATACGGAGATTTTTATTTATCCAGGCTATGAATTTAAAGCGATTGATGCATTAGTCACGAATTTTCATTTACCAAAATCGACTTTAGTTATGTTGGTAAGTGCTTTAGCTGGAAAGGATAAAATCATGCAAGCATACGCGGAAGCGGTGAAACATAAATATCGTTTCTTCTCCTTTGGTGATAGTATGTTTATTAAGTAATGAAAGAATTAAATTTAGAAGAGTATATTATTTATTTAAAAAAATATCGTCCGTTTATTTTACAACATTTAGAATATTGTTTTATTCTTGCTAAAACGCTGAAGTTAGATTTTATTCGAAATTCTATTGTGACTAATTCTCGATTTCGAACGAATCAAAAAGTTGATTTGAATCAATCAGTACAATATGTACAACAATTCTTAAAAAAGATTGATAAGAGTTGGGCAGACAATTTTTCAAAAATGTTACAACAAAAGAATTGTTATATTTCTTTTTTAAATCAATGTAAAGAAAATGATTCTCGTAGTTTTGTAATATGGAATCCTCAAAAGAATCAAATAGAAATACATCTTTCTTTACATCAGGATGTTAGTGATGGAAAAATTCTTATTCATGAATTTATGCATTATGAGAATGTTAATACTCATTTATCAGATTCTATGCTTTCCGAGTTTTTTTCTTTTTGGATAGAAAATCAATATTTGCAACATTATAAAGATTTGGATATGAATTGGTTTCAAAGTGAAAAACAAAATCGTTATTATAATATAATGGTGATGTCTAGTATCTGTTCTGATGTTTTCCTATTGTTGCTTTCTAATCAAAAGTACGGAGATACAACGTATTCTCATTGCCAAGAGATTGCATCTTCTTTTGATTTTTCACTAGATAAAGAGTATTTTGAATCTTCTAAACGTTTTATCGAATTTTGCTTGAATCATCCTAAACGATTTAGTGAAGTGGATGTCACCGAAGCATTTAATTATGTGTATAGTTTTGTAGCTTATTTACTAGTGAAGCACAAAAAAGTAATGGATGTACAAAATGTTGTTCAGATCAATAAAAAAGTTAGAGAAGCTGATTCTGTTCAAAAAAAAGTAACGTTGTTACAGATCGATTCTGAAATATGGGATTTGTCCTTTATACAATCTTGTTTCAAAGAAGAAATCAAATCATATAGGAAACAAAAGAGTAGGTGAAAAAATGGAAAAAGTGATTGTGATTGTGGGTCCAACGGCAGTAGGGAAAACGGCTTTAAGTATTGCCCTTGCTAAGAAATTAAAGGGAGAAATTATTAATGCAGATAGTACGCAAGTTTATAAATATATGAATATTGCGACTGCGAAAGCAACGCTTAAGGAACAAGAGGGAATTCCTCACCACTTATTAGATATCAAAGAGTTAGAAGAAGATTATAGTGTGTATGATTTTCAAAAAGATGTAAGAGAGAAAATAAAAGAAATCCTTGGACGTGATCATATGCCTATATTAGTTGGTGGGACTGGTTTTTACATTAAGGCAGCTTTATATGATTATCACTTTGATGACGAAGAAGAAAAAGAAAATTACGATAACTTTACAACAGAAGAGTTGTATTCTAAGTTATCTGAACAAGATCCTAAAACCGAAATTCATCCTCATAATCGAAAACGGATTGAACGAGCTCTTACCTACATGAAACATCATCGCCAACCCTATAGTGAAAAAGAGAAAACGGAAACTTGTCTTTATGATGTAACTTGGATTGGTCTTACGACTGATCGTGAGACGTTGTATCGTCGAATTAATGATCGTGTAGATGTGATGATTCAAAATGGATTATTGGAAGAAGCTCAAATGATTTATTCTACCCATATTCGCAGTAAAGCGGTCATGACGCCGATTGGATATAAAGAATTATTTCCTTATTTTGAAGGAGCAAGTTCTTTGGAAGAATGTGTCGATAAGATGAAGCAACACTCTCGCAATTATGCGAAGAGACAATATACTTGGTTTCGTAATCAAATGTATATTACTTGGTATGAGGTTGATTTTAAGAATTTTAATCATACAATAGAAGAAGTTTTAAATTCAATTGGTAAGCAAAAATAAAATGTCAAAAGGTCGTAATTTATGTAAAATAAACGATCTTTTCTTTACCAAAAATAGAAGATATTGTATAATATTAAATGGAAAATGGAGGAATAAAAAATGTCAAAGATAAAAAATATTAAAGGTCGTGAAGTTTTAGATTCACGTGGAAATCCTACGGTAGAAGTAGATGTTATTTTAGAGAATGGAATTATGGGAAGAGCGATGGTTCCTAGTGGAGCGTCTACAGGAGAAAGAGAAGCTTTAGAACTTCGTGATGGTGGTAGCCGTTTTATGGGGAAAGGTGTTTTACAAGCGGTTCAAAATGTAAATGGACCATTAAAAGAAGTTGTTGTAGGAATGGACGCAGATGATCAACGTGCGATTGATGAGACTATGATTCAGGCAGATGGTACGGAAACCAAATCCACTTATGGTGCAAATGCGATTCTTGGTATTTCGATGGCGACTTTAAAAGCTGCGGCTTTAGATCATGGAAAACCCTTGTATGCCTATGTAGGAAATGGAAAGACTTTACCAGTTCCTATGATGAATATTTTAAATGGTGGAGCGCATGCGGATAATAAACTTGATTTTCAAGAATTTATGATTATTCCACAAGCAGATACAATTCATGAACGTGTACGTATTGGTTCAGAAGTATTCCATCATTTAAAGAATGTATTAAATCAAAAAGGACTTGCGACTGGTGTAGGAGATGAAGGAGGATTTGCTCCTAATCTAGAAAGTAATACCGAAGGTTTTGACCTTATTATGGAAGCCATTACGAAAGCGGGATATACTCCTGGTGTAGATGTTAAATTAGCGATTGATGTCGCAGCCAGTGAGTTTTATCACGATGGTAAATATGTACTTGCTGGAGAAAATAGAAGTTTAACAACCGAAGAATTGATTGATTTCTATGTGGAATTAGTAGATAAATATCCAATTATTTCGATTGAAGATCCAGTGGATGAAAATGATTGGGATGGATTTAAATTAGTTACGGAAAAATTAGGAGATCGTATCCAATTAGTAGGAGATGACTTATTCGTAACGAATAAAAAGTGTCTAGAAAAAGGAATTGAAATGAAAGCTGGTAATGCGATTTTATTAAAAGTAAATCAAATTGGAACGATTACCGAAACCTTAGAAACCATTGAATTAGCTCGTCAAAATGGATATAAAACAATTATTTCTCATCGTAGTGGAGAAACGGAAGATACGACGATTGCTGATCTTGCGGTTGGACTTGATTTAGGACAAATTAAAACAGGATCAATGTCTAGAACCGATCGTGTTTGTAAATATAATCAATTAATGCGTATTGAAGAAGAATTAAGTGAGTAATTCTTCTTTTTCTGTGTTATAATCTCAAGTTTGACAGTTGTAAAAAGTTAAAAAGCCCTAACCCCTTTAATTTCAAGGGAAATAGGGCTTTTAAGCTTTAGAAAAAAGTGCGTACCTAATTTTCTTTTTTGTTTTTGTCAAAAATTTTTTTAATTTTTTTATAAGTTAATATTTCAGTATCGGTTTTAATTCCTAAAAAGCTATGTAAATCATCAGTTAAGTTGTCTCTTGTTTGTATTGGTTCAAAACCTTTTCCTTTATGTTCTAGTAATTTCATTTCTTGTAATTTTGTTATTATTTCACTTACACTATATTTGTCATCTAATTTGTGTTCTAAATATCTATACATAAACAAGGCTAAAAAACAAGTGATAAAGTGTCCTTTGATTCTGTCTTCTCGTGATAAGTGAACAGTTCCAGAATCAAAATCATCTTTCATGATTCTAAATGATTCTTCGATTTCCCATCTTCCATTCATTACTTTTATAATAGTGTCAGTATCGTCAATTAAATTTGTTGTTATTCCATATAATCCATTGTATCTTTCTTCGTTTTTATAAATTTCTTCATCGATGATATATTCTATATTACAAGCAACTTCTCCGGCATTAGTGGTCTTTATTTCTTTGATGAATCTCTTAGGATCATTCTGATTTTTGCTTAGCTTGATTTTTTCAAGATCTTTTTGCTTTGTAACTTTTTTATTTTTTCTATTCGCTCCTTCTACTAATTTTCTGGCTCTTTCTAATTGATGTGTTTTTAATTTATGTTGGTAAGCTTGGTACTTAAACGAGAAGGTTACGATTAAGGTTTGTTTAACCGATTTTGTTTCACATTCAATCTCTTTATAAAAGATTTTGTTAAAGTATTGTTTTTTTAAGAATTCATCTTTTTCGATTTCTTCTAAATTATAAGTTTTATCTAGTTTTCCTAGAACACGCCAACCTTTTTTATCTAAGGCAAATTCTTGTAGTTCACTATTTAATTTTTTTATTGATTGAGTCACGACAAAACCTCTACCATCTTTGATATTAAAACTTTTAATTTCGTCCGTACACATAGCTGCGTCAGTACATATAATAATATTACTACCTTTCATATTATAATTTTTTAGAAACTCTTTTTCTGTTGGGATCATTGTTTTGGTTTCTGATGTATTTCCAGGATTAATATTCATGGCAAAAGGATAACCGTCTGCGTCCATAAACAATCCCATTTGTACAAGTGGGTATGGTTGATGTTGTTTGCTTATACCATACTTTTGAAAATCATTTTCTTCAGTATAAAAGAAGTAATTTGTACAATCATAATATATGACTTTGTAGTTTCTATCAATAATTTTATTACTATAATCGAATAGTTCTTTTTGAATGTTTTCCATTTCCTTTGATAAATAGGATAAGGTTCTATAAACGTGTTGTAAATCAAAATTATAATTTCCGATGAGCTTTTTAGATTGCTCAAACGTTGAGAGTTTAGATGAAGGCCATATAATGCGTGAGTAGAGTAAACATTCAACAATCTCATTTATATCAAAAGTAAATTTGTATTTATTTTTGATGTTTTCACAGATCTTATCAATACCTAAATCATAGTAAATTTTTCTTAAGAATAAATGGCCAGAAAAGAAGGCACGATTAACGTCTTTTTCGACTTGTTTATTTGGATTTAAAGTTAAATGTACTGGAGGTTCTTTTCCGTCTTTTATCATCTGGTTTAGTGAATCAATATACTCTTGTACTTTTTCCATTGTATGTTCATTGCCAAAACGTTCCTTTAACTTTTCATCATTACCTAACGCCTCATAAACGTAGGAAGATCTCTTTCCATTTAGATTTTTATAATCGCCAATAATGCAATAAGTAGTATTACTTTTAGTTTTAGTTATTTTGAGTCTCATAATATCACTACCTTCTAACTACATTATACCACTTACGCATTAAGTACGCAATAATAAATAATTAAAAAACTAGATTTTATAAGGTTTAATCTAGTATTTTTTTCTCAAAGTGTCAAAGATGGGAGTAATTCTTCTTTTTCTGTGTTATAATAGAGGACACTGTGGTGATATTATGGAAAAAGAAAAATACATCTATTGTGGGACTGCATTCATCAATCAGAAGAAAGTGTTTGTCTATTATCATAAATTCTTAAAAGAAATAGAGTTCTTTGAAAGAAAAGATGGAATATTTGTTCCTGCTTCTAAGGAAATTTTAAAAGAACATAATTCAATTTTTTCTAATATTGAATATCTTTTTTCCATTCTAAAACAACGTTTATATTATCGTAAAGTAAAAAGAAGTCGTTTTACCACTTCTTTTACCAAGGATGAATTAGAAGAATTATATTTAGCAGTAGAAGAAAACAATCACTTAGATGATATAGAAAAGATTCAACTGAACGCTTTAGTTGCTTTAGAAAAAGATTCGCCTGGATATATTGATATTTTAAAAGAACGACTTTCAACCGTTAGAATTGAGCGCCAATATTTAGAAGGATTTGATGGACTGTATGATGCGGAGAATAATAAAGTTTTAATCGATGTAGAAATTCCAGAAAGTCGTTATGAGTATTTATTACGTCATGAATTTAGCCATTTATTTCAATTCCAAACGACCTTTTTTGCGCCTACTATTTATCATTGGTTTTGCGAAGGATTTACCGAATTAATAACACGTGAATATGAGCCTTTTCTTCAAGATCCGGAACAAAATGAATATGATTTTTTTGTGATTGTTGTTAAAATACTATTTGAATTATTTCCTGATAATAACTTTTTATCTGATGTTCAACTTAATCATTATCAAGAGATTTACCATCTTTTAAGAACAAAGATGACTGAAATAGAGTTTTACGGATTATTTGTCAAATTAAGTTTGTATTTTGATAAAGAGTTATACAAAGAACTGAATCTTTCCCGTATTATTGTGGATGTCGATATTATATTAATGAAACTAGCCCGAAAGGAACCAAAAGAAGTACGTTATAGAATAAAAAATTATATTCGAGAAATGTTAGGTAATCATATGGTTTATCGAACGAATTATGTGGTAGGAGATAAAGAATCATTCTTGTATGATAAACAGAAAAAAATAAAAGTAAAGGATTATAAAAAATGAAAAAGAATAGAGAAATTTTACAAAAACTTTTAGAAATGGATACGACACAATTAGAAGTATTACAACTAGCTATGGAAGAGAATCCTTTTTTAAAAGAATCAGAAAAAGAAGTTTTTAAGGGAATGCTTGCATTTTTTCAGAAGTATCCATTAGAGGATTATCGTTTATGTATTAAAAAAGCTTATCTTTTGAAAATTAAGAGAAAATATTATACGCCTTCTAATTCGTTAATGGAAACCGATCGCGAAGGAATTAAAAGTTGGATTCCCAAGGATCACCCTTTGTATTTAAAAACATTAAAACACGAATTTGTTCATTGGATGAATCCTAATTTACCATTCGTCTATCGAAATGCGTTTAATGAAGGTTTAACCAATTTAATTATGATGGATACATATCACATTCCACTTTCGCAAATTCATTATATGCATATTACGATTTTCATGATGATGATGAGTCGTATTTATGGTTTAAAGAATTGGATACAAACGTATCAAGGAAAAGATGTCTATAAGATTATGGATGAAATGGAACGCGTATTAGGAAAAGAAGATCTAGATTATCTTCAAGTTGCTTCTGGATTTGTGAATGAAATCGAATACGTAAAGATGTCAATCTTAGAAGAAGCGCATAATTGGGGATATTTATCCGGGGAACACCAAAGTGAATATCTCTCTTATGATTTAGAATCACAAAAGATTAAGATGAAGGTATGGAAATTAGTTTCTAAGTTATATCAAGCACACCATGATCGTCCTATTGAATTTGATTCGAAAATGATTCAGTGTTTAGAACTTTACTTAAAAGATGTTTTATCTTTACAAAAGAAAGAGAGTCCTTATTTGAAACAAATCGAGAAAGTCTTACGAAAATAAGGCTTTTTTTACTCGTGATAAATTTTAAATAAAACCAAGTGTTTTGTGATACAATGAATAAAGGAGGGATGATCATGTATATCGAAGTTTTAGTCGAAATTACCAATCGTCAAGTGGATCAAACTTTCACCTATCATGTTCCTAATCATTTGGAAAAAGAAATCATGATAGGAAAACGTGTGACAGTTCCTTTTGGAAGACAAACGTTAGAAGGATTTATTATTCAAGTGCATCAAGAAAAACCAGCGTATGAAACAAAAGATTTAATCCGTATTACGGATGATCATCCTGTATTAAATCAGGAACAATTGTTATTAGGAAATTATATGCATAAGAAAACGTATGCAAGTCGAGCCAGTTGTTATCAAACGATGTTACCGGCTGCTTTAAAAGCTCATCAAGGATTTGAAGTTCCTAAAAAATATGAATGGGTTTTAACGTTACTTCAACCCGATTATGAAGGTAAGAATGCTAGTCAACAAGCGATTCTTGATTTGTGGAAAGAAAATACATGGGTTCGAAAAACGGATGCGAATCATATTTCGTCCAGTTCGGTTAAAACTTTACTTAAAAATAAAGTCATTGAGGAACAACAAGTGGAGACGTATCGCATTGAGAATACCGAAGAGAAAGATACGAAGAAAATTCAATTGACAGAAGAGCAACACCAAGTGGTTTCTAGTGTTTTAGAACATAAAGACTCTTTTCACCCTTTCTTATTATTTGGGGTAACGGGAAGTGGGAAAACAGAAGTTTACATGCATATTATTGAAGAAATGTTAAAAGATAAAAAAGAAACGATTGTTTTAGTTCCTGAGATTAGTTTAACACCACAAATGGTTCGTTTATTTAAACGTCGTTTTGGGAATGAAGTAGCCATTTTACATAGTCGTTTATCCAATGGAGAAAAGTATGATGAATGGCGAAAGATTGAACGAAAAGAAGTATCGATTGTCATTGGAGCGAGAAGTGCGATTTTCGCACCCTTTACGAATTTAGGTTGTATTATTATTGATGAAGAACAAACGGATACTTATCGTCAAGAAAGTAATCCTCGTTATCACGCGATCGATGTTGCTTTATGGCGCGGGCAGTATCACCATTGTCCTGTGGTTTTAGGAAGTGCGACACCATCGATTGAAAGCTATACAAGAGCTAAACTAGGAGTTTATCACTTATTAACACTAAAACAACGCATTAATAAATCGTTACCGGAAGTTAAATTGATTGACATGAAAGAAATGATGCGATCTTCTTACAAAGTCATTTCTAAACCTTTATTGGATCATATGAATCAGTGTTTAGAGCGAAAAGAACAAATCATTCTTCTTTTGAATCGTCGTGGATATTCGACCATTAATACGTGTAAAGAATGTGGCTATACGCAAAAATGTCCAAATTGTGATATTCCTTTGACGTATCACAAATCCACCAATTCTATGAGGTGCCATTATTGTGGCTATACCCATTATCGTTATTCAACTTGTCCAGAATGTCATAGTGAAAATATGAATGAATTTGGTATGGGAACTGAAAAACTAGAACAAATCGTTCATGAACTATTTCCTAGTGCGCGTACCCTTCGTATGGATATAGATACGACAAGAACGAAAGGATCTCATGAACGAATGATTCGTGCTTTTCGTGAACAAGAATATGATATTTTAATTGGTACGCAGATGATTTCAAAAGGACTTGATTTTCCTAATGTCACGTTAGTGGGTGTATTAAATGGCGATGCCTCACTGAATGTACCAGATTTTAGAAGTAGTGAAAGAACATTTCAATTATTAAATCAAGTCGCAGGGCGAGCTGGTCGTGGTGAGAAAAAGGGAACGGTTTATATTCAAGGATTTAATATGGATCACTATAGTATTGTTTTAGCCGCTAAACATGATTATGAGACTTTTTATGATCAAGAAATACGTATTCGTAAGAAGCTAATTTATCCTCCATTTACAAATTTATTAGTAATTCGTTTAAAAGGGAAAGACTATGATAAGGTATATGAAGAAGCTCATAAAATAACGGATTTTTTACATCGCGAACTTACACGTGTGACTATACTAGGTCCTGGAATGGCGATGATTCCTAAGATTAACCAAGTGTATCATATGCAAGTGGTATTAAAATATAAGAAGAGAGAAGAAGTTAAACAAGCAATGGATTATCTCTATCAACATTATAAAAAGAATCATAAAGTACAAGTAGAATTGGATGTTAATCCGCTTCATATTTAAATATTAGAAAAAATATAGTATAATAAGAATGGTGATGATCATGGAAGAAAAAGAATTTAATTTAGAAGATTTACATGTAGAAAAAGAATTAAAGATTATTTATATGGGAACCCCTGAATTTAGTGCGACCGTATTAAAAGGATTACTAGAACATTATCCGATACGTGCGGTTATTACACAACCAGATCGTGTGAATGGAAGAGGAGGAAAGGTAACCTATTCTCCCGTTAAACAAGTGGCTTTGGAACACACGTTACTTGTTTTACAACCAGAAAAAGTGCGTGATATTACAGAACAAGTATTGGAGTTTGAACCAGATCTAATTATTACTTGTGCTTATGGGCAAATATTACCTAAGGGCTTATTGCTTGCCCCTCGTTTAGGTTGTATTAATGTTCATGCTTCTTTACTTCCACGACTTCGTGGAGGGGCACCCATTCAACGTGCGATCATGAATGGTTATACTAAGACGGGAATTACCATTATGTACATGAATGAAAAAATGGACGAAGGAGATATGATTTCACAAAAAGAAATCGAAATTACCGATACGGATACGGCTGATACTTTACACGATAAACTAAGTATTTTAGGTCGTGACTTATTATTAGAAACGTTACCTTCCATTTTAGATGGAACGAACCCACGTATTCCACAAAATCATGAAGAAGCCACTTATGGTTATGTTATTGATCGTAATGATGAACATCTTAATTTTAATCACAGTAAACGTCAAATCTATAATCAAGTTCGTGGACTAAATAGTCATCCAGGAGCCTATTGTAAATTAGATGGTGAGATCATTAAAGTTTGGGAATGCTACGTCACAGATCAAATCTATCCTCAGTTATTAAACGGTCAAGTTACTAAGATTTATAAAGATGGTATTGGCGTAAAAGTCAATAATGGGGAAATCGTATTGAAAACCATTCAACCTTCTGGTAAAAAGAAAATGAACGCATCAGATTTTGCCCGTGGATATATGAACAAAGGAAATTTAATTGGTAAGATGCTTAGTTAAGGAGTTCGTATGGAAGAGAAAAACAAAGAAAAACAACCGAATAAAATTGTTTCAGGTTGGCGAAAGTTTAAAGAAATATGGTCAAATCCGCGTGGAAGGGCTTTGATTCTTTTAGGAATCTATGGAATCTTTATTGTTTTTGTAGTAAGTGGTGTTCGTAGTAACGTTAAAAATCGTGATCGTTATCAAGAACAACAAACGAATCAAGAACCAGAAGTTTCGGAACCTACAAAAAAATATTCCGATCTAGATAATTACGAATATGATTTAGTCATTACAAGAGATACTAATGTTTTAACTTATCAAGGAAAACATGCGGACGAAGTAGATTTGTTTATTGATCCATCAACGAATCAAGCTTATTATTTAGAACAATCTGTTTTATATCAAGTAGTGAATGGTGTAAAACAACCGGTTGCTACACCTATTCAAGAAATCGATATCACCAAACTAACTCCAACCATGATTCAAACGTTACTGGATGAATCTACTTTAGATTATACGAAACAGTATGCATCTGGTATTGAAGAAAAACAATATATTTTGTCTTTACCAGCTTTCATGAATCTTTTCTACGGTAGTACCATAAGTAGTAATGAAATTGTAACGATTACAACTTCTATGAATGGAGATATCATGGAAAAAGTTACAATTGATTTATCGGGATATAGTCGTTATAGTGAATTTGGGTTTACTACTTTTACCATTGAATTCACATATAAGAACATCGATAAAGTAGAATCCTTTTATATTGACTAAGCGTAAGAATTATGGTAAATTATTATATAGCGTTAGGAGGTAAATTATGAACCTTATATTAATTATTATTTGTATTCTATTAATTGCGGTAGTATTGATGCAAAGCGGAAAAGCGGAAAGTGCATCTTTTACGGGTGCGAGTGATCGCTTATTTGTAAATCGTAAAGAACGTGGTGGCGAATTATTTATGACAAGACTTACTTTCGTATTAGGAGCTGCATTCTTTATTATTTGCTTCATTATGGGATTTTAAAGAGATCTATCATAGATCTTTTTTCAATAACACGCCCTTTACGATCATCCATGGGGGGGGGTATTTGATCTTGGCAAATACTTCTCTTTTTTTGTACAATGAATAAGTAGAGTAGAAAAGTACATAATAGAAGTAGGAGATGAACTTTATGCGTACACGTCAAAAACAACGTATTATTATAGGAACGCTATGTGCGGTGATTATAGGGCTAGCTGTAGGATATGCGGTATTAAGTAGTCAATTAAACATTCAAGGAACGAGTGGAATTACATCAGACTTTAAGGTTGTATTTACAAATATTGAAGAAATTAATCAGGTTCCTGAAAGTGGAAATTATAATGACTTTGATAATGGAATCCTAGCTGGATCGGAACTGGGAATCACGCATGATATTACCACTTTAAAAGCTCAGGTGGTAAATGAACATCAAATTGATCTTAGTGTCGATATGAAAGCACCAGGCTCTATGGGAGTATATGAAATAAGTGTAGAAAACACAGGTAAATTAGATGGATATATTACCGATATAACTGGACTTGATGAGGCAAACGCCGAAGATCCAACAGATATCCAATTTATGTTACTAAAATTCAAAGAAAACCAAAAGATTAGAGTAGGAGAAGTAAAGAAATTTGTACTTATTGTATCATGGAGTGAAGAGGCAACTACAATCCCTGATACCAGTAAGAATTTAACTCTTGACTTAACCGTTACACAATATTCCGAACAACAACAAGATCGACCAGATATACCAGAACCTAGTGGTAAAACAGAATACGCTATAGGAGATGAAGTATA
>DVKJ01000022.1 GCA_018716065.1 Candidatus Pelethosoma merdigallinarum
TCCATTAAAATTAATTTGGATACATTCATCTACTTTATCATACACTTTACTATTTGGTAAACCACTTTGAAAGATTCTAGACAAATAAGTGAAATTACGGATGTGTAACCAAGAATGAGCCACGGGATTCATTTCAATTTGAATCTTCCTTCCAGGAAGTTCGATTAATACATCCACTGTCTGACTTACCACGCCCGTTTTTCATATAAGTAACGCCGCGTTCATAAAATCCCCATTTAATATACTCTTTAGAATGACAACAAGGGCATTCCAAACAGGTAAAATTTAAAATATTTTTATAAGAATTTAAATTATTTTCAAAATTAGTATTGACATTTGTCGAATTTAAAATTATCATAGTAATTGCCTTGATGAAAGGCATTTAAAATTATCATAGGAAGAAGGCATTTATCAAGTTAGCCTTCTTCTTTTTTGCCTTCCATCACCTTTCTATCATACAAAAAAGTGCATGAACTTTGCACTTTATTTTAATATAATTTTTTATTCTTGTCCAATTTAATGTGACGATATTTAGCTCTTCTTTGATAATTTAAATTGCTTATCTATATGTTTATGAGTATTTCTTTTCTAGATAAGATGAGATTTCTTCTAGCTTCATACTATGAGCACCTTTTACTGCAAAAGTAGTATCTTTATACACTTTATTTTGTAAATACATGATTAGTTCTTCATTAGAAGAAAACCATATACTACCTTTATTTAATTTTTGAATTTCTTTGGTTTCTTCACCAACTAAGTATAATTCTTTATTAGTTATATTTTTGACTAATTTTCCAATTGAACGATGTAACTTCCTACTCCACTTTCCTAATTCTTTCATATCTCCTAAAATAATTGCTTTGTGTTGTGATAAAGGTTTAATCGTTTCCAATAAAGAACAAACAGATTCATAAGAGGCATTGTAACAATCACTAATTAATAAATTGTGATGCGAAAGCCTCTTTTTTTCTAAACGATTTTCTAACACTGGCAAAGATGTAAGTGAGGCAAGGATTTGATTCATTGAAATATTTAGGAATAAAGCACATTCGATCGCTAATAATAGATTATCAATCATTCCTTTACTAAAAATTGGTACTTCTAAAGAATAAGGTATTTTTTGATATTCTAAATCAATGATAGACTTTTCAAAGGTACATTGTATCCTTTTTAGATTGAGTAAACTTTTGCGATTATAGGTTTTAAAGATTTCAATACGACTAGAACGTAATTTGCACAAATAGTTGTCTTCTCCATGGACAAACAAGACCCCTTCCTCCATGGGTTTTACTAGTGCCATTTTTTCTTTTAATATAGCTCGTTTAGATCGAAAATTTCCTAAATGTGAGGTTCCAATGTTCGTCATTAATACAATATCTGGTTTTACTATCGCCTCGATTTCTTTCATTTCTCCTGGATGATTGGTCCCACATTCTAGTAATAATATTTGAGTGTTTTGAGGAATATTTAATAAAGTTTTAGAAACACCAATTTTATTGTTGAAATTCTTTTCACTCTTGGTAACCCGATATTGTTGAGATAGGATGTGGTAAAGGTAATCTTTCGTACTTGTTTTACCACAACTTCCGGTAATCGCAATGACTAAGCCTGGAAATTGGTTTCGAGCGAATTTTGCAAGAGAATAAAAAGCTTGATTGGGATCTTTTACGTAAATAATTGGTATCTTAGTTGAAAGAATGGTTCCTTCTCGAACAATAAGACAAGATGGTTTCTTTTTGAGTGCTTCTTTTAGAAAGTCATGGCCATCAAAGTTTTTTCCTTTAAACGCAAGAAATACTTGCCCCTTTTTTAAGGTTCGACTATCGATATGGATAGATCCAACTTTTCGATCTTCAACATTAGGATCCAACACATAACCATCTATAATAGAAGCTAGTTCCCGTATTTTCATATCATCACCTATCATTAGTATATGCGTCCTACGCTTTCTTCGTGTGATCTTCTTCTTGACAAGCGATCAAAAATTCTTGAAATAATCTTTGGGCATATATATCTGTTTTATATATGGTTTCGGGGTGCCACTGAACCCCAATATAAAAACGTTTACTAGGATCTTCTACCGCTTCAATACTACCACTCTCACTTCGGGCAACAACAGATAAATTCGTTTTTGTTACTACTTCTTGATGGCGACTGTTAACCATAATTTGATCATGACCGATGATTTGATATAATTGACTATCTTTATTGATTCTAACAGAATGAACATACTCGTTTAAACTTTGATGATTTTGAATTTGATCTAACGTTCCCTGAAACGCACAGGCCATTGTCTGCATCCCTAAACAAATTCCTAGGGTTGGAATATTTTGTTCATATGCTTTTCTAGCTATATAGAGATCATATTCATAGAAATCACTTCCACCTTGTAATAATACACCATCACATAAAGACAAAATTTGTAAAAGTGATTCTTCTTCCTCTTCTGTTAATGATTCTAGGGTTGGAGGGCACAGTTGAATCACACTACACCCTAGCCTAGTAATCACCTCACTCACTTCTTGGTACGTTCCATAAAGATTTCTTTTCGTTTCAGAAACCAATGGACGTCCTAATGTTAATATAATGGGTCGCATATCTATTTTCCTTTCTGTTATAGAATATGACAAAAAAAATGGAAGATCTCCATTTTACATATATTTATTCATTGTTTTCATCATTTGATTTACTTGTTTTTGACTTGGTGTACGTCCCATTTGACTCATCATAGCCTTAATCATTTGTTCATTCATTGGTGGATTTTTCTTTAAATACTTTTTCATATAATTACGCGCAATAAAGAATCCTGCGATTAAACCAACAATAAGTCCACCTAAAATTTGTAGTAAATCTATAAAAAATGCTCCCCAATTCATAGGTATCCTCCTTACAACTAGTATTTTACTATATTTTGACTTGTATTTCAAGCATATCTATTAGATTATACGCTTTCTAATAAGGATTGATGATAATTCTTTAACCAAAAATAATCTTGATTATCGATATCGATTGCAAAGATTCTTCGTTGATATAAATAGAATAAACTCATTACATGCGGTATATTTACATTGGTATAAATATGAATATAACTAGGGCGAATAAAAATAATGGAATTTTCTTTATGTTTTGGATTGATAACGAAGTATTTATATTTATTATGAGAAAGATGAAAGTGGTAATTCAAATAATCACTTAAATAATCTACTTCAATCGGTTCACATAATTGATCATAGATAGATAGTCCAAAACTAAAGTTATTTAAACGAATTCTAAATAAAGAAGATAACGCTTTATATAATAAATGAGGATTATCGTGATACAAATCATAGTATTCTTCTCGAATGATAAACAAATAATAGTTACGCATAATCTCACCCATTATATAATGAGCTACAAAAAAAATTTTAGACATAAAAATAAAGTTCTTTTTAAGAACCTTATTTTAATATTTTTTTTACTCTTTCTTTAATGGTTTGGAAATCAAAGTTACAATATTTTAAGACTTCATCTTTCGAACCACTTGCCCCAAAATGATCCACAGTAATAAGATATTTATCATTGTAGACAAAGCGATGCCATCCGAAAGAAGATCCTGCCTCTATTACAATCGTACGAATGCCTGTAGGTAATATCGATTGTTGATATTCTTCGGATTGTTCTAAGAATCGTTCCATACAAGGCATACTAACCACTCTTAAATCTAAATGTTCTTCTTGATATAATTGAATAGCGACATTAATTGCCGTATGTACTTCTGTTCCAGTCGCAATGATAATTCCGTGAAGTTCTTTTTTTTCGGGATAAACAATATAGGCTCCTGTTGCCACTTCAGCACGTTTACTCGTTGGTAATACCGGCACCGCATTTTTGGTAACAACTAAGACACTTGGCGTTTCTTTTAATGATAAAATATCATTCCATGATCCAATTAATTCATTTTCATCGCAAGGACGATAAACATTTAAGTTAGGTGTACTTCGAAGCATTGCTAATTGTTCAATGGGTTGATGAGTTGGTCCATCACTTCCAATACTAATCGAATCATGCGTAAAAATATAAGTAACTGGTAATTTCATTAAACTAGACATACGAATCGCCGGCTTCATATAATCACTAAAAGCTAAGAAAGTGGATCCAAATACTTTAAAGTTACACAAGGCAAGACCATTTAATATGGCTCCCATAGCGTGTTCTCTTACTCCAAACCAAATATTAGACCCAGTATAATTTTCTCTCGTAATATCTTGTCTTTTTGATAAATAGGCTTTTGTGGAACTACGTAAGTCCGCACTTCCACCAATAAAGTAAGATAACAGAAGACTAATCTCATCCATCACTTTTTGATTGGTCACACGAAGTTCTTCTTTATCTCCTTGAATTACGGAAGAGGCCATTTTTAAAATGTCAATGGGTTGATTGCGTTTGAATAAATAGTCTAATTCAGAAGTGTTTCCTCCTAAATGATCATTTACATATTCCCGATATTCTTTTGCCCATTCTTCATATTTCGCTTTACTATGTTCCTGAATTTGTCTACGAAAATTATTTACGGCTCTTTCTGAAACAACAAAGGGTTTCGTACTCCATCCCAGTTTTTGTTTTAATTGTAAAATATCTTCCGGACTTAGAGGCTTTCCGTGCACCGTGTTGGTACCTGCTAGTAAAGATCCTTCGCCAATCGTAGTACGTATTTCAATAATGGAAGGTCGATTTTCCCCTTTTGCTTTTTCAATCGCTTTATCAATGTCTTTCACACTATTTCCATTGGTTACTAAATCCGTGTGCCATCCATAAGCTTTAAAACGATCTAATACATTTTCATGAAAGCTAAAGTTGGTATCGCCATCTAAACTAATATGATTCGAATCATATAAAACGATTAAATTATCTAAACGATACGTTCCAGCAAAAGAAGCGGCCTCACTGGCAATTCCTTCCATCAGATCACCATCACCACAAAGACAATATACTTGATGATCAAAGACCAATTCTTTGGTAGTACGTCCAAAGTTTCCTTTTCGATTTAAGAAATACTTTTGTTCTAATATTTTATCTCCTAGTGCAAGACCTACTGCCGTTGCGAATCCTTGACCTAAAGGTCCCGTTGTAACGTCTACTCCGGTCGTCACACCAAATTCTGGATGTCCGGGTGTTTTCGAACCTAATTTACGAAACTGTTTTAAATCATCTAAAGTTAGGGGGAATCCTGCCATATAAAGAGTCGCATATAATAAAGCAGATCCATGCCCTGCAGACATAACAAAGCGATCACGATTAATCCAATTAGGATCATTTAAGTTGATATTTAAATGTTTCGCATATAACGTATAAATAATAGGGGCGGCACCCAAGACAATTCCAGGGTGTCCACTTCCCGCTTCATGTATCATATCAATACCTAGAACTTTGATATTGTTAATAATTTCTTGATCCATTTTGTCACCTTCTTATTCTCATTACTATTATACCAAAATTCTATTTTTTTATAAAGTAAAATTTACGAAGCTTGATAAACAACTTCGTTGGAACTGACTGGTGTTTCTTGAATCTCCTTTCTTTCACTTACACCGTTCATGTAACTTACGCACATAACAATAATAATAAATCCAATCATCGTTTTGTTTTTTAACATTTCTTTCATTCTGTTACCTCCTTTTGACACTTTTATCTTATCACGAACAGTTGTTCGGTGTCAATGGCTTTTCGAACAAATGTTTGACTTTTTGTGTAAAGTGTGTTAAGATAGTGTTGTATTAGTAAGGAGGGACCTTATGGAAAAGTTAACAAAGAGGCAAAATGAAATTTTGACCTACATCAAAGAATATATTGTTGCCCATGGATATCCACCTACTGTCCGTGAAATTGGTGCGGATTTAGGGGTATCTAGTCCGGCAACCATTCACGCTCATTTAAAGAACCTAGAAGAGAAAGGATTTATTCTTAAAAAAGAAACAAAGAATCGTGCGATTGAATTACTTGTCGAAAATGAATTCGCTCATAAGGATGAAAATACCATTGAAGTTCCCCTACTGGGTAAAGTAACTGCGGGAAATCCTATTGAAGCGATTGAAAATCCCAATGAATTCTTCGGATTACCTGCTTATTTAGTTCCTAAGAATAAAGAAGTATTTACGCTAACCGTAAGTGGGGAAAGTATGATTAATGCTGGTATCTTTGATGGTGATATTTTAATTGTAGAAAAACAAAATACAGCTCGTAATGGAGAAATGGTTGTCGCAATGAATGAGGATAACGAAGCTACTGTTAAAACGTTTTATAAAGAAAATGGATATTTTCGTTTACAACCAGAGAATGATACCATGGAACCTATTATTTTAAATCAAGTATCGATTCTAGGTAAAGTGATTGGATTATATCGTAAATTTTAACTAAAAAAAGAGGACTATTTATTTCAGTTCTCTTTTTGTTTGAATATTTTGTTCCATTTCGTGATAAGCAACTAAATCAAAACAAAGTTTTAACCATAACTCTCTTACTTTAGGAGAAGTAAGTTCGGGTCCATAAGTAACAAGATAACGATACCACCTTGCAAGATCCGGTGAAACTTCTTCGACCTCTTCAAAAAGTGGAAAACGTTTCAAGGTTGAAATCATTCGTAAAATGGCGGATAAATAAGACATTTGTCTCGATTCAGGTAATCTTTGAAAAAGCATCTTAATCTCACGGATATGCCAAGGAAAACCAATCTTATCTAGCTTTTTTATGTATTCTTCTGAAATTCTATTTAAACGATAGAGTTCTCCGTAATGATATATATTTTTCTTTAACTTTTGTTCTTTCTCATTTTTAGGTTCGGTGATCCATAAAGAATGGTGTTGCTCGTAATAAGCAAGTGCTTGTTGATAAAATTCTTCTAATTTACTTTTCTGCTGGTTTAAAACAGAATCAAAATTCATCCCACACTCTTTTAATACTTGATAAGCGTAGTTAGATAATTTCCCTCTTTGATAAAGAAATCGCCAACGATAAATCCAAGCTTGAATTTGTTCTTCTTCTTCGTTTTGAGGATAAACAATAGAGAGCGTATGATTTTTTTGATAATAATCTTTTACAATCTCTAACTTTTTCTTAAGTTCATTTTCTTTTACGTTCCAAATCATTCCGATTTCTTCTAAAGCTACAATTTGATCTTTCGATAAGGTTCCTTTTTTATAGCGAGTTCGTAAACTAAGGATCCAGATTCCTAAGCGAACATTATCTACTTTATAATCTTTTGGAATATTTAAGTTTTGATTCGTATGGTAAAAAGAGCGAGCAAGTTCTAAGTTTCTTAAAAAATCAGCTTTCACTCTATAGTCCAATAAATCCCATGTAAATAAGGAACGCTACATAAATAAGCGTCAAAATCCATCCATTGATCTTTTCAGATGAACTAGACTTATAAGCTACTCCTAGTGCCATAGTAATTAAAACTCCGCCAATTAATCCTCCAATATGAGCCGCATTGTTAATTCCTGGAGATAAGAAACCAACACATAAGTTTAAAAGAATTAATGGAATAATTTGTGATTTCATTACCGTTCCTAGATAAACACGATAGTGATATCCAAAATAAACTAAAGATCCTAAAAGTCCAAAGATTGCGCCCGAAGCTCCGGCACTAAGTCCACCATTACCTGGGAAAACCATCGATAATAAATTTCCGGCAATCGCACTAAATAAATAAATGATTAAGAATTTAGTTTTACCAAAAAACCCTTCTAATTGAGGTCCTAATACATATAGAGAATACATATTACATAATAAATGAACAATTCCAATATGTAAAAAGGCACTGGTAATTAAACGATAAGAATCTCCCATTAAAACGGCATCTTTACTAAAAGCACCAAATCGATATAAAGTAAGAACATGTGTACTTCCTTCTCCAAACACATACATGGCTAAGAAAAGAATGATATTTAACGCGATTAAAATTGTGGTAACAATAGGTTTCTTTGGTTTAAATAAATCTTCTGCTTCACGAGCCGTTTCTTCGTTTTTCTTACTGATATCAGAAGTGATTTTAATAAACAACTCCATTCCTTCTTCTTTGAAATCCGTTTCTTTAGTAATATCTGGAAATACTTCTAATAACATGTGTTGCTTACGTAAATCATCTATAGAATTTAAACGGACACAACTGACATTTCCAAATTTTTCTTCATTTTTCAAATGAACATTATCACCAATATTTAAGAAAATACTGATGACATTCATAGAGAGAGAAAATGTTTTTTGCTTAATCTTTCGGGCAATTTGTTTGGTTTTTAATAAATCATATTCTAACTGTTCATCATTGTGAATATAATCCGTTACAATACGAACAATTTCAAAATCTCCTTCTAGATTTTCTAACCAAATTTCATTTTGAGCACCATGTAAAATAATGGGCGCATACTCTTTTTCGGTAATAAAATAATGTAACAATTTCATGACTAATTCATTCATTTGTTCTGTTAATTCCATTTTCATAAACAACCTCCTGTTATATTTCTATTTCTTCTCACATAATATAGATTATGGTGATATCATGAAAAAACTATGTTTATTCCTTCTTATTTTCTTTCCATGGTATATAGGATCCTTTCTCTTTCCAATTGATCTCTCCTACTATCAACAATTAGAACTTCCCATTCGGATTTCTCCTCTTGGTTATTTTGGGTTATGGACAAGTATGTATCTGATATTGAGTTTTCTTTCTGTACGTATCATTTCGCAAGTGGGATATCGTTATAGTAAGGATTATTTACGTAGTCTCCTCTTTAACTATAGTGTCCATCAATTATTTTTATATTTCTTTTTTACGATGAAAAGCCCTTTTTTGGGATTTACTGATAGTATGATTTTATTTATCAGTACTTTAATTTTATATTATGAAACGAAAGAAATCAATCCTCGTTGGAAGTATTTTTTAATTCCTTATTTACTTCTTACAGTTTGTTCTTCGATTCTTTTACTGATTACTTTATTTATGAATCTTTAAATTGGTTTAAAATGTTTACGAAACATTCTGGCAATTCACTGTGAAATTCCATATATTGATGGGTTCTTGGATGAACAAAGCCTAATTCACTTGCATGAAGGCATTGTCCACTATCATCTAGTATGGGACGTTTGCCATAAACAGGATCATTGACAATCGGATGACCAATATAATTCATATGAACACGGATTTGATGCGTTCTTCCTGTCTCTAAAACACATTCGATGAGGGTTGCTTTAGAGTAACGTTCTAATACTTTAAAATGAGTGATCGCGTGTTTACTATTTTGGGATGTTACGGTTTGTTTTTTACGATCTTTTGGATCCCTTCCAATAGGTGCGTCAATGGTTCCGGTATCATGTGTAATGACTCCCCATACTAAAGCAATATATTTACGATGCGTTGTTTTCTCACTTAATTGTTTAGCTAGGAAGTGATGAGCTTCATTGTTTTTTGCAACCATCAATAATCCCGTTGTATAGGCATCAATACGATGGACAATTCCTGGACGAAATTCGCCATTTACATCACTTAAATCTTTTGCGTGATAAAGTAATCCATTTACTAATGTATGACTTGGATTACCAGGAGCCGGATGTACCACTACTCCATTTTCCTTATCCACAACTAAAACATCTTCATCCTCATAAACAATTTTTAAATTCATCTCTACAGGATCTAAATTCATAGGTTCTTCTTGATACTCACCAATCGTAATGTGATCCTGTTCTTTTACACGATAGCTATTCTTTCCTTTTTTACCATTTACTAAAATCAAACCTTGTTCCATCATCTTTTGAACCCGATTACGACTATGACCAGAAACGCTCATCACCCATTGATCTAAACGTATATTTTCATCTTCCTTTGTTACCGTTTTTTCCATCTTTTTCACCTCGCCATCCATCAAACAATAATAAAATTACACTACAAACAATGGCTATATCTGCCAAATTAAATACTGGAAAATAATAAGAGCCAAAGTTAAAGTCTAAATAATCAATAACAAAACCAAGCCAAAAGCGATCCCATAAATTACCTAATACACCACCGATAAAAAGTCCATATCCTACTTTTTCTAACCACGATAGCTTTTTATTATGAATCATAAAATAATAAACCAGAACAATCGCAACAATGGCAATCCCTACTAATAAGTAACGATTTCCACTTAAGATATTCCAAGCTGCCCCATCATTTTGAACATAGGTTAAACGAAAAAAATGAGGAATTAAGGTGATAGATTCAAAATAAAGAAATTTAGAAACCAATCCTTTTATAACTTGATCCACTAATAAAACAAGACCACTTAAAATCATGATTTGTGTCATAAATTTCACCTTAGATCATTATATCATATTCAGAAAAAAAGACCAAATAGTCTTCTCCGTAATTATTTATTTCGCTTCTTTTAAATATTCCATTGTTTCATCCTGACGGATCCAAATGACATTTTCTAACTTTTCTTCCGTAGCTAATTTTTTTCCTTCTTCTAAAGGAAGAGTAAAGAGAACATAACTAAGTAAATTGGCTTTCATTGGATCTTCATCCACAACGGTCACACTACGATAATAGGAATATGGATATCTTGTTTCTAAATCAATTACTGGTGTATAAGCAATATCTTGAATGATTGTAGAATCACTCATTCCAACACTGTAAACACTGTGATGATCTCCTTCTATTGTATCAAAATAGGTATGAGTAATAGGTTTATATAAACCTATTTTAAATTGATCTTTATAATGCTTTCCAACGGTTACATTCCCACCAAGATTCATCATATAAGAAAAAAAACCAGCTTCTTCGATATCTTTTTTGATTTGATCGGCAAGCCAACCAGAGAAAATCATATCGACATTTAAATCAAAAGAATCCGTTTGAACTTTACCTTCTGAAAGTATTTGTAAAGAAGAAACTTTTTTCTGTAATGCTTGATTGGATGGGAGTTGTTCTTTTTCTAAATTCTCTTTCCAAAGTTTAATTAAAGAGTCATGATTCCACACCAAATCGTATTCTTGTAACTGAAGTACCCAATCATATAAAGTCGAAGATACTTCTACGGTTCCACTTTTTCCTTGAAGATCTTCTAATTCTTTCCTTCGCTCTTCTTCTACCTTTTGATACTTTAAAGCGATTTGTTTTAAAGTTTTTTGCGCTTTCGGATTTTTACTAAAAATAGTAATTTCACAAGTAGTTCCAAAACAATCAAAAGATTCATTATACTGTTTCAAAATCGTATGATTAAGAAGGATAAAAAAGAGAAGAAGAAAAAGGATAATACTGCCAAAAATAATCAATCTTTTTTTCATTTATTGTTCCTTCCACACTTCTTTATATACTTGGTGTAGTTGTTTTCCAACATATTTTAAATCACGTTTTAAGGCCACTTGATAAGCGTCTTCTGTCACATCCGGTAATTTTCCAGAAATCATGTCTTTGGCTTTTTGTTCAAACTCTTCTAAGGTTTTTGCTTTATAAACATTCTTTCCATCTTCTAACCAACCATCAAAATTAGGAATATCGCGAATGAGCGCTTTGGTTTTACACGCACAGGCTTCGACAATAGGAATTCCTTCTGTTTCTTCTAGTGTTGGGAATAAATAAAGATCACACCCACTCATCGCCCCTTTAATCACATCTCGTTCTACATATCCAGCAAACGTTAAATTATCTAACTTCGTATGAACCGCATCACGAACTTTTTGGGTAGAAGCAGATAACGGACTATATCCAAACCAAATAAACTTGTAATCTGGCATTCTTTTTGCGAGTTCCACAAAATCTACAATTCCCTTACGTTCAATATAAAGTCCAATTCCAATAATAACTTTATCTTCTTTGGAAAAACCATAAGTTTTACGAAACTTTTTTCCTAATTCTTCATCTCGTTTAAAAAATTCAATCTCAATTCCATTACTAATCGCATAGATTTTTTTATCTTCTAATCCTTTATATTCCTCTAATAATCCTTTCGCATATTCCGTAGGCGTTACTAATACATCACCTAAACGGTAACAATGAATTAACCATTTCTTAAATAATCCTGAAAATAAATTAGAGCCAATAAAAGAATTGCGAAAATCTTCTTCCGTAGAATGAGCATGATACACAATCTTTTTTCCTTTTTTCTTCGCTTTTTTAGCTAGAAAATAAGATTTAGGAAAATATGTATTGATATGTAAAATATCATAATCATCTTTCGTATTTAAAGTATAAGGAATACCTTCTAATTCAAGGGCTTTTTGTTGGTGTTTAATTGCTTTTCCTAGACCACTTTTACCTACTGCTTTTAAACCTTCTGTATATAATAAAACTTTCATAACCATCCTCATTTCTAAATAAATCCGTGAAACCATCCTAGATAACGATAACTATAAAAAATACCTAGTAATAATAAGAGTTCAATGGTGATACAAATATAGATCGCATAACGACTTTTTTTCTGATGAAAATGTGCTTTTTCAGGTGCTTTTTTCGCATATCGAATCATCCATGGATTAAATAATATTCCAAAAATGAATCGAAAAAGTACACTCAATAATAGGAAAAGAGTCATAGAAGATCCTAGATTAAAGAGTGGGAAGAAAACTAAAATGTATTCTTCTAAAAAGCGTAATACGCCATCAAAAAAGCCAACGTTAACACCTTTAAGAAAGATCCATATTCCAATAAAATGAAGGAAAGAAAAAATTCCTCCTAACCAATAAAAACGATAATGTAGTAAATAATAATACGTAAAGAAAAAAGCACTGAAATTAAACTTTTTTCGTAAAAATTTATTATAATCAATTCCTAATGTTTTTTCTAATTCACTTTGATCAGATACATCTTTCTTGATCTGATAACTTGTTCCTTGACCTTTTAAATAACCACATTTCATACAATAATGATCACTCATGGTTGTTCCACATTTTGGACATTTCATACTTTCACCTAGCATTATTTTATCATTATAATAAAATTTTTACAAGAATAACATCTTCCCCGATCTTTTCAATCTGACTCCAACGTACTTCGATTTCATTCGCACTCGAAAACATCGAAATAAAAAACTTCGATTTTTCGACAATCAAAGATTCTAACTGCCCTTCAAAATTTATATTCACATCAATAATACTCCCTACTTTTTTGCCATCCGTTACATTCACAACATCTTTGTTTTGTAAATCAGAAAGTCTCATACAACCACCCATTCTAGTGTATGACAAAATCGATGAAAAAAGAGCAAAAAGAGAATACTTTCTAATCGTTTATCTTATAAAAAAGAAATTGGTTATCAAAATCAACCAATTTCTTAAAAGTAATCTATTTTAACTTCTTTTGATAAATCTTTCGTACTTGATCTAATGCCTCATGGGTTCCTACGTCGTAACATTCTCCTTCAAAACGATAGGCATAAACAGGCATCTTTTTATATAAGTATTCTACAAAATAACCTGGTGCGTCAGGATTATTTCCTTCTTCTAAATAATGACGAATCTGATCCAAAATTTCTTTGGGATAAACATAAGTCGCATAAACTGCAATATTCGTTGGTGGCGTTTGTGGTTTTTCAATTAAATTCATAATTTGATCCTTTTCATTTAATTCTGCGACTGCAAAACCACGTAAAATATTTACATCATCAATTTCTGTCGCACACACCACTGGTGCGTTTTTCGTGTGATAATACTCAATGACTTTTTTTAAAGGATAAGTAAATAAATTATCTCCTGCAATGATTAAAACATCATCATCTATTCCAGCTTTATTAATGACATAGTGAATATCTCCAATCGCTCCTAAACGATCTTCATTACTCGTTGTATGATCATTATAAACGGTAATGGTTTTTTCATTGTGTAACTCTTCTGCCCATTTTGTAAAATGAGGCGCATATCTTTCATTGGTAATTAATGCGATTCCATCAACCTCAGGAATGGTGTTTACTTCTTCTACAATATAATTTAAGAGTGGTTTTCCTTCTTCAATTTCTAAAAGCGCTTTAGGAAAATTTTTGGTAAGGGGAAATAAGCGCGTCGCATACCCTGCACATAATAAAATACACTTCATATTCTCTCTCCTATCTTTCACATCTTTATTATATCATATCGAATTATTTTATAATACCATTTTTTTGATTTTCGCAATTCCATTCTTTTCTAATCGTGAGATTTGAGCTTGACTAATTCCAATTTCTTCCGCAAGTTCCATTTGTGTTTTTCCCATGATATAACGAGAAACTAAAATATAACGTTCTTTTTCTTTTATTTTCATCAAGGCATCTTGAACAGACATTCTCGTTTCTTTATCATACAAATCATTCTTGTGATCCGCAAGTTGATCTGATAAATAAATGGTATCCCCTCCATCATTATAAATAGGCTCTGACATACTAATGGTATCGCGCATCGATTCTAGGGCCGTAATCACTTCTGCTTCTTCTAATCCTAGTGTGGTTGCGATTTCTAACGTGGTCGCTTCTCTTCCTTTCTCCGCAGTGATTTTTTCTTTCGTTCGTAATGATTTAAAAGCCGTATCTTTCATACTTCTAGAAACACGAATACTACTATTGTCTCTAAGATAACGCTTAATTTCTCCCGTAATCATAGGTACAGAATAAGTACTGAAGCGTACTTCATAAGAAAGATCAAAATTTTCAACGGCTTTTATCAGTCCAATACATCCAATTTGAAACAGATCATCCATGTTTTCCGTGCGATGATTAAACTTCTTCAAAATACTTAATACTAATTTTAAATTTCCTCGAATCAATCGTTCTTTGGCGAATTCATCGCCTTCTTTCATTTGTTTAAATAAATTTTCTTGTTCTTCTTTGGTTAGTACTTCAATATTCGCAGTATTCACGCCACAAATTTCTACTTTGTGCCGTGCCATAAAAAAATCTCCTTTCCATTTCATTATGAAATATTTTGGAGATTTTATTCATTTATTTTTTTAATTGTTTTGGTTTTTCTAAAGTCTTTTCTGTGGTGTGCAACAAATAACACATCGTAAACATCGTATTTAACATGGCTTGAGCACCATAACGTGCGATCATCACAGCTTCCATATCTTTTTCGTTTTCCATTAAAACGGAAGACGCACTATTGGTTGTGTTCAAGAAACATGAAACAACTTCGTATTTGGTTTGTTCTTCTAAAGACATATGATCTTTTTCCATACCATTTTCTGTAATGTAATCAATTAAATGATTCGCATAACACAACAAATATTTTTCTAAATTATTCTCTTCCCCTTTTAAGTTTTTATGAATTTCTGGTGTTACAAACATAGGTGCGACTACATGTAAAGATGCATATGGAACATGAGTTAACGCAACACTCATGTGATACAAGTCTTCACTCGTATAGTCATTTAAATCAATCTTTCGAATATGTGTCCATGGACATTCACTAAAAGAAATAAGTGCGAGTAAACCAACGTAAAATTCATGTTGTTGTAAAAATGATTGTTGTTCTAAGAATTCTTTATTTTCTTTTATACTCTTTTGATACAATTTTTGGTACTTTGCGTGTACTTTTTGAACATTTTTTTGATCCGCATAGCGATAATAATTATTGATTGCCATACGATTCACATTCCATAAACGATCTGCTTTTTTGGATTCTTCTTCATTCTCTCGGTAACGAAGAGAATTTAAATCACTATCCAATTCCAACATAACATCCCTAATACTCTTTTGACTCATTTCGTCTACATAGCTCATCTATTTTTCCAACCTTTCGTGTTCTAGTAACCATTTTTTCGTTGATAGACCTAATCCAAATCCCACCAAAGAGCCATTTTTACCAATGACACGATGACATGGTAAAATAAGGGGTAATGGATTACGGTGAACAGCGCCTCCAACGGCCCGTACTGCCTTTTCATTTCCAATTTCTTGAGCAATTTCTTGATAAGATTTGGTCGATCCATAAGGAATATTTAATAAAGAACGCCAAACTTTTTCTTGAAAAGGAGTTCCTTGAAAGAAAATAGGAAGTTTAAAAACTTTCCTTTTACCACTAAAATATTCTTTCAACTGTCTTTGTGCTTCTTGAAACAAAGGAAGATCTTGTCTTGTTATTTCTTTGGGACAATGTATTTTTATTTGACATAGATAATCTTTTGTTCCAATCAGATATAAAGTTCCAATTGGACTTTCCATGGTACTATAAAACATATCATTCACCATACTCATTGTATCACACTTTTACAATATTACGCAATCTACGAATTACCTTCTTTTCAATTCGTGAAATGTAAGACTGACTAATATTTAACAAAGCCGCCACATCTTTTTGTGTCATTTCTGGATGATTATACAACCCATAACGCATAATCATAATTTGTCGATCACGACTACTTAATTTTTCAATTTCTTGATACAATAATTGTTTTTCCGTTTCTTTTTCAATTCCTTTCGTTACAATATCGTGATCCGTTCCTAAAATATCTTCTAGGTGAAGCTCATTTCCTTCCGAATCATAGGATAAACTATCTTCAAAACTGACTTCTCCACGACGCTTTTTATTCTTGCGTAAAAACATTAAAATTTCATTATCGATACAACGAGATGCATAAGTAGCTAGTTTAATGTTTTTATCTAATTTATATGTACGAACCCCCTTAATTAAACCAATCGTTCCAATACTTACTAAATCTTCTAAATCAACCCCTGTATTTTCATATTTTTTAGCTAAAAACACAACCAATCGTAAATTATGTTCAATAAGTTTAGAACAGGCATCTTCATCACCATCCATACTACGCGTTACATAATAAACTTCATCTTCTTTTGATAGTGGTTCTGGTAATTTGTCATTACTTCCAATGAAATAGAGGTGATGACGATAAAACCACCATTTAATTCTTAATATCCATTTTCTAATCATAAGCCCTCCATTACTTTTAAAGATAAGATCGCATCGACGCCATCCAAAGAAATTTTTTCTTCTAATAAACCGATAAGTATCTTTTGTTTTACAGTTTTTCCATCAATTTGAATTTCTTTTGGTTGGATACAAGGTAATAATGTACTTCCACTTGCCGTTGTAATTGGTACTAAAATCATCTTAAAACGATTTAAATCATAAATAAATTTTCGCTTATCTAATAAGATAACCGGGCGATTTTGATACGGATCTACCACTTGATTCCCCGTATCTAAAAAGCTTACTCCCTCAATTCTTTTTAAAGATTCATCGAATAAAATAGAAAACGAATGATAGTAAGACCGTTCTTCTTTTAGCCATTTCATTTGTCTAACATATAAATATAAAATAATAGGAGAAAAAACAATCAGAAAAATAAAGTTAATGCTTAATCCTTCATGATAGAAGATAAGACCAACTTGTTTATAAGAAAACTCGGTATTTAGAAAATAAAGGAAACCACCAAATACAATACTAGTCATATAAAGATAAAATAGATTTTTTAAGGTATATTTTAAATCACGGTAAGAAAAGGTCAGTAAAATCATACCAATACTTACAACCACTTTATATAAAAATAAAGTAAAAGAATTTAATGGTAGAAACAAAATGAAAATGGTACTTCCACCAAAGAAAGCTCCTAATAATAACCGTTTAAAACTTGCTTTTCGATTCAACAAATAAGAAACGGTCATTAATAAGAGAAAATCAAATCCCATATTTAAAAAGAATAAAACATCTAAATAGAGTTTCATACCATCACCCATTTACAGTATAAAAAAAGAACACATAAGAATGTGTCGCTTTTTTGGTTTCACCTTTATTTTTTTAATTTTTTGATTCGTTCTTCTACTTGTTCCATTAGCTTTTCTTGTTTTATATAATTTTTCATCAAATATTGAAAGAAAAAATCTTGAGTTTGAAAATACGTATCTTTATATACAATCTCATTATTTCCTTCATAACTAAAGACCATTCCCTGATTCTCAGGCAATAAAGAGATCATCGTTAAAGGTAGTTTTGTCATCGTTTCTAATAAGGTGTGAAACACGGAATAAATACTACAAGTAGTAAGCCCTGTAAAGAATTCTTTATTAAGTAAAGCAATTCTTTTAATTTCACCTTGAACAAAATACAATGTAAAATGTTCAGGATCGAGGCCATCACTTTCAAACACAATGGAACATGAATACATAATTCCCCCTAAAATAAACCAACAATTTCATCTTGATCATCCAGATCGATAGAAAGTAAATTAGGTTTTTTTGGTAACCCTGGCATTGTCATAATATTCCCCATATAAACAACAATAAATCCCGCACCTGTTTGTACTTTTACTAGTTTTACCGTTACGGTCTCTCCTTTAGGATAACCTAACTTTTTCGCTTGATCCGTTAAAGAATAGGGTGTTTTCGCAATACAAATTGGATAATGATCTAAGTGGTGTTTTTCAATAAAACGAATATTTTCTAATGCTTCATCCGTATAAGTTACTTTTGAGTGTAACAGATTGGTAACTAATGTTTCGATCTTATTTTCTATCGAGTCTTCAATATTATATATGGTTTTTAATGGTTGTTTATGACAACTTTCGATAATTTTCTGAGCTAAAGCTTGAGATCCTTTTCCGCCTTCTTCAAAAGAAGTACTAACCTCACAAGAAAATCCCCTATCTTCTACATATTTTTTTACATAGTTTATTTCTTCTTCTGTATCTTTTATAAAATGATTAATACAAACCACAATAGAAGACGTGTAATGAGAAAGTAAATCAAGATGGGCATCTAAGTTTACAATTCCCTTTTTTAAAGCTTCTAGGTTTGGTTTCTCTACCTCTTCTTTGGTAATTCCTGCATTGTATTTTAAACTACGAATCGTTGTATTTAACACAATACAAGATGGTGATAAACCACCAATGCGAGATTTAATGTCCAAAAACTTCGTCGCGCCTAAATCTGAACCAAAACCGGCTTCCGTCACCACATAATCCGCTAATTTCAATCCCATTTTCGTCGCAATTAAAGAATTACAACCATGTGCAATATTCGCAAAAGGACCACCATGAACTAAAACTGGATGATGTTCCAACGTTTGTACTAGATTCGGATGAATCGCCTCTTTTAATAATACCGCCATCGCACCTTCACAGTGAAGATCACGTACATATAATGGTTTACCATCCTCATCATAAGCCATTAATATATTTCCAATTCTTCTTTTTAAATCTTTTAAATCTTTACTTAAACATAAAATAGCCATTAACTCGGTTGCGACCGTAATCACAAAATGATCTTTTCTCTCTACACCATCTTTTTTCCCTTGGGCAATCGTAATATCACGTAATGCTCGATCATTCATATCTAAAGCACGGGGAACTTGAATCGTAGCTGAATCAATCTTTAATTCATTTCCCTGCATGATATGATTGTCAATCGCCGCACAAAGTAAATTATTCGCACTCGTTAAAGCATGCATATCTCCTGTAAAATGAAGATTAATTTGTTCCATTGGCATGACTTGAGCATATCCACCACCAGTCGCCCCACCTTTTAAACCAAAAACTGGACCTAGTGAAGGTTCACGTAAGACCGCAACGGAAGAAATTCCCATCTCACAAAAGGCATCATGAATACCAATCGCCATAGTCGTTTTTCCTTCCCCAAAAGGTGTCGGATTGGTACTTGTAACTAAGATTAAATGACCATCTTCTTTTTCCTCCAATTCCTTCATTAAATGACCATCTACTTTAGCCATATAACGTCCATAAGGAATCAAATATTTCTTAGGAATCGATAGTTTCTTCGCCACCTTTTTAATTTTCTCCATTTCACATTCATGAGCAATTTCAATATCTGTTTTCATCTTTCTACTAAGGTTCTCCTTAGTATTCACCTCACTCTCTATTTCTATTATACATGAAATGTAAACAAAAAAGAAGTGAGACACTTCTAAATTGGTACTAAGCTTAACGTAACTTTATTTTTTGCCTTCTTGTTTCTATGTGTACTCGTTGAACAATGGATAAAGAGATGATTAAGGAAATAGCAAAAGAACCACCATAACTTAAGAATGGTAGTGGTACACCCGTTAGAGGCATAACACCAAATAAACCACCTAAATTAACTAAGATATGCATAAATATATAAGTCGCAATTCCTAAACACATAAAACGTCCACGTAAAGTATTTGCAACACAAGCAAGATTAATAATGCGTTTTAAAATATATATATATAAGATAAAGATTAATGTACTTTTTAAAAATCCATATTCTTCCGCAATAATCGCAAATACACTATCGGTATGTGGTTCTGGAATATAAGAATACTTTTGCTTGCTTTTCCCTGGTCCTACTCCAAAGAGTCCACCGTCATTGATGGCAATATATCCATTACAAATTTGGTATCCTCCTGTTTCATACTTCGTACATGGATTAAAGAAATCAAAACGATCTAATTGTTCTTCCGATAGAATATATCCCTTTCCCATATACATTCCAATCATACCTAAACCAGCTACTAAAGCCATGACTCCAAACGCACGTACTTTATCTATTCGTAAAATAGGACTAGCTATAAACATAACTAAAAACGTACATAAAAGAATAAACATCGTTCCAAAGTCTTTTTGTAAAAAGATAATAATAGGAATAGATAGCCCTACGACAATAATTTTTACGATCATTTCGGTATGTGGCATCTTACGATTTCGTAAACGAGAAGCGTACTTTTCAAACATTAAAGATAAACAAACAATGACAATCGGTTTCGCAAATTCCGAGGGTTGAAAACGAATCGGCCCAAAAGCAACCCAGTTACGACTTCCACGATAATCGCTTCCATACATACTTAAATATAATAAGATTGCAGTGATAGCAATAAAACCTATAATGGCAAAAGGTGGATATTTTTTTGTATCTATATTTAAAATAATAATTCCTAGTATCACACCAATACCAATCATTTTTAACTGTTGATAGAAAAAGTAATATAATGAGGTATTGTTGGCAGTTGCTTCACTACTAGAGGCCGTAACAATATTTAAAAGGCCAAACAAAAACAAAATAATCGTTACGATTAATAATCCTTTATCCATATCTTGAAATAAACGAAAACCGCCTCGTAGCGCCTTTTTCATATCATCACCTACTATATAATCATACCATAAACTCTTATTTTTGAATAGTATTGATCAACTACTTTACAAAAAAAGAAATAGAATCGACTATTTCTTTAACACTTTTATTTGTTTACTATTAAAAAGATAAATTCTTTTCCAAGCTTCATATTGTTTTTCATCTAAAATACCAAGCTCATTCTTATTAAAAATCTCGTACCACTCTTCATAAGTCCAACCTAAACGTGTGATGTCAGTAGGTTCTAGAAGTGTTTTATTGTCACGAAAATAATAAATGACTTTTATAAACACTTCTAAAAATGCTTGTTTAAAATAAGTTTGATAAGCTGGAGTCGAATAAACTCCAATATTTTTTAACATAGCAAGTTGATTTCTAGTAAGTTTATTTTGTTCTTGTAATTGAAACTGTTCAATTAACCATTTATTGGTTTCAATCGAAATATTTTTAGATTGTATTTCTTTTTCAACCATTTCTAATCTATTTGTCAAATCTTGTTTTTGTTTAGTTAACTTGGAAACTTTACGTACACTCCAAACCATACCAATTTCTTCTAGTAATTTTACTTGTTCATCGGTTAATGGAGAGATGGTATTATTTCGTTCTTCTTTTGGAATAGTTCTATTTTTATATGCTTTACGTTGGTTCTGAATCCATCTTCCTAATTGTGTTCCATCTCCACATATATGGGATGCAGGAACTAATAAGTTATCATGGTGATGATAATATTCTTTTGCTTTTTCGTAGTTTTGCATCCATCTTTTTTGAGGTTCCTTTTTCAAATCCCACTCCATTCCAATTGTCTCTAACAACTGAACTTGTTCATCCGATAAAGGAGCAACACCATTCTTTCGCTTTTCTTTTGGTATAGTTCTATTCTTATAAGCCAGGCGTTGATTATAAATCCAAGCTCCTAAAGATGTTCCATCTTTAGTACAATAAGTCTGCGGAATACGTAAATGACCATGTTGGTGATAATGTTCTTTTGCTTTTTCATAATTTCGCATCCATCTTTTTTGAGGTTCCTTTTTCAAATCCCACTCCATTCCAATTGTTTCTAATAATTTCACTTGTTCATCACTCAAAGGATTTAAAGTAACCTTTCGTTTTTCTTTGGGAATGGTTCTATTCTTATAAGCTAAACGTTGATTGGCAATCCAAGCTCCTAAGGCGATACCTTCTTCTGTTTGATACGTTTGAACAATGCGTAAATGACCATGTTTTTTATAATATTGTTTAGCTAGTTCGTACATCAATTTCCATTTTTCTCTCACAAAATCATCTCCTAATAATGTGTTGTATATTATCACATCTTATTTTAAATATCAATTGAAAAATTTATATAAATTAAATCATTTGATTTTGAAGACTTTATTCTTTCGTTTAGAAATAAACCATATTTTTTTCCATACTTCATATTGTTTACTATCTAAAATACCAAATTCGTTCTTATTAAAAATCTCATACCATATTTCATAAGTCCAGCCTAAACGTGTTATTTCAGTAGAATCAATAAGTATTCTATTCTCCCGGAAATAGTAAAGTACTTGTTTAAATACATCTAAAAGTGCTTGTTTAAAATAATTGTGATAAACTGGAGTTGTATAAACTCCAACATTTTTTAACATAGCCAATTGGTTTCTAGTAAGTTTATTTTGTTCTTGCAGTTGAAATTGTTCAGTCAACCATTCATTTGTTTTTGAAGAATATTTTTTAGTAAGAATCTCATTTTCTGCTTTTTTTAAAGATTTAGACCACTGATGTTCTATTTTAGTTTTTAGACTCAGCTTCACAATTTGCCACACCATACCAATCTTTTCCAATAATTTTACTTGTTCATCGGTTAATGGAGCATGAGTATTATTTCGCTCTTCTTTAGGGATTATTCTATTTTTATATGCTCTTCGTTGAACCGATATCCATTGTCCTAATTTTGTACCATCCTCACAAACATATCTATACGGAACCAGCAAGTCACCATGTTCTTGATAATATTCTTTCGCTTTTTCATAATGTTTTAGCCATTTTTTTTGAATTATTAAGTCCCACTCCATGTCAATATCTTCTAGTAATTTTACTTGTTCATTAGTTAATGGAGAGATATTGTTCTTTCGCTCTGCTTTAGGGATGGTTCTATTTTTATATGCTACACGTTGAACCCATATCCATTGTCCTAATTTTATTCCATCTTCACGAATATATCTTGCTGGGACTAACAAATTACCATGTTCTTGATAATATTGTTTTGCCAGTTCATACATCAATTTCCATTTTACTCTCACAAAATCATCTCCTAATAATGTGTTGTATATTATCACATCTTATTTTAAATATCAATTGAAAAATTATATAAATAAAATCATTTGATTTTGAATACTTTATTCTTTTGTTTAGAAATAAACCATATTTTTCTCCAAACTTCATATTGTTTATGATCTAAAATACCAAGCTCATTCTTATTAAAAATCTCATACCACGTTTCATAAGTCCACCCTAAACGTGTAATATCAGTGGGTTCTAGAAGCGTTTTATTGTCCCGAAAATAATAAATGACTTTTTTAAATACTTCTAAAAATGCTTGTTTAAAATAATTGTGATAAACTGGAGTTGTATAAACTCCAACATTTTTTAACATAGCCAATTGGTTTCTAGTAAGTTTATTTTGTTCTTGCTGTTGAAATTGTTCAGTCAACCATTCATTTGTTTTTGAAGAATATTTTTTAGTAAGAATCTCATTTTCGGCTTTTTTTAAAGATTTTGACCACTGACGTTCTATTTTAATTTTTAGACTCAGCTTCGCAATTTGCCACACCATACCAATTTTCTCTAGTAATTTTACTTGTTCATCGGTTAATGGAGCATGAGCATTATTTCGCTCTTCTTTAGGGATTATTCTATTTTTATATGCTCTTCGTTGAACCGATATCCATTGTCCTAATTGTGTTCCATCTTCACAAATAT
>DVKJ01000023.1 GCA_018716065.1 Candidatus Pelethosoma merdigallinarum
GACAAAGAGGAAGCAGACCGAAGAGAATTATACGATAGAACAAGGTATGCGGAAAAACTGGGACGAGAAAAAGGACTTGAAGAAGGGCTTAAAGAGGGACAAAAATCTGAGCAACTAAAGATTGCCAAAAAGATGAAAGATGAACATATGGATTTAGATACGATTGTTCGAATTACTGGCCTATCTATGGAAGAGATTGAAAAACTGTAACGTTTATGGATTGAATAAAAAATAGACTTTTGTCTATTTTTTAATATAATCTTAAGTTTGACAGTTGTAATAATATAAAACTTAAGCAAGGAATTTAAAACTTTTAAATTAGTTTAAAAAAACTTAAGATCAGGAAAATAAAAAAATTTATTCGTATAATATTACAATTTCTTGTAAAATAATAAAAAAATTATAATTGTATGAATTACTATCATAAACTATGTTTAATTTTATCAGAAAATTATAACACAGTTTAAGTACGCTTGTATATATTTTTAAAAGTTTTGTAAATTTAGCCAAAATCGAAAATAAGTACTATAATAAAGAAGAGATGACCAGAGAAGAAAAATTGTTATTACTTTTAGGGATGAATCAACTAGAAAGTATAGAAGAAATAAGTAAAGGAGATTACGTGATGGAAGAGGTAAAGAAGAAGTTAGTAGATTTAACGGAAGATGCGAACTTTATAGGATTATATGACAAAGAAGAAGCGGATCGAAGAGAACTAAACGATAGAACAAGGTATGCGGAAAAACTGGGACATGAGTCTGGATTTAAGGAAGGACAACTCAAGATTGCCAAAAATTTAAAAGAATTAGGAACAGATATCCATACGATATCGAAAGCGACTGGTTTATCGATTGAAGACATTGAAGAATTATAAGAGTGTAGGTGCACTCTTTTTATTTTGTTTTTTAAATTTTTTTCAATATAACAAAATTGTAAGGATAAAAAATTGCCAAAGACTCATAAAAATGGTATACTTATTTAAGTTATGAGGTGACTAAATGAAAGATTTTTTAGATAAATTTAAAATTCATTCAAAAAGTTATTTAAAAACAAATATTTTGTTTATGACATTTGTTATTTGTTCCGTGATTAATGCTTGTTTATTACGTTTTTTTACGGTAAAAAATTATTTTGATATTAAACCGATTATTGCGGATACGGCAGTCGTATTGATTATTGGAGCTTTTGGTTACTTTTTTAAACCTAAGAATCAAGCTAAATATTTTACGGTTTGGTCTATTATCTTTATTTTAATTTGTATTATTAATTCCATTTATTATACGAATTATGTATCGTTCGCTTCTTTATCCCTACTTGGAACATCAACGCAAGTAGTGAGTGTTGCAGATGCGGTATTTAAAAATATTATGGAGTTAAAAGACTTTGCCTATATCTGGCAGTTATTTGCTCTTTTAATGGTTAATCGTTCGTTAAAAAAGAGATCTTATTATGATGCGGTGGCAAAAATAGAAAATGGTAAGTTACGTGC
The DNA here is from genome assembly GCA_018716065.1 of Candidatus Pelethosoma merdigallinarum. Taxonomy (GTDB): domain Bacteria; phylum Bacillota_I; class Bacilli_A; order RF39; family UBA660; genus Pelethosoma; species Pelethosoma merdigallinarum. Next base: position 1,490 of record DVKJ01000023.1, read on the forward strand.
ATTAAACACAATGGTAGTCGGTTTAATTGCGATTGGTGTTTTTGTATCCATGCTTACAAGTGTAGATATTTCTCGTTTAGGAAAACAATGGAACCGTGAATTTATTGTGATGCGTTTTGGTATATACACTTATCAAATCAATGATGTTATAGCTAGTCTACGACCACAAATTAGTCCTTTATTTGGATATGATAAAAAGGCTAAAGAATTCCGTGAATTCTATGAAAATCGTGATGATGGAATGACAGAAAATAAATATACGAATGTCTTTAAAGGAAAGAATTTATTGATGATTCATGCGGAAAGTATTCAGAATTTTACGCTAGATGCGAATTTTAATGGTGTCGATGTTGCACCTAATTTAAAACGTATGGCGAGTGAAGGATTATATTTTTCTAACTTTTATTCTCAAGAAAGTGTTGGAACGAGTAGTGATACTGAATTTACTTTAAATACTTCCTTAATGCCTGCCAGTAGTGGTACGGTAAATGTAAGTTATTGGGATCGTGAATATGTAAGTATTCCAAAATTATTAAAAGAACAAGGATACTATGCGTTTAGTATGCATGGAAACAATGGTTCGATGTGGAATCGCCTTAATATGCATAAGAGTTTAGGATATGACAAATTCTATAATTATAAAAACGATTTTGAAATTGACGAAACATTTGGTTTAGGTCTTAGTGATAAGTCTTTCTTTAGACAAGCTGTACCTAAGATTAAAAAGATTACAGAAGAACACGATAAATTCTATGGTACGATGATTATGCTTACCAATCATACCCCATGGGATGATGCGGACAAGCTGGATGAGACATTAGATTTAACGATGACTTATGAAGTGGTTAATGAAGAAACAGGAGAAACGGAGACCAAGACAGATCCTTATTTAGAGGGAACTACCATTGGAAATTATTTGAAATCTGTTCATTATGCGGATGCGGCAATTGGTCAGTTTATTAATGATTTAGATGAAGCTGGATTGTTAGAGAATACTGTCGTAGTTATCTATGGAGATCACGACGCGAAAATTAAAAAATCAGAATATCGTCGTATGTACAATTATGATCCTGTATTAGGAGAAAACATTCCTAGTGATGATCCAAATTATGTAGATGTAGATACTTACTTTTACGAATTAAATCGTAAGGTACCTTTCATTATTTGGACGAAGGATCATCAGTATCAAGAAGACGTAACAGAAGTTATGGGAATGTATGATGTTCTTCCAACGTTAGGAAATATGTTTGGATTTAAGAGCCCATATCAATTAGGACACGATATTTTTAGTACCGAAGATAATATTGTGGTATTCCCATCTGGAAACTGGCTAACCAATGATATGTATTATAATAGTCAAAAAGAAGAAGGAAAATTACTTCGTGAAGATGCGACAGTTAGTGTAGATGAAATTGCGGAAAATAATGAATATGCAGAAAAAATGATTGATATTTCTAATTCGATTATTGTTTATGATATGATTAAAAAGACAAATGAAACACAAACATTATTAAATGAATATAATGAAACACAAGAGTAGGAGGGGCTTATGGCAAAGAAAAAGAAACGTAAATTAAAAAAGAGTGTTAAAGTATTAATTATATTATTCGTTGTTGTATTAATCGCAGGAGTCATTTTCATTTTTAAACCGTTCCACAAATCTGAAGAAGTAAAGAAAGTAAAAGTAGAAGATTCGTTGGAAAAATATGGTTATGTATTAAATGAAAATGAAACCGCATATTATAAAGATCTATTTAAACAATTAAAATCCGTATTAAATAAAGATGATGTAGATGAAGAAGAATATGCAACATTAGTTGGTAAGCTCTTCCTTGCAGACTTCTACAATTTAGACAATAAAATTACAAAAAATGATATCGGGGGAGTACAATTTGTTTATGAACCATATCGTACTGATTTTTCTAAGTTTGCAGTAGAAAGTATTTATCACTATGTAGAAAATAGTTTATATGAAAAACGTGATCAAGAATTACCAGAAGTTACTAGTGTAGAAATATCAAATATTGAACAAGTACCTTTTGATTATCAAGAACAAACAGATGAAAAAGCTTGGACTTTCCATTATGTCATAACTTATAAGAAAGATTTAGGTTACCAAGAAGAAGGAACCATGACTTTAGTACATAATGATAATCGTTTAGAAATTGTGGATTTAAAATAGAATTGATATACAATTCTATTTTTTGTAATATAATCTTAAACTATTTACGTGTAACATTACTAAAAATTTACATTTGTGTAAAAAATTGGTAATGATTATAAATGAGATGATAATTAATAGATATACAATTCTATTTTTCTGTGATATAATTTATAATAGGAGTTGGTTAGATGAAAGATCTCACAAAAAGCGAATTAAATATACTTGCCCTAAAAACATTAAAGAAACATAAAATTAAAAGTCCATATTATGATGTGGTTCCTTTCTTAAAAAAAGAAGGGTTCATTGTACGTACGATTAAAGCGGATAAAAGAACAGAAAGTGCATGTGTCGTAAATCCAGAGATGCGACAAAAGATGATTGTTGTAAATAGCCGTTTGATTGAAAAATTAGACTATTTAGAAACTTTAAATTGTGGACGTTATCTAATCATGTACGAATATGCAAAATATTTATTGAGTGGACAAGATACTTATCAAAATAAAACTTATATCTTTGATAAAAAAGATCCTGAGGCCCTTGAACTTACTCGTTGTCTTTTAGTTCCGGATCTTTATGAATTAAATCGTCCATAACAAAAGAATTGATTTGTTTCAATTCTTTTGTTTTTGTTTGACGGAAATTTGTTCTAGTGTGAAGACTTTTATTTTCAAGAGAAAAAAATTGTGGTACACTAATAGTAGTGATTAGGAGGAGTCGTATGAGCACGCATCACATTTTACCAGCAGATACTTATATTGTTCGTAATCGTACGGTTTTTTCCGAACAAGATCGAACTTTACTGATTATGTTGTATCAACCTTTAATTGGAAGTCATGCGATTAGTTTATATTTTACCCTTTGGGCATATTTAGATAAATCAGAAGTATTATCTTGTGAGTGGACGCATCACCATTTAATGACTAATATGCGAATGAAGTTGGATGAAATCGTAGTGGCTCGTGAAAAACTAGAAGCCATTGGTTTACTTCGTACTTTAGTGAAAGAAGATCATGTGAATCAATTTATTTATGAGTTATATTCACCTTTATCGGCTTCTGAGTTTTTAAATAATCCGATTTTATCAACAAGTCTTTATAATAATGTTGGAAAAATAGAATTTGATAAAATTGTAGAGTATTTTAAATTACCACGAATTAATACGAAAGATTATACCGATATTACGAAATCATTTAATGATGTCTTTGAATCGGTAAGTGTTACTTCTATGGAACACCTCATTGAAGAGGTACGTGAGAAGAAAAAACGTCGTCATACTTTAACTTCCAGTATTGATTTAAATAGTATTTTAGCTATGATTCCAGAAGAGTTGTTGAATCCTCGTAGTTTGACAAAAGAGACCAAAGAATTAATTGATAAACTTTCATTTATTTATCAATTAGATGATAGTGTATGTGTAGAACTCATTCGTAATTCTTTAACGATGAAACGAACGATTGATAAAGAAAAACTAAAGAAGAATGCCCATCACTACTATACCTTCGAACATAATGGAAAACTCCCAAGTATTATATATCGAAATCAACCGGAATATTTACGAAAACCAGTGGGTGATCAAAGTAATAAAGCAAAAATGATTTATACCTTTGAAACGATTTCTCCTTATGAATTATTGCGTTCTAAGAATAAAGGAACGGCTCCTAGTCGAAGTGATTTAAAGATCGTGGAATATTTAATGATTGATTTAAATTTAAAGCCAGGAGTTGTTAATGTATTATTGGATTTTGTATTACGTATTAATCAGAATAAATTAACGAGATCTTTTGTGGAAACGATTGCTTCTCAGTGGAAACGTCAAGGGATTGAAACTGTGGAAGATGCGATGAATATGGCAAGTAAAGAATACTCAAAGAAAAAAAGAGGACAGACAAAAACTAAGACGGTAGAGGAAAAACCAGAGTGGTTTGATCAATCGTTTGAAACGAAAAAACCAACGGAAGAAAAATTAAAAGAGATGCAAGATCTCTTAGGAGAATTTAGGTGATTAGATGGAAAAAATGAAACCGGTAACCTTTACTTTAACTGATAAAATGACAAATGAATTAAAAAAGGCATATCAAGAAGCACTGAAAAAGTCTGAATTTGAATCGTTAGTGAAAGAACTTCATTTACCAGTAGAACTACTAATGAAACATACTTCTCATTTAGAAGAAGCAAGCATAGAGTATGATCACTGTAAACATTGTAGGGGACTTCTTCATTGTAAGAATAAAATAACGGGATATGCTTATATGCCTCATATTGAGAATGGTCAAGTTAGTTTTTGTTATCAAGCTTGTCGTTATAAACAAAAGAAGGATAAAGAAACAAAGTACTTAAAGAATATGAAACTGTTACACGTTCCTGATACTATGAAGCAAGCGAGTATGAAAGATATTTATATGGATGATGAACGTCGTTTTGAAGTCATAAAATATATTACTCAATTTATAAAAACGTATCGTGAAGATCCTCATCAAAAAGGTTTATATCTACATGGAAGTTTTGGAAGTGGTAAAACTTACTTAGTTAGTGCGGCTTTCCATGAGCTTGCTAAAAAAGGAGTTCAAAGTGCGATGGTCTTTTGGCCTGAAATGTTAAACGAATTAAAAGAATCTTTCCACACAGGAAATTTTAACGAAAAAATGGAAACGTTAAAAAAGGTTCCTTTATTATTAATTGATGATATTGGTGCGGAAAGTACAACCTCATGGAGTAGGGATGAAATCTTATGTCCCATTGTTCAATATCGTATGCAAGAACATTTACCAACCTTTTTTACATCTAATTTAACAATGCAGGAATTAGAACAACATTTTCGTGTTAGTAAAGATGGTGTCGAACATGTAAAAGCACGACGTGTGATGGAACGTATTCATCAATTAACGATCGATATAGAATTAATGAGCAAAAATTTACGTCATTAGGAGAAAGATATGAGTTTAGAACTTTTGAAATTATTAAAAATTAAAACAAATTACCCTTGGATTGAACTGAAAAGAAAATTAGGAATCGGTTCTGATGAAGAACTCATTAGAGATTTGTTTCACATTGTAGACTATGGTTTAGAAAATTTTAACATTGAATCGAGTCCTGTGAAAAAACACTACATTGAAAAAGCACTTCACTATTTAAATTATCGTGGAATTAATAAAATGATTGCAAAGAATACTTATTATGTAGAAGAATTAGATCGTTTTATTGAACAAACTCATCGTTTAATCTCTACGATTTATAGTGAGAATCGTCTATATCTTCACAATAAAGAATTATTGGAACGTATTTTACTAGCACTAAAACAATCCAAACACAAATTCTATAAAAGTAATTATCGAAAACAAGATATGAAAAATGAAAAAGATGAATTGTTTGAATTTGTCAGTGCGATGATTAAAAATATCGAAGATTATCAATTATATGAAGAATTATTTTTAGAGGATCGAGATTTAATTAATATGGTTAATAGTCAAGGCTATTGTTTATTAGATGGTGTGATTGATCAATATGTCTCTTGTGTAAAATCTAGTCATAACATAGAGAAGATTCATTACTATCAATCTATGATTGAATTATTGATGCATCATTCATCAAATCGTATTAGTAAAGAACTTTGTTTTTCATTAATTGATGAACTAAATCAATTAACTTTCAAAATTAGTGCCTCTCATTTACCAATTGAAGAAAGAAAATATCGACTTACTTATATTTATGAAATGATGAAAATTTTAGGTGATTTCGAAACGGAAAAAGATCTCCATATTCAGTTAGAAAACACCTTAAAAAAATATGGTATTCCTTATGAAAATGATTCTATACAAGAAGCTCTATGTTCTAATTTAGAACCACGTAAGGATGTTGTACTAGAGGATCACACACAAAAACGAGTTTATACGATTGATCGTAAATTTACAAAAATTTTCGAAGATGCCATTAGTATGGAGAAAAATGATCATCAAACGATTCTTTACTTTTATTTTCCTTTGTCTGCAGACTATATCGAAATGAAACACCCAATGAATAAGCATCTAGAAATGATGAGCTCTAGTATTTATGCTTATCTTTATGTAAAACATTTATTACCTTTCGATTTTATGAAACAAAATCTTTCTTTTGATGCTGGTCAAACAAAGCGTGCGTTTACTGTGGAAGTAACTTTAGACCAAGGAAAACAAATTCAACAAGTGAAGTGTTATCGTTCTAAAATTAATGTTTCTAAAAATTATTTTTATGATTTTTCAAAAGAGTTTAAAATCGTTCCAGAATTACAAGAACTAGTTGCTCTTTCAAAAGAATTAGTCTCTCAAATAGGAAATATTCGTGTTCATTCGATGGTGAATGTAATGGAGGTTTATTCTCGTTTTTGTCAAAATGCTGTTGGCATCTTGGCTAGACAAAACAACATCCCCATGATTTATAAAGAATCAACAAATACGTATCACACAAACAAATTAAAACAGTTACAAAAAGCGATGAATTTAAAAGATAATAGTTATGTATCAAATTTGATTAGAGTAATTTCTGAACAAAATTACTCTTGTAAAGTGTACACTTTACAAGAAAGAAAATATATTTCTTTTACCAATCCAAACCGTGAATATGCTAGCTTGTTAAACCAACGTATTTTACTTCAAGAATTGGTGGATCATGATATACAGTGTTACTATAAAGATCTAGAAAAAATTATTCAAAAATTAAATGCTAGAGAAATTAAAAATCGTCAATTTCAATCAGAGTATAGTAAATTAAATATTCGTTTACGAAAAGCTACGAAAAAAGAAGAAGAAAAGGCAAAAAGATTGACAAAAGAACATAAAATGATAAAATAGTATTAGAAAAGCAATGATTAGGACACGACTTTATACCTCTATTTTAAAGTGAGTAGGGAATTAGTGTAAACCCTATAAATATGTATATAGCCACTACCTATGAGCTGAACTTGAAAGAGATATCCGGCAGATCCGTTACCCAATCAATTAAGTGAAAAATCAGGATGGTACCGCGTAATGACGCTCCTCATATAAATCTATGAGGAGTTTTTATATGAGGAAAAGAAGGAAAAAGTTAGAAGGAATCCAACAAAAGAATATTAAAATGGATTATTTTTTGAGGAATTATTTTTTACTAAATTTAGAGGAACATTATGAAAGTGTTGATTTAGCTAGTGTAAATGATAAGATGAATGATTTTGAAAGATTTTTAGAAAATAGTAATATCAAATATAAAACTCATCACCATTTCATTACGTGGTGTGAACAACTAAAATCAGATTTACAAGATTTAGAAGAAAAGAATGGAAATGAAGAATATGTTACTATGGTCACACATATTACCCACAATTATCGTGTAATACTAAGTGAAACTTTAAAAAAGCAAAGAAAATCTTATGACCAATATATGGTTTTAAAAGTAGATTGGGATCATTTAAAATTACGACTTCCTCTTTTAAAGAAGAAAATTAAACAAGTTAATTCTTATTTACAAAAAAATAAGAGACGAAAGAATACTCAAGAATATGATAAACTGTTAGATGAAATTAGAAGTGTAAATAAAGAATTAAATGAGTTGCTTTTACAAAAGAAAATGGTAGAGGAATATATGAATATTCTACAAGAACAATTTCTAACGATTCAATCTTATATCCATTTAATCCAAAAGAATTTAAAAAAATTTGAAAACCGTTTATATATAATTCATAATCAAGATATTATTCGTAATATGATAAATAAAGTCAGACCTATTTGTTTAGATGAAATATCAAAAAGTGATATTCAAAATGGCTTGATTCTTTTGGTAACCGATAGTGAAAACCATAAACAAGCTTATGTAAATCCTTATCGTGTAGATGAATTAAATCACCTATATATGAACATGTTAGGTGAGGATGCAAGATATTTAACCAATGAAAAAAAGTATACATTAGTAAGAAAGGAAGATTATAATGATTAATATTAAAGAACATGAAAATTTAAGTATTTTAAATCATAGTTGTGCGCATTTACTTGCTCACGCAGTGAAACATTTATATCCAAATGCAAAATTTTGGGTAGGTCCTGTTATCGAAGAAGGATTTTATTATGATATTGATTTAGGAGATCAAGTAATTACGGATGATGATTTAGAAAAAATCAGTAAAGAAATGAAAAAGATTGTAAAATCAAATAAACGTATTACTCGTATTGAATTAAGTAAGCAAGAAGCTTTAGATATGTTCCATGATGATCCCTATAAAGTAGATTTAATTGAAAATATGGGTGAAGATGAAGTGATTAGTGCTTATAAACAAGATGATTTTATCGATCTATGTCGTGGACCTCATGTAGAAAGTACGAAGTTACTTAAAAACTTTAAGTTGTTAAAACATAGTGGTGCTTATTATAAGGGAGATTCTAATAATAAAGTATTACAACGTATTTATGGAGTATGTTTTGAAACGCCAGAAGATCTAGAAAAACATTTACAAGATTTAGAAGATGCGAAAGCTCGTGATCATCGTAAATTAGGAAAAGAATTAGATTTATTTATGTCTCATGAATTAGTAGGGGCAGGATTACAAATGTGGTTACCAAATGGGGCAACTGTACGTATGGAGTTAGAAAACTATATTCGTCAAAAAGAAATTAAATTAGGTTACCACCATGTTTATACACCATCACTTGCTTCTACAGGTCTTTATAAAGTAAGTGGACATTGGGATCACTATAAAGAAGATATGTTCCCAGTGATGAAAATGGATAATGAAGAATTAGTTTTAAGACCAATGAATTGTCCTCATCACATGTTAATCTTTAAAAATAGTTTACATTCTTATCGTGATTTACCCATTCGTATTGGTGAACTTGCACCTGATTTTAGATATGAAGCAAGTGGAGCTGTATGTGGACTAGAACGTGTTCGTCAAATGTGTCAAAATGATGCCCATTTATTTGTTCGTCCAGATCAAATAAAAGAAGAAATCTCAAATGTTGTTCATTTAATCTTAGATGTTTACAAAGATTTCAATATTACGGAATATAAGTTCCGTTTATCTTTACGTGATGAAGAAAACTTAGAAAAATATGCAGGTAACAATGAAATTTGGGATATGGCTGAAAATGAAATGCGTAGAGTATTAACCGAACTTGGTTATGATTTCTATGAAGCCAAAGGAGAGGCCGCTTTCTATGGACCTAAATTAGACGTTCAAATTAAAACGGCTATTGGTCATGATATCACTTTATCAACTTGCCAATTAGACTTTATGTTACCAGAACGTTTTGATTTAACTTATGTCGATGAACATGGAGCGAAAGTTCGTCCAGTTGTTATTCATCGTGCAATTCTTGGAACTTTTGACCGTTTTATGGCTTATTTAATCGAAGAATATAAAGGAGCCTTCCCAGTATGGCTTGCTCCTACACAAGTCAATATTATTCCGGTTAATTTAGAGTATCACGAAGAATATGCAAAAGAAATTTATGAATTATTACAAAATCATGATTTACGTGTAAAACTAGATGATCGTAATGAAAAATTAGGATATCGTATGCGTGAATCGGTAATGAATAAAATTCCATTTGCTCTAGTTCTTGGTGATAAAGAGCGTGATCAAGGATTAATCAGTTATCGTCGTTATGGAAGTAATGAAACAGTAACGGTTTCTAAAGAAGAATTCTTAACATTAATTGAAGAAGAAATCAAAAATAAAGTGATTTATAAAGTGTAAAGAGGATGAAAAGTCCTCTTTTTGTGATATAATATTCTTTACGCAAGGAGGAATATTATGAAATCATCAGATTATCAGTTATTTTTGCAAGCCAAACAATATATAAAACAAAAAAAATATAGACAAGCAGAAATAATCTTACAATCACTAATGGAAAAAGTACCAAGAGATAGATTTGTAATATTTGAGTATGCTAGATTACTTGTTAAAACACATAAATACAGTCAAGCCAAAGAATACTTTGAATCATTGTTAAATGTTCAAAACGACACCTATGCGACGTTAGAGCTCGGTCGTCTAGAAGTGATTCTTGGAAATTATGAGAAAGCCAAGGAATATTTTAAATCATTGTTAAATACTCAAAGCAACACCTATGCGATGTTAGAGTTAGGCCGTCTGGAAGTTAAACTTAAAAATTATAAACAAGCCAAGGAATATTTTAAATCATTGTTAAATACATCAAGTCAAAATTATGCGATGTTAGAGTTAGGCCGTTTGGAGGTCACCCTTGGAAATTATAAGAAAGCTAAAGAATATTTTGAATCGTTGTTAAATACCCAAAACAAAACATATGCGATGTTAGAACTCGGGCGTCTAGAAGTTAAACTTAAAAATTATAAACAAGCCAAGGAATATTTTAAATCATTGTTAAATACATCAAGTCAAAATTATGCGATGTTAGAATTAGGTCGCTTGGAAGTTACTCTTGAAAATTATGAGAAAGCCAAAGAATACTTTGAATTGTTGTTAAACACACAAGATAAGACTTATGCGATGTTAGAGTTAGGCCGTTTGGAAGTTACTCTTGAAAATTATGAGAAAGCCAAAGAATACTTTGAATTGTTGTTAAACACACGAGATAAAGCTTATGCGATGTTAGAGCTCGGGCGTCTAGAAGTTACTCTTGGAAATTATGAGAAAGCCAAGGAATACTTTGAATCATTGTTAAATACATCAAGTCAAAATTATGCGGTGTTAGAGTTAGGCCGTTTGGAAGTCACCCTTGGAAATTATGAGAAAGCTAAGAAATGCTTTGAGTCATTGTTAAATACACAAGATAAAGCTTATGCGATGTTAGAGTTAGGCCGTTTGGAGGTCATCCTTGGAAATTATACAAAAGCCAAAGAATACTTTGAATTGCTATTAAATACACAAAATAAAGCTTATGCGATGTTAGAGCTCTTCTTTCTTTATTCAAAACAAAAAAATTATGATCAATTAAAAAATATTCGTATTGATTATGTGATGAAAGGAACAGATGATATAAAGAGAAAAGAACATTTAGAATTTATTTATAAATATATAATGGGAGATCAAGATATTTATAATTCTAAATATAAGGGTTATTTTTATGATCAATATCGAAATTATGATAAAACAAAGGCTTTGGAACATATTTCTAATCATTTAACAGAGAACAATACTAAAATAATTCATTCGGTATTTTATCCAGAGTTTTCTATTTCACATTTATATGGATACATAGAGAACCAAATTAGTCATTTAAATCCTATTCGTGTAACAACAGTAGATCATTACGAAGTGGAATGTCCTTTTATGATAGGTTATTATCTTGGAATAGAAACGAATCTGGTAAAGGTAGTAACTACTCATGATACTAAAAATATTATATTGATGTATCCTATTCCTCCGATTTATTTATATAAAAAGGAAGATGTAAAAATAAAAAATAAGGTCAATAAGATGTAAAGTGAAAGGTGAAGAGGAAACTAATTCAAGAATTAGCTTCCTTTTTCTTTCCTTAAAAATAAAAGTTTGTTATAATAATACTAAGGTGGATTATGAAAAATATATATGGCGAAACGCATCAACAATTAGAACAATATTTTTTAGATTTGGGTGAGAAAAAATTTAAAGCCACCCAAGTTTTTGAGTGGTTATATGAAAAGCGTGTTTCTTCATTTGAAGAGATGTCTAATGTGAAGAAAAGTGTGATTCAGGTCTTACAACAAGATTATGTAATGGAACCACTAAAAATTATGGATATTTTAACTGATGTTGATGTTCATAAATATTTGTTTCAATTATCAGATGGTGAAAAAGTAGAAGCCGTTTTGATGAAACACGATTATGGAAATAGTATTTGTGTTTCTACTCAAGTGGGATGTAATATGGGATGTACTTTTTGTGAAAGTGGTCGCTTAAAGAAACGTCGAAATTTAGAAGCTTATGAGATGGTTTTACAATTACTTATGGTAGAAGAACATTTAGGTGAACGTATTAGTCGTGTGGTGTTAATGGGAATTGGTGAACCTTTTGATAATTATGAGAATGTGATGAAGTTTATCGATATTATTAATCATCCTAAGGGAATGGCTATAGGGGCACGTCATATTACGATTTCTACTTGTGGAATTATTCCGAAGATTAAAGAATTTATGAAAGAAAAAAGACAAGTGAATCTAGCTATTTCTTTACATGCACCGAATGATACTTTACGTAGTCGTTTGATGCCGATTAATAAATCATATCCTTTAACGGAATTAATTCCTGTTTTAAAAGAATATGTGGATGAGACACATAGAAGATTAACTTTTGAATATATTATGTTGAAAGGAATTAATGATCAGAAAGTTCATGCCATTGAACTTGCTAAATTACTTCGTGGTATCAATTGTTATGTTAATTTAATACCCTATAATGAAACAAGCCATATTGAATACGAAAAGAGTAGTAAAGAACGTATTTTACAGTTTTATGACACCTTGAAAAAAGAAAAAATAAATGTTACAATTCGACGTGAGTTTGGAAGTAAAGTAATGGCTGCTTGTGGCCAACTTAGATCTCATTATGAGGAGGGAAAATAATGGAAACCGCATATTTAACAGATCCTGGAAAAGTTCGTGATCACAATGAAGATAGTGTGATTATTATTCGTAATGAAAAAAATGAATATTTATTAGCTGTTGCCGATGGTATGGGAGGACATAAAGCAGGAGAAGTGGCTTCTAGTATTGCTGTTTCTCATATTGGAAAACGTTTTCGTGACTTAGGTTGTGTAGGTAATAAAGAAGATGCGATTAATTGGATTAAAGAAGTTGTGAGTGAAGCGAATGTATTAATTTATCGTTATACCGAGGAACATCCAGAAAGTTCTGGTATGGGAACAACGATTGTTATGGCTGTATTAACTGAGGAATTCCTTTTATTTGGTAATATCGGAGATTCTAGTGGTTATGTAATGAAACAAGGAAAGCTTCACAAAATTACCACGGATCACACCTTAGTTAATTTACTAGTCAAATCAGGTGAATTAACACCAGAGGAAGCGAAGGAACATCCACGTAAGAACGTCTTAATGAAAGCTTTAGGAGCGCAGACAACTGTTGAAATGGATGTCTTTGATGTAGAACTAGATATAGATGGTATTTTCTTGTGTAGTGATGGACTTACTAATATGTTAGAAGATACTCAAATTGAAGAAGTATTAAATGAAAGTTTAAGTGCAGAAGATAAAGTATATAAATTAATCTGTAAAAGTAATAATCGTGGTGGAAATGATAATATTTCAGCTGCGTATTTGAATAAGGCAGGTGTAAAAGAATGATTGTAAGAGGGCAAAAAATTAATGATCGATATCAAATTATAAGAACGATTGGTGAAGGAGGAATGGCTAACGTCTATCTCGCACATGATATTATTTTAGATCGTGATGTAGCGGTAAAAGTATTGCGTGGCGATTTGGCAGATGATGAGAAGTTTATTCGTCGTTTCCAACGTGAGGCGATTGCGGCTTCTTCTTTAACTCATCCTAATATTGTAGAAATTTACGATGTTGGTGAAGATGATGGAAATTATTATATTGTCATGGAATATGTCGATGGTAAAACGTTAAAAAGTCTGATTAAACGAAGAGGCGCATTGACGTTACCAGAAGTCATTGACATTATGTTACAATTAACTAGTGCGATCGCTTGTGCGCATGAAAGCTTCATTATCCATCGTGATATTAAACCACAAAATGTTTTGATTTTAGATAATGGAGTAGCGAAAATCACAGATTTTGGTATTGCGATGGCACTCAATAGTAATGAACTTACTCAAACCAATTCTGTTATGGGATCGGTACACTATTTACCACCAGAACAAGCCAATGGTAGTGGTGCGACGATGAAGAGTGATATTTACTCTTTAGGAATTTTGATGTATGAATTGTTAACGGGAAAAGTTCCATTTAAGGGTGAAAATGCCGTAGAGATCGCCATTAAACAGATGCGTGATGAAATTCCAAGCATTGTGGAAGATCATCCGGAAATTCCACAAAGTGTAGAAAATATCGTATTACGTGCTTGTGCGAAAAATCCAAAGAATCGTTATGAAAGTGTAATGGATATGCATCATGATCTAGAAGTAGCTTTAGATGATGATCATATGAATGATGAAAAAATCATTTATGAATATCCAGAACATGATTTTGATAATACCAAAACAATGCCTAAAATTAGTCGAACGGCACTACGAGAAAGTCGTGAAAAAGCAAACGAAGAAAATAAAGAAAAGAAAAAAGATAAAAAAATGAACAAGATGATGTGGATTGCTGGTGGAATATTTGCGGCCTTAGTCTTATTATTGATCTTTGTCTTCTTTATTCTTCCAAGATTTATGTCAGATCCAGATGTGAAAGTTCCAGACGTTTCCAATAAAACAGTGGTCAAAGCGGAAGAGATTTTAGAAGATAAAGGGTTTGAGGTTGCTACGAAAACAAAAGAAGTTTATGATGATAAGATTAAAGAAGGAAGAGTAGTTAAAACAGACCCAACCGCAGGACGTAGTGTGAAAAAAGGAACCGAAATTACATTAATTGTTTCGAAAGGGACAAATAAATTTGAAATCGAAGATTATACTGGACAAAATGTATATGAAGTAAAGGCGAAACTAGAAAATGAAGGCATTAATGTATTAATCGAAACAAAAGAAGTTACGGATGAAAGTAACTATCAAGAAAATTTAATTATTTCTCAAAGTGTAGAAGAAGGAGAAAAATTAAAAGAGGGAGATAGTATTACCTTAGTTATTCCAGATTTTGTAACGACTTATCCAGACTTTGTAAGTGAAGGTTGGTCAGTAGATAATATCAAAAATTTCTGTAACCAAAATAGTGTAACTTTAAATATTAATTATCAAGAAACATCTAATTATCCAGAAGGAACTGTTATTTCACAAAGTCGTGTTTCTGGAACGAAAGTAGTAGCCAATACACCACTTACCATTACAGTAGCCAAAGCTCCTGCAAAACAAGAAACACCACCTACAGATGACAATGAAAAAGAGCCAACGGATCCGACAGACGAAGAAGATACACCAACACAAGGACAAACAGAATGATCGGAAGAATTATAAAATGTATTAGTAATGACTACACGGTTCTTGCAGATGATAAAACCTATCTTTGTAAGAGCCGTGGTAAATTTCGAAAACTTCAATTAACTCCTTTAGTAGGAGATTTAGTGAAGTTTGATGAACAACATTGTTATATTTTAGAAATCTTACCGCGAAAAAATTCTTTAGTTCGTCCACCTGTTGCAAATATCGATCAAGCGATTCTTATTACGAGTGTAAGACACCCTGATTTTTCGAGTCATTTGTTGGATAAACTGATTACGGTGGTAGAATTTAATCATATTAAACCTATCATTTGTTTTACAAAGTTAGATTTATTAGAAGAAAAAGAAAAAGCCAAAATGGAAAAGATCATATCGTATTATCGAGAAATTGGTTATGAGGTATTTACAAATACGGAAGTAGAGAAAATAAAAGAAATTTTCAAACAGAAAGTTAGTGTCTTTACAGGACAAACGGGAGCTGGAAAAAGTACATTATTAAATAATCTTGATTCCACCCTTCAAATTAAAACAGGAGAAATTTCCATGGCTCTAGGACGTGGAAGACATACAACAAGACATACAGAATTACTTTCTATTGAAGGAGGATTAGTCGCAGATACTCCAGGATTTTCAGCTTTATCTTTAGAAGAGTTAAGCCCTGAAGATATTCGTGATCAATTTGTAGAATTTAATCAATACCGTCATTTATGTAAATACAAAGATTGTATGCATCGTAAAGAACAACACTGTATGATCAAAGAAAAAGTAGAAGATGGAACGATTTTAAAAAGTCGTTATGATAATTATTTGAATTTTATAGAAAAGTAGGGGATATTATGAAACTATCCATTTCTTATTTATCTATGGAAAAACGTACGGATGAAGAAATGAATAAATTAAATCAAACGAATGCGGATTATATTCATGTAGATATTATGGATGGTCGCTTTGTTAAAAATCAAACGGAAGATGATGATCAACAAATCGCTTGGTTGAGGGAAGCACAAAAACCATTAGATATTCATTTTATGGTTAAAAATGTAAATAAATATATTGATCTATATGAATGTTTAAAACCAGAGTATATTACTTTTCATGTAGAGTTGGACAAACAAATTAATATTCCTAAAATTTGTGAACGTTTACATCAAGCAGGAATTAAAGTTGGTTTAGCTATTAAACCAAACACCGCTCTTGGTAAATTAAATCCGTATTTGGATATGGTTGATTTAGTTTTAGTGATGAGTGTAGAACCTGGCAAAGGTGGGCAGACTTTTTTGCCACAAAGTATTGCTCGTATTAAGCGATTAAAGATGTTGGCATCTACTCATCATTTTGTAGTTGAAGTTGATGGTGGAATTCATAATATTACAAGCCTTCAATGTAAACAAGCAGGTGCGGATATGATTGTTGTAGGAAGTTATATTACAAATCATGATGATTATCAACATCAAATTGATTCTTTAACATTATAAAATTTTTTTCAATTTGTCAGTTTTAAGAAATTGGTAAGAATGGTTTTACCAATTTTTTATTTTGTCCTAGACAGATTTTAAATATCTGTAAAAAGATCTCTTTAGAAACCTCAAAAGTGCCATTTGACCCTTAATTTATAATGTGTTATAGTGTCTCCAGAAAGGAGATATGTTATGGTTCAAACAAAGAAATTAAGTAAAAAATCTAAAGAAATGTTAGATCAAGGAATGGTTGTTTCGCCCCTTTATGATATCGTCTTTAAAAGTGTTTTACAAGCTCCTCGTTGTCGTGATTATTTAATTGAACTTATCTATATCATTACTCATATTCCAAAAGAAGGAATGAAAAAGAATCTTCG
>DVKJ01000024.1 GCA_018716065.1 Candidatus Pelethosoma merdigallinarum
ATTATATACTTGATACATATAAACAGCCACCTTTATTTATTCTTATAATTTGATTTTATCAAATTCGGCTGTTTATATCAAATATGAGAGGAAAAGTGACTTAGAGAATATCTTGGTCATTTTTTTCATAATGAAAAACTGTCCGGTTATAAGAATTTAGAAAAGGCAAATGTTTATTTTGTCTTTTTTTGAACTTATTTTTTAATCGATTGTCTTAGAAAGATAGATTTATGTGGTAATTTATGATAAAATGGATTATAGGTATTAAAGGAGAAGTGAGAGTCATGAATAGAAAAGGTAAAGTCATCGCGTTAGTTAACCAAAAGGGTGGTGTTGGTAAAACAACTTCTAGTATTAATCTTGCGGCTTCTTTAGGTGTCCTACATAAGAAAGTATTATTAGTAGACCTAGATCCACAAGGAAATGCTAGTACGGGTTTAGGAATTAATAAAGCTGACTTTGATAAAAGTGTGTATGATTTATTAATTGATCAAGCAGAGTTAAAAGATGTTGTGATGAAAACGAAGTTTACGAATTTATATGTGATTCCCGCAACCATTAATCTAGCAGGTGCGGATATTGAACTCATGGAAATGAGTCGTATGGATCCTGCTTTCTCTAAGGGAACGCAACTAAAAAAATATCTTGATGTTACAAGAGATATGTTTGATTATATTATTATTGATTGTCCACCTTCACTAGGAATTTTAACGACGAATGCTTTAACGGCTGCGAATTCGGTTATTATTCCAGTACAGTGTGAATTTTTTGCCTTAGAGGGGATTATGCAGCTACTGAATACAATTATGCTCGCACAAAAGAAATTAAATCCAACGTTGGATATTGAAGGGGTTTTACTTACAATGTTAGATTCGAGAACGAATTTAGGATTGGAAGTCGTTGAAGATGTTAAAAGTTATTTTAAAGAACGTGTGTATGATACGATTATTCCACGTTTAGTACGTCTTTCAGAAGCTCCTAGCCATGGTAAACCAATACTTGCTTATGATCCACAAAGTCGTGGAACAGAGGCTTATTTAAATTTAGCAAAGGAAGTGATTGCTCGCAATGGAGACTAAGAAAAGAGCGTTAGGTAGAGGATTAGAACAATTGTTTAATACGGATAACTTAAATATGTCACAAATTGAACAACAGATTTATGAAGAAACACCAAATGAAGAGATTGTGGAGTTAGATATTAATGATTTACGTCCCAATCCTTATCAACCACGACAAGTATTTAATGAAGAAGCATTACAAGAACTTGCTAGTTCGATTAAAGAACATGGTGTTTTTCAACCAATCATTGTTAAGAAAAGTATTAAAGGTTATGACATTATTGCTGGTGAACGTCGTTATCGTGCGTCTAAATTAGCCGGAAAGAAAACGATTCCAGCAATTATTCGTCAGTTTACGGATGAACAAATGATGGAGATTGCGTTGTTAGAAAATTTACAACGTGAAGATTTAAATGCGATGGAAGAAGCCAAAGCTTACCAATCATTAATTGATCACTTACACATTACACAAGAAGAAGTAAGTAAACGTGTAGGTAAAAGTCGTAGTCATATTACAAATATGTTGGGGCTTCTTCGTTTACCAAAAGAAGTTCAAACGATGATTAATGATAAGAAATTAACAATGGGACATGCCAGAGTATTATCAAAACTAGAGAATGAACAACAAATTATTCAAATGGCAGAAGACATTGTAGAAAATAAGAAATCGGTTCGTGAGGCAGAAACCATTGCCCAAGATAAAGACGTTGAACACAAAGTTAAAATGAATCGTCGTAAACCAACTTCTTCGGAATATCGCTATGTAGAAGAATTATTACGTGATAAATTAGATACAAGAGTTCGTATTAAAGAGAAAAAAATTGAAATTAACTTTACGAATAAAGCAGATTTAAATCGCATTTTAGAAATATTACAAGTGAAAGAATAGGTGATTTAAATGGAAGAATTTGAACAAATACTTGCCTTTTTACTATCGAAAGAAGTCATACGACCACTATTTATTATTCTAGGAAGTGTTCTCGTTTATATGATTGTAAGTCGTGTTATTCGTCGTATGTTTCGTATTAATTTTATTCATATGAATGTACGAAAAAACAAAACGATGTGTACATTAACGGTAAATGTCTTTAAATATTTTGTTATTTTAGTATGTGCGTTAATGTTATTAGATGAATTTGGAGTCGATACGAAAACGTTGGTTGCTTCTTTAGGAGTAGTAGGAGTAGTTGCTGGTCTTGCAATGCAAGATACGTTGAAAGATTTTGTTTCTGGTATTTTCATTTTAACAGATGATCAATATAAAGTAGGAGATACGGTTACGATTGATGGTTTTATGGGAGAAGTGATTACCCTTGGTATGAAAACGACAAAAATTCGTGCCTATACGGGAGAAGTAAAAATGATTTCTAATCGTACGATTACATCGGTTATTAATCATAGTTTAGATTATTCTCTTGCTTTAGTAGACTTTAAGGTAGCTTATGAATACGATATTGATAATGTAACGGAGATTGTCAGTGAAGTTTGTAGTAAGTTATCTACAACATTAGAAAAATTAAAAGGAGAAGTGGAACTATGGGGAGTTACTTCTTTAGATAATGGTGTAGAATATCGTATTGCGGCTAAAACTGTACCTATGGAACATTATGCGATTGAACGTAAGATAAGAGCAGTCGTAAAAACAGAATTAGAAAATAAAGGAATTGAATTACAATATCCTCATAGGGTGGTTACCAATGAATAAAGAATATCGTTTAGGAAGTATTGTTGAAATGAAAAAACCCCATCCATGTGGAACCAATGAATGGGAGATTACACGAGTAGGTGCGGACATTAAAATTAAGTGTTGCCATTGTAATCGTACGATTTTATTACCGCGTATTGAGTTTAATAAAAAATTAAAGAAGGTTCTTAGTTTATAGGAGGATATTATGGTTCGAAGGAAAAAGAAACGTAATCAAAAAAGAATAAGCCCTATTATTGTCTTAATCATGATCATGATTATTGTTATTGTGATTAGTGCCATTTTTTCCTTATTAGGAATGGAAGGAAATATAACTTCTGTTAACAATGGCGCATTAGAAACTTCACTAGTAACTATGAATAATCTATTAACACCGAGAGGCTTTAAATATTTCTTTAGTCATGTGATTACAAATTTATCTACATTTAAACCGTTATTTTATATTATTATATCTTTAATTGGAATTGGAATTGCTGAAAAAAGTGGTTTATTAGAAGCTATTTTTAAACCATTTCGAAGAATGAAACCAGGGATTAGTACGTTCTTAGTATTAGTTCTTAGTATTTTAGCTGCTGTGTTAGGAGATGCTGGATATGCGATTATGATTCCTATGAGTGCGGTTATTTATAAATATTTAAATCGTAATCCGATGATGGGAATATTAACGAGCTTTTTAGGATTATCGGTTGGATATGGAACATCTGTTATTTATAATGATCTGGATTATACTTTAGGAAGTTTAATGCAAGCGGCTGCGCGTGTAGAAGTGGATCGAAACTTTGAATTTACTTTATACTCTAATTTGTTTATTACCATTAGTAGTATGTTTATTCTATCTTTTTTAGGAACGATTATTATCGAACGTTTCCTTGCTCCTAAATTTAGTCGAAAGAATCGATATGAAATAGAAGAACGTGAAACAAGTAAGAAAGCACTTCTCTTTACTTTCTTATCATTCCTTCTATTAGTATTCTTTATTGCTTATAGTTTAGTTCCTGGATTGCCTGGATCAGGGTTACTATTAGATCAAAATGCAACTACATATGTAGAACAAGTATGGGGAAGTAATGCTCCATTCCATGATGGGTTTGTGTATGTCTTTAGTATTGTATTAGCTATTTTAGGACTTATTTATGGAGTTGTTTCTAAAAATATTAAATCAAATCATGAATATAGTGATGGCTTAGCTTATGAATTTAAAGATTTAGGTTATCTATTTGTTTTGTTATTTATCGTTTCTCAAGTGATTGGTATTATTGAGTGGACGCATTTAGATCAAATTATTACAGGACGTTTAGTAGAATTCTTAAGTTTATTAGAATTTTCGGGATTACCACTTATTATTCTTTTCTTCTTTATTGTAGTTTTATTAGGTCTCTTAGTCCCATCTACGGAAGCAAAATGGAATTTTATTGCTCCATTGACAATTCCTTTGTTTATGAGATCGAATATCGCACCTGAATTTACGATGTTTATATTTAAAGGTGCGGATGGTTTAGCTAAGTGTTTGACCCCATTAAATGGAGGATTTATCATTATGCTAGGGTTCTTAAAGAAATATAATCAAGAGGAAGAAGATATTACTATTTTTGGTACTCTGGGAAAAATGAAATCAACTATCGCTTTATTCTTTATTGTATGGTTATTAATTTTAGTAGGTTGGTATTTAGTTGGATTACCACTAGGATATCAAGTACTACCAACATTATAAGACAATTTATTTGTCTTTTTTTTACACTTTTTTATAAAAGATAAATAAGAACAAATTTATCATCTTATTATTTACTATATGTAAAGGTAACATTATTCTAAAATATAGTATATTTGAATCGATATGAAAAAAATGTAAAGTTAATGTTGAAATTTATTAATGAATGTGTTAGTATATGGGGGAAGTAGGTGGTTGTATGACTTTTCAAAGAATGCTATATGAACTCTTTTATTATTATGACTTAGTGGAAGCATATCGTTATTCTCGTTTTCACATAGAATTTAATGGTGTAAAAGAAACAAAAAATCATGATTTTTTACAAACGTATTATATTGATGATATTCGAAACAAAAAACGTAAATATAAAGTATTATTGCTTACTCAAGGTCATGAGTTAAAACAATTTCAGTGTGATTGCGCAAGTTTTAAAAGGAATCATACTTGTCCTCATGTTCCTGCCGTTTTAATAAACTATACTGATGAAATTTTTTCTTATGTTTATGTGGATGAATATAAAGCTAGTCGTGAAATCTTAAAAACTTCAGAAAAGAATGATGTAAATGCTCAAGCGAAACCCTTAGCGTTGGCTATTCATTTTGATATTTATGCACAATATTATAATTATAATCTCCGTTTTGGTAGTGATCGATTATACTCCATTAATAATAAACAAAAATTGGAAGCGCTAAGCAATGCATTTTATATGAATACACCTTATTCTTTTGCCAAAAACTTTCAATACGATCCCAAGGATTATTATTTTCCGGAAAATGTATCTAGAGTTTTAGATTTTCTCTTATCTTCCTATTCTCCAAATTATGCATATAATAGTGTTACGACGTTAGGTAAACGTGAATTTAAGAGTTTAGTTTCACTTTTAAAAGATATTCCATTTACCGTAAATAACCACAAAATTAATCACATTATTATCGATCTTCCGACATCACCTCGTTTGTTAAAACAAGGGGATGACTATGTTCTAGAATTTGAAGATTTTAAAAATTATGAATTTTTAGGGAATGAATTTGATTTATTATTATATAAAGACACTTTGTGTTTCTTATCGAATTCTTATGCTCAACTATTTAAACATCTATCTAAATTAAAAATTTCTCAGTTGAAATTTAAAAAAGATGATTTGGAAAGCTTTCGTAAGGGATTATTAAAAGATTTACAAAAGAATATTCAAATTGATGAGGGCATTCAAGAGATCGTTCTTCCGAAGAACTTTAAACCACTTCTCTATTTTGATATGGAAAAAGATCAATTAGTAGGTGATCTTCGATTAAAATACGATCAAAATCCAGAATTTAATTATTTTGAATCATCACAAGTAATTGTTCGTGATGAACAAGAGGAAAAGAAAGTGGTTCAAACGCTTCTAAAGCATCAGTTTAAAATTCAAAATAATCGTTTTATAATGGATAAATTGGATGATATCGCTGAATTTATCGAACACGGATTAGATGAATTAAGAGAAAAATATACTATTTTTTGTACAAAAAAAGTAACCGCCATTGATTTAATCAAGCATCCAACCCCTGTTTCCCAATTTTCGATTGGGCGAACGGGGATTCTAACGTATGATTTTCATGTTGATCAAGTGGATAAAAAGGAATTAGATAAATTATTACCAAATATTAAATTAAAAAAGCGATATTATCGTTTAAAAAATGGAAATATTATTAACTTACAAACCGAAGAAATGCAACAATTTGAACAAATGATTGATTCTTTAGATATTGATCATAAAAGTTTAACGAGTGGTCAAGCTAAGATTCCCAAGTATCAAGCTTTATATATTGATAGTATGAGAGGGCAAAATGATCAAATTGAAGTAGATGCGAACTTTGAAAAATTTATTCAAAATTATAAAAATTATCATAATGTAGATATTACTTTTGATAAAAAAGATGAAAAATTACTTCGTGATTATCAAAAAGAAGGGGTTCGTTGGTTATATACTTTATATAAATGTGATTTAGGTGGAATTTTAGCAGATGAAATGGGACTAGGTAAAAGTTTTCAAACGATTTGTTTTATTAAACAAATTTTAAAAGAAAAGAAAGATGCCAAAATATTAATCGTATGTCCGACCTCGCTCGTATATAATTGGAAGAAAGAATTTGATAAATTTGCTCCAGAATTGAAGTATGTTGTAGTTGTAGAAGGTAAACAAAAACGTAGAGAAATCTTAAAACAAATGGATCAATATAATATTTTTATTACAACCTATGGTTTAATTCGTAATGATAATGATGTGTATGAAAAAGAGCATTTTGAATTATGTGTGATTGATGAAGCACAAGCCATCAAGAATTATCAATCTAAAATGACACGCGAAGTTAAAAAGATTGATGCAGATATTAAAATTGCTTTAACTGGAACTCCAGTTGAAAATTCTATATTAGAATTATGGAGTATCTTTGATTTTATCATGCCAGGATATTTAAATGGTCTATCAAAATTTAAAGAAAAATACCATATTAGCGATGTTGATGAAGAACATTTATCGGTTTTAGATACCTTAAATAAAAAGATAAAACCTTTTATTTTAAGACGTAAAAAAGAAGAAGTTGTTAAAGATTTACCACCTAAAATAGAAAATAATATTTATTTAGATTTACCACCGCTTCAACAAGCTTTATATGTTAAAGAATTAACGGAAACTAAAGAGGAATATGAGCAACTTCTTGCTCAAGAAGGAGTTTATAAAGCAAATTTCAAGTTATTACAACTTTTAATGCGTTTAAGACAAATATGTATCGCACCTTCTATTTTATATAGTCATTATGATGGTGAATCAATTAAAATAGAAAAAGCTGTTGAAGTTATTCAAGAACAAATTGCTAATGGTCATAAAATTGTTATTTTTAGTAGTTTTAAACGAGTAATTGACTTGCTTGAAAAAGAACTTCGATATGAACATATCACCTCTCATAAAATTGTAGGTGGTGTATCTGCTAAAGAGCGTATGCGCATGGTGGAAGCTTTTGATAAAGATGATACAAATTGTTTCTTAATTACGTTAAAAGCAGGAGGTACAGGGCTTAATTTAACCGCCGCAGACGTTGTAATTCATTTGGATGTATGGTGGAATCCACAAGTTGAAAATCAAGCAACAGATCGAACCCATCGTATTGGTCAAACGAAACCGGTTACCGTTATTCGTTTTATTACAAGAGGTACGATTGAAGAACGTATTATCGAATTACAAAACAAGAAAAAAATTCTTAGTGAACATTTAATTGAAGGACATCAAGAGGCAACAACTTTAACTTCTTTAACAGAAGAAGAAATGCGCAATTTATTACAATATGATAAAGAATAAGTGATTTGAATAATCACTTGTTTTTTGTTATAATAATATCGCTTATTAGAAAAGAGTGATGATTATGAGTTTACGTGCTGGAATTGTAGGTTTACCCAATGTAGGAAAGTCTACATTATTTAATGCGATTACCAATCAAAAAATCTTAGCGGCTAATTATCCATTTGCGACGATTGAACCGAATGTAGGAGTGGTTATTGTTCCTGATGATCGTTTAGATTTCTTAAATGATTTGTATCATCCAAAATCACTTGTTCCTACTTCATTTGAATTTACGGATATTGCTGGATTAGTAAAAGGTGCGGCTAAAGGAGAAGGATTAGGAAATAAGTTCTTATCCCATATTCGTGAAGTGGATGCGATTGTAGAAGTCGTTCGTTGTTTTGAAGATACGAATATTACACACGTAGAAGGAAAAGTAGACCCTGTTCGAGATATTGAAATTATTGGTTTAGAATTAATCTTTGCCGATCTAGAAGTGGTTGAAAATCGTTTAAATCGTATTGGTAAAAAAGCGAAAATGTCTAATGATAAAGAAACGAAAATGGAAGTTGCTTTATTAGAACGAATTAAAAATGTATTAATGGAAAATAAACCAATACGTAGTATGGAATTTACAGAAGAAGAAAACAAATTTTTAAAACCATTTTGTTTTCTTACGAAAAAACCAATTATCTATCTCGCTAATATTAATGAAGAAGAATTAACGAGTGAAGATAATACCTATGTAAAACAAGTAAAAGAATATGCGGAACGAGAAGGCGCAGAAGTGATTGTTGTTTGTGCGAAAATAGAAGAAGAATTAAGTGAATTATCAAAAGAAGATAAAGCTTTATTCTTACAAGATTTAGGAATTGAAGAGAGTGGATTAGATAAATTAGTAAAAGCTACGTATCATTTACTTGGTTTAGCAACTTATTTTACGAGTGGTAGTGACGAAGTAAAAGCTTGGACATTTAGAAAAGGAATGAAAGCTCCACAGTGTGCAGGACTCATTCATACGGACTTTGAAAGAGGATTTATTAAAGCAGAAGTCATGAGTTTTAATGACTTAAAAGAATATGGAACGGAATTAAAAGTGAAAGAAGCTGGAAAACTTCGTTTAGAAGGAAAAGAATATGAAATGCAAGATGGCGATATTTGTCTTTTCCGATTTAATGTATAACAGTAAGAAATTACTGTTTTATTTTTCCAAAAATGGGACAAACTATCATTAGGTGATGGTATGTTCTACGTTAATTGTTTTTTATTATATTCTATATTAGGTTATTTATTAGAAACTATTGCGGCTTTTGTAACGAAAAGTCATTTTAAAAGTGGAATTCTTTTTGGACCTTGGACGCCTGTTTATGGTTTAGGAGCAGTCTTAATTATCTTTATTTCTCATTATTTCTTTGCTCAACTACACCTACCAAGGTGGAAAGAAACGATTATTGTATTCATCATTATTACCGCTGTTTTAACTTTACTGGAATGGATTGGTGGAGTTGGAATTGAATTTTTATTTAAAAAAGTATTTTGGGATTATAGTGATGACCCCACATCTATTGGTCATTATATTTCCATTCGTATGAGTCTTATATGGGGATTAGGATCTATGATCTTTATTTATGTTATTTATCCTTTCTTAAAAAACTTTATTAAACATATCCCAATGTACGTTACTATTCCCATTCTCTTACTTTTTATATTTGATACCGTATATACAATTGTTACTAAGGAAAAGATTACTTAACTGTTTGCAAATTGCAAACATACGTCCATTGGGGGGGGGTATTTGGTATTGACAAATACTTCTCTTTTTTTGTACAATGAATAAGAAGACTAGACTTGTATCATAATAAGAATAGGGTGTATATTATGAAACTAAAAAGAAAAATCAAGAGAAAATGGGAAAATATCGGTACGAATCAAAAGATGATGATGGTATTCGTTAGTTTACTTTTCTTTATTACGGTAGGTTATGCGGCAATTAACCAAGTACTTAAAATAACGGGTTATGCAAGTCTTGATAAAGGTGACGGCATGATTTTTACCAGTGTTGGAATCAATAATAATAATCAAGCAACTATAGAGAAAGATGCCTCTATCAAAGCCAAAACATTAGTAAATACTCAAATAAGTTTTCAAAGTGCAGGATCCATAACATTTAATGTATCCGCACAAAATCAAGGAACTACAGATGCGAAGCTCATTGAAATCAAAGGATTAGAAGAAAGTAACATCAAAGAACCCACTTGTATTCAAATATCTGTACAAGAACACAATGTAGGAGATTTAGTTTTCCCAAGTCAAATCAAAAACTTTACGATTACCATAACGAGTACATGTTCAACTTATTCAAGTAAAGAACTAGATTTACATTTTGTCTATGAAAAACAAGAGACCATTAATGGAGTATTACCAGTACCTACTTTAGGAAGTACTACTACAGATTTATTAAATAATAGTGGTGATGGAACTTACAATTATATGGATGGAACATATTTAAAAGGAGAACAAGATTCTAATTATATTTGGTTTGATGGGTTCATGTGGCGAATCATGGGTAAAAATAGTGATGGAAGTATTCGTATGATTACCGAAGAAAATGTAACAGGAATCCCATGGGGAGCAAGTAAGACTGCCCAAGATTATGACAATAGTTATGTGAATGATTGGTTAAATAATTATTTTTATCCAAAGTTAGAACATAAAGATTTACTTGTAAATCAAACATGGTGTAGTGAAACAACAACTTCTTCATCTTCATCAAGAACAACCTGTACTAGTAATTTATCCAGTGTACAGAAACCTATTGGTTTATTATCATTGGATGAATATAATCTGGCAAGTGGCGGTTCAAGTTATTTAGATATATCACAATATTTTTGGACAACTACGCCAAATAGTGCCTCGTATGCGTGGAGCGTGTACAACAGTGGCATTGCGGGCAACGGCTATGTGACGAATGGGCTCGGTGTTCGCCCAGTTGTAGGGATTTCCTCTGATACGACCATTACCGGAGGTAATGGTACTCTAACAGAACCATATGTGATCGGAGAAGTAAGTGATGTCACAGGAAGTTTAAAAGATAACAGTCATGTAGGAGAATATGTAACGTATGCAGGAAGAAATTATCGTGTAGTAGAAACATCAAATCAAGGAACAAAATTAATCTTAGATGGATATTATGATAGTAATAATGATGGAATAATAGAAGAATCCGATAAAATGACATATGGAGAAAATTGTACATTATGTACAACCATAAATGAAGATAGCTTTGTTAATTGGATCAGTAATAATAATGAAGTAGATAAAAATAAGCTAGTTTCAACAACATGGTATCGAGGAGATAATTTTGACTATGAGGATAATTATAAAGATAATTTAGAAAGTATAAGTAACCCTTACGTTGGAAGAGTTGGATTAATACGAGTAGGTGAAATGTTATCGGGACAAAGTGAAACCATTCTTTCAAAGAATCATACAACAAGTAATAGTTATAATAATGCTCAACATTATTGGACAACTACGCCATATAGTGCATCGAATGCGTGGCGCGTGAGCAACTATGGCAGTGCGTACAGCCACAATGTGACGGGTGCGTACGGTGTCCGCCCAGTTATCATGATCCACCCAGGGGTTCCTATTACAGGAGGACAAGGAACACCAAATGAGCCATATACATTAGGAGAAGCTCCACTAACAGCAGCTCAATATTTAATTAAAAATAAATTAAGTAGTGATATTAATACGAGTCCAACAAATGGACTGTTTGCGATCGGAAATAGTGGCGAGTTAACGACTTCAACTTCTCCAAGAGAATATCGATATATCGGAGCTAATCCAGATAATTACATTCAATTTAACAATGAATTATGGCGAATTATTGGAATTTTTGAAGGACAATTAAAAATTATCAGAAAAGATTTATTAGAAAATAAAACATGGGATGATGGTGGTACTACTAATTGGAATGATAAGCCCATGCAAAAGTATTTTAATGGAGAATATTTAGAAGGAATGGACGAATCGTCACAAAATAAAATAGCTGATTACACTTGGAAATTAGGTGGTAGTAGTACTTGGGATGATGTAACTGCTCAGATGTTTTATGAATTGGAAAGAGGGTCTTTAACTTCAACTGGAGATTCAACAGAATGGAGAGGAAAAATTGCTTTAATGTATCCAAGTGATTATGGATTTTCAACCAGTGGAGGAAGTACAACGAATCGAAGTAGTTGTTTAGCTACAGCATTATTTAGCTGGTATAGTGCGAATGATTGTAAAAATAATAGTTGGTTATATGATAGTTCCAATGATCAATGGACTTTAACTCCGTTTGTACTCGCACGAACACGCGCGCCTAGTATAGGAGCTCCTTTGTCATACATTCTATATAAAAGTGGAGATGTCGATCTTATGGATGAATTTTCTTCTTATAGTGCTCGTCCTACATTATATCTCCAACCTACTGTAGAAATCGCTTCCGGTATAGGAACAAGTTCTGATCCATATATCTTAAAATAATGTTCATTTATTAAAAATTTTTTCATATACTAGTACTGATGAATATGAGTACTAGTTTTTTTGTGGGATAAAATGTGTGATTTAGAAGATTGTTCTTATGAAAAAGAGAACGTGAAAATAAAAAATAATCTAAATATCATATTTACTTTTCTAGAAAAGTTTGTTATAATCTTAGACGAGTATTCAATTACTCCTTGCTTTTATGTGGATAAAAGCCGAAAGACCAAAGGGAGGAGGATAAACATGAAAAATTATGAAATTATGTTTATTGTGAAACCTACATTAAGTGAAGAAGAAGTTAAGAAAGTTGTTTCTAACTTTGAAAATGTTCTTACTTCAAATGGTGCGACAATAACAGAAAACAAGGCTATGGGACAAAGAGAATTAGCTTATGAAATCAAAAAATTCAATAGTGGATATTATTTCTTATTTACTTTAGAAGCTAAAGATGATAAAGCTATTAAAGAATTTGATCGTTTAGCTTTAATTAGTAATGATATTATTCGTCATTTAATTACAAATTTAGAGAAATAAGAAGGTGAGTCACATGAATCGTGTTGTTTTAATAGGAAGATTAACTGCAAAACCTGAATTACGTTATACTGGGTCTAATTTACCATATACAAGATTTAGTGTTGCAGTCAATCGTAATTTTACAAATGCTCAAGGGCAAAGAGAAGCTGATTTTATTAATATCGTTGTTTGGAGAAAACAAGCAGAGAATGTTTGTAATTTCTTAAACAAAGGTAGTTTAGTAGCAATTGAAGGAAGAATTCAAACAGGAAGTTATGATGCACAAGATGGAAGTAAGCGTTATACTACGGAAGTAGTCGCAGACTCTGTTCAATTCTTAGAATCTAAGGGACAAAGAGAAGCAAGCACTTCTAATAGTGGAAATACAATGAGTCCTTATGATTATCAAACACCAAGTACTCCAAGTCCACAAACTAATTTTACAAATAATGTTAGTGTGGAAGATGATCCATTTGCGGATTTTGGAGATACGGTTTCCATTGATGATAACTTCTTAGACTAATAAAGGAGGGTTACACATGGCAGAATTTTATAGAAAAAAACGTAAAAAATGTTTACTTTGCGAAAAAGGTGAAGATGTAGTTAATTATAAAAATGTTGATGTTATTAAAAAGTTTATCAGTCCAGATAAAGGAAAAATTCTAAACAGAAAACGTACTGGTACTTGTTCAATGCATCAAAGAGTGGTTGCTCGTGAAGTAAAAAAAGCACGTTTCATGGCATTAATTCCATTCGTTAAATAATAGGTAGTATGATTTGCTATCTATTTTTTTATCCCTATCAATTTGACAAAACAAAAAAATGGTGTAATATACCAATCACGCGCTATTAGATGAAAGGGGGAACTTATATGTTTCATACAACAGAGAAAAAAGTAGGAAGAAAAAGTAAAACACGTCTTACGTTAAAAGAGATCAATAATTATGTTTTATCATATTTGAAATTGCCGATGGAAGCTCGAATCATAGATATGAATTATATAGACAATAGTTTTTATTTTCATATAAAAATTGGAATGCAAAATGTAAATAGTCGCGTAAATGCATCGGATCTTGTGAGATATATTAACATTTTATCTCCAATTGAATATAAAAAATATAATGGACCTATGGATTTTTATAGAGAATATTATAAAGATTTATTAGAATTTTATCGTAAAGAAATTTTAAAACGTTATGGAGAAGATATCACAAAATATAATTATGTAACAACTAGTGGTGATCAAATTTTACTTGAGCATGATCAAGAGTATTTGATGGTAAATCAAAAAGATTATAGAGGTTATCAAAACACTCTAAAGAAAATTAAATAGAAAAGAGGGAAAAATATGGAACTTAAATTAAATCCAATAGTTATTAAAAAGATTTCAACAGCTGCGGGAGAGGCGACATTAAAGAGAATCGATAATGTATTCTATATCGATGTTGTAAATGTGAATGCGCAAAAAGCAGAAGAAAGACGTCTTGCAGCCGCTGTTAAAAGTTTAACTTTAGTTAAATAACCAAAAAGAATATCCAGTGAATTTGGATATTCTTTTATTTTTCAACTAAGAAAGTTAATAATTCTTGTGGTTTATGATCATGATAGATAATATTATAAATTAACTCAATAATAGGCATATCAATCTGTTTTTCTTTTCCGAATTGATGAATGGAGTCTAAGGTATATAATCCTTCAATGGTAGTATTTTCTCTATATTGTTGGATGGTATCTGGATTTGTTTCGGAACCAATTAAATGACCAAAAGAGAAATTACGACTCTTTGGACTAGTACAAGTAAGAAGTAAATCTCCGAAGCCTGCAAAAGAGAGGATGGTTTTCTTATCACCACCAAAGATTTCTAATAATTCCGAAATATCATGTAAGGATTCAGTAATAAACATTGCTTTGGTTGACTCTGGTAGTTGCATCCCATCAATCATACCAGCCGCTAAAGCAATGACATTTTTAATTGCTCCACAAAACTCTACACCTGTAATATCTTTTGTCCTTCTTAATTTTAAGAAGTGATTACAAAATGCTTGTTTTACGACTTGTGCGGTTTCATCGTTTTCCGTTCCTAGTGCGAGACCAATTGTTACTTCGTTTACCATATCAATCGCAAAAGTTGGTCCAGAAATCGCCGCAACTCTTGTAGTTGATATCTCATCCGTAATCATATTATGACAGAAACGACAAGTATTATTTTCCATTCCTTTTGTTGCAATACAAAGATGTTGATCTTTGATATAAGGTTTCATTTGTTCAATGACAGACCCTAAATATTTAGCAGGTACAGCTATGACAATTAATTCTTTGTCCTTGCACACTTCTTCCATATCATTGGTTATATGAATGGTATCTGATAAGTGATAATTATTTAACTTAGGTACCATTCTTTCCTTATTTAATAATTCATATTCTTCTTGAAGTGGAGTCCATACTTGGACACTTCCATGGTTTTTATTAATAACGCTTGCAAGGGCAATTCCATAGGCACCTGCCCCTAAAATTCCTATTTTCATATCTTCACCTCGAAGTATTACCATTTTATCACATTTCTTTTAGTTATGACAATGATTATGATTGACAAACGAATAAACGTTGTATAAGATAATAAAATGGGAGATGAAAATATGTATAATTTATATTTTAAATTAAATAATGAATACGATCAAAAAATTTACATGCGATCTATGAAATATATGACCGCATTAGACGCTTATGGAAATGAATGTGTGGAGATATATGATCCAGAAAAGTTTATTTCTGTAGTGGAATACTTTAATCAAGCAGAATATGTTGGAAGATATTTAGTAAATAATGAAGAACAAGCAATAACTTTATTATATGATTCAAAACTATTAGGTATTGGATACGATGAAAGAAAGGATGAATATGAATTGCTTTCCCGTTCTATTATGGATCGTTATCACCAATCTTTTAACTATCATTTAGCAGAAGAGTCCAAAGCTGGAGATAAAAATCCACGAGTGATTGTTAGAAGTTTGTTACAAGAACAATTGAAAAAGACAAATGAAAAACATTCTTCTTTTGATCGAGAGATCGATTATAATGTCAAAAAGTTAGAACGTGTGAAATAACCAAAATGGGAAATATACTTTTCCTATTTTTTCTTTACGTAAATAGGTCTTTAAAAAATAAAAAAAGTCATAAAAAATGCTTGCTTTTCATAGAGTTTTATTGTATAATTTTGAATGTGTGGCACGCATAGATGTGTGAGGTTGCTGATACACCTGGTGGAGTTGTTAAATAAACATTGCTGGGAAATCAGGTTTTTACACGGAGCGAGTCTATACCAGATATAGGCGAAGGGAGGAACAAACATGTCTAAAACTAAAGTTCGTATCAAATTAAAAGCGTATGATCATAAGAATTTAGATGCTGCTTGTGCAAAAATTGTGGAAGTTGTAAAACGTTCTGGTGGAGAAGTAAGTGGACCAATTCCACTACCAACAGATGTAGAAAAGATTACAATCTTAAGAGCAGTTCACAAAGATAAAGATTCACGTGAACAATTTGAAAGAAGAACACACAAACGTTTAATTGATATCAACAATCCAAGTAAGGAAACAATCGAAGCGTTAACTCGTTTAGATATTCCAAGTGGAGTTGACATTAATATCAAATTATAATTATTAGGAGGATGAAACAATGAAAGGAATCTTAGGTCGAAAAATTGGAATGACTCAAGTATTTACGAAGTCTGGAAAGCTAATTCCTGTTACTGTTGTTGAAGTAGAGCCTAATGTGGTTACGCAAATTAAAACAGTAGAAAATGATGGATATGATGCGATCCAACTTGGTTTTGATACGAAGAAAGAAAAGAATTCAACAAAAGCTAACATTGGTCATGCCAAAAAAGCAGAAACTGCACCTAAGCGCTTCTATAAAGAAATCAGAGGCGTAAATGTTAGCGATTACACTTTAGGTCAAGAACTTACAGTTGAATTATTCAATGAAGGTGAAGTTGTTGACGTTACAGGAACTACTAAAGGTAAAGGGTTCCAAGGTGTTATTAAACGCCATAATCAAAGTAGAGGACCTATGGGACATGGTTCACAATATCACAGAGGACCTGGTTCTATGGGAACAATGAGACCAATGCGTGTTTTCAAAGGTAAAAAATTACCAGGACACATGGGTGGACTTACTGTTACGATTCAAAATCTTGAAATTGTGGCAGTAGATAAAGAAAACAATGTATTATTAGTAAAAGGAAATGTACCTGGAGCTAACAAATCATTAGTTATTATTAAAACAGCTGTTAAAAACCCAAATAAAGTAAACGAAAGAGAAGAATTAATTTCTTACGTTACAGAGCCTGAAGTAAAAGAAGAAGTAGAAACTACTGAAGTTACCGAAAACACAGAGGATACTGCCTCTACGGAAGAAAACGAGTAGGAGGAATCTGAAATGGGTAAATATACAGAATTAAATATTAAAGGCGAAAAAGTAAAAGATATTACTTTAAACGATAACGTTTGGGGAATTGAACCAAATAATGCTGTTTTATATGATGCCATTGTCTTATCAAGAGCTTCTTTAAGACAAGGAACTCATGCAACAAAAACACGTAGTGAAGTAAGCGGTGGAGGAAGAAAACCTTGGAAACAAAAAGGAACGGGTAATGCTCGTCAAGGAAGTATTCGTGCACCACACTGGGTTGGTGGTGGAGTTGTATTCGGACCAACACCAGAAAAGAATTATACGAAGAAAATGAATCGTAAAGAACGCCGTTTAGCGTTAAAATCTGCTTTAGCTTATAAAGCACAAGAAAAAGAACTTATCGTTGTCGATAGTTTAACATTAGAAACACCTAAAACAAAAGAAATGTTAAATGTTTTAGAAAGTTTAAAAGCAAATAGAAAAACATTAGTAGTTGTAGATGAATTAACAGATAATTTAATCTTAGCTACACGTAATTTAGAAAACGTTGTTTTAATTGATGCGGATGAAATTAATACATTAGATGTCGTTTCTGCAGATAATATGATTATTACAGAAGCAGCAGTTAAACGTATAGAGGAGGTGCTTATTTAATGATGAGTAATTATAGAGATATTATTAAAGCACCAATCATTACTGAAAAGAGTGCTGATTTAGCACAAAATCATAACACTTATACATTTAGTGTGGATGTAAATGCTAATAAAACTCAAATTAAACAAGCAATTGAGAAAATTTTCAACGTAAAAGTATTAAATGTTAATACTGTAAACGTAAAACCAAAAACCAGAAGAGTTGGTCGTTACGAAGGTAAGACTAACCGTGTTAAAAAAGCAATCGTTAAATTAGATGAGGGAAGTTCAATCGAACTTAACTAAAAAGGAGGATAAATCATGGCAATTAAAATATATAAGCCAATGACCAATGGACAACGTGGTAAATCAACATTAAAGAATGAAGAAATTACTACGAATAAACCAGAGAAGTCATTATTAGTTACTTTAACCAAAACTGGTGGTCGTAATAATCAAGGTGTGACTACTGCTAGACATATTGGTGGTGGACATAAGAGAAAATACCGTATCATTGATTTCCGTCGTAACAAAGATGGTATCGTTGGTACTGTAACTTCTATTGAATATGATCCTAACCGTAGTGCTAACATTGCTTTAATAACTTACACAGATGGAGAAAAAAGATATATTATCGCTCCAAAAGGATTAAAAGTAGGAATGAAAATTGAAAGTGGAGCTCAAGCTGACATCAAAGTTGGTAACTGCTTACCACTAGAAAATATTCCTGAAGGTACATTAGTTCACAATGTTGAATTAAAACCAGGTAAGGGAGCTCAAATGGCTCGTTCGGCTGGTTCTAGTGTACAAATCTTAGGTCGTGAAGGTAAATATGTATTACTTCGTTTAATGAGCGGAGAAGTTCGCAAAGTATTAGGAACTTGTCGTGCTACGATTGGTGAAGTAGGAAATGAAGATCACGAATTAGTAAGTTTAGGTACCGCTGGTCGTAAAAGACACATGGGTATTCGTCCAACAGTGCGTGGTTCTGTTATGAACCCTAATGATCACCCACATGGTGGTGGTGAAGGTCGTGCGCCAATTGGTCGTAAAGGACCTATGACTCCATGGGGAAAACCTGCATTGGGTAAAAAGACTCGTAAAAATAAAAAAGCTTCAAACAAGTTAATTGTTCGTCGTCGTAAAAAATAAGGAAAGGATGATTTAAATGGCTAGAAGTTTAAAAAAAGGACCTTTTGTTGATGCTCATTTAATGAAAAAAGTAGAAGCACTCAACGAAAGTGGAAAAAGAGAAGTAATTAAAACATGGTCACGCCGTTCCACAATTTTCCCAAATTTTGTTGGGCATACATTTGCTGTTCACAACGGTAAAGAATTTATTCCAGTTTATGTTACCGAAGATATGGTTGGACATAAATTAGGAGAATTTGCTCTAACTCGTAAATTTGGTGGACATGGCGGACAATAATAGTCTTAAAGTATAAAAAGCTGGAAGGAGGACTAAAATGGAAGCTAAAGCAATTGCTAAGGGTGTTAGACTAGCACCTCGTAAAGCTCGTTTAGTGATAGATTTAGTACGTGGTAAAAACGTAAGTGAAGCGGCTATGATCTTAGATAACATGAATCGTGATGCTTCACGTGCTATTAAAAAAGTATTAACAAGTGCGGTTGCCAATGCAACAAATAACTTAGAATTAAAAGAAGAAAACTTATATGTTAAAGAAGCATTTGTTAACGAAGGAAGAACATTAAAAAGAATGAAAGCTGGACCACGTGGTCATGTGAGTCCAATTAAAAAAAGAACAAGTCATATTACGATCGTCGTAAGTGAGAGAAATTAAGCAAAGGAGGTAAACGATGGGTCAGAAAGTTAGTCCAGTGGGACTTAGAATTGGAATCAATAAAACTTGGGAATCTAACTGGTATGCTGGTAAAGATTTCGCAAAATTCTTAAATAATGATATTAAAATTCGTAAATACTTATCAAAAAAATTAAAAGACGCATCTGTTTCAAGTGTTCTTATTGAACGTACCGCTAAAAAGACTGATGTTATTATCAATACTGCTAAACCTGGTGTTGTTATCGGTCATGGTGGAGAAGAAATTGAAAAATTAAAGAAAGAATTAGAAAAATTAGTTAAAGAAAATATTCAAATTTCTATTATGGAAATTAAAAATCCTAATTTAGATGCTGCGCTTGTTGCGGAAGACATCGCTCATCAAATTGAAAATCGTGTATCATTCCGTGTAGCTCAAAAACGTGCTATTCGTAATACGATGAAAGCTGGAGCTAAAGGAATTAAAACTGCTGTTTCAGGACGTTTAGGTGGTGCTGATATGGCAAGAACGGAAGGTTATACAGAAGGAAATCTTCCACTTCATACCTTACGTGCAGATATTGACTATGCACATAAAGAAGCTGATACTACTTATGGTAAGATCGGTGTAAAAGTATGGATTTATAAAGGAGAAATCCTTGCCTCAAAAAACAATAAAGGAGGTAACGAAAATGGCAGTCATTCCAAAAAGAACTAAATATCGTAGACCACATCGTCTAAGATATGATGGTGTTGCAAAAGGAAATACAGAACTACATTTCGGTAGCTATGGATTAATGGCTATGGAAGGTGCTTGGATTACCCAACAACAAATCGAAGCTGCCCGTGTTGCTATGACACGTTACATGAAACGTGGTGGTAAAGTATGGATTAATATTTTCCCTCACCTTTCATTAACGAAAATACCTCTAGAAACTCGTATGGGTAAAGGTAAAGGTCAACCAGAAGTATGGGTTGCTGTAGTTAAAAAAGGAAAAATTATGTTTGAAATTGATGGAGTTAGTGAAGAAGTAGCTCGTGAAGCATTACGTTTAGCTATGCACAAACTTCCAATTAAATGTAAATTCGTAAAAAAAGAAAGTGGTGAAGCTAACAATGACTAATAGTGAAATTAGAGAATTAACGAACGAAGAAATCGTTAAAAAAATCGAAGAATATAAAGAAGAACTATTTAACTTACGTTTTAGCCAAGCTACTGGAAATCTTGAAAAACCTTCAAGAATCAAAGAATTAAGAAAGCTAGTCGCACGTATGAAGACCATTCTTCGTGAACGTGAACTAGACAGAGACTAATGGAGGTACTTATGGAAAAGAAAAAAGTAAAAGGATTAATTGGAACAGTTGTAAGTGACGCGAATGATAAAACAATTAATGTTTTAGTTGAAACTTACGAAAAAGATCCAATTTATGGTAAACGTGTTAAAAAGTCTAAAAAATATATGGCACATGATGAGAAAAATGTTGCTAGCAAAGGTGACAAAGTGCTTATCGTTGAAACAAGACCAATTTCTAAAACAAAACATTTCCGTTTAGTTGAAGTCGTTGAAAAAGCAGTTATTCGTTAATAACTAGAAATAGGAGGGATTAATATGGTACAACAAGAAACTCGTTTAAAAGTTGCAGATAACTCTGGTGCACGTGAAGTTAGTGTTATTCGTGTATTAGGTGGAAGCAAAGTAAAGACGGGAAACATTGGTGATGTTGTTGTTGCTACAGTTAAAAAAGCAACTCCTAACGGTACAATCGGACGTAAAAAAGTAGTAAAAGCTGTAATCGTTAGAAGTAAATCCGGTCTTAGACGAGAAGATGGGTCTTATATTAAGTTTGATGATAATGCTTGTGTTATTATTAAAGATGATAAGAGTCCAGTCGGAACTCGTGTATTTGGACCAGTCGCACGTGAATTACGTGATGGATATATGAAGATTATTTCACTAGCTAACGAAGTGTTATAATCCTAAGGAGGAAAGACAATGAACTTAAAAGTTGGAGATCATGTTGTCGTTATTGCTGGTAAAGATAAAGGAAAAGACGGAAAAATCATTAAAACTTTAAAAAACGATAACAAAGTCGTTGTTGAAGGAATTAATATGATCAAGAAGCATGTAAAACCAAATGGTGGAAATGCTGGAAGTATTGTAGAGATGGAAGCGCCTATTCATGCTTCTAACGTAATGATTGTCGATCCTAAAACAAAGAAAAGAACCAGAATAGGACACAGTGTAAATAAAGATGGAAAGAAAGTTAGAGTTACAAAAAAATCTAATTCTAAACTTGACTAATGAAGAAGGAGGATTTTAATATGAACCGCCTAAAAGAAAAATATGTAAATGAGGTCGTACCTAGTTTAAGAGAAAAATATAATTATGCTAGTTTAATGCAAGTACCTAAGTTAGATAAAATCGTAATTAACATGGGTGTTGGTGAAGCTGCTCATAACAGTAAAATGTTAGATGCTGCTGTTGCTGACTTAACTTTAATTAGTGGTCAAAAACCAGTCGTTACAAGAGCAAAAAAAGCCATCGCTGGATTCAAATTACGTGAAGGACAACCTATTGGTTGTAAAGTAACGTTACGTGGAGAAAATATGTATAACTTCTTAGATAAATTAATTAGTATTACATTACCTCGTGTACGTGACTTCCGTGGAATTTCACACAAATCATTTGATGGTCGTGGAAACTATACTTTAGGTTTAACAGAGCAATTAATTTTCTCAGAAATAGAATATGATAATGTTGTAAAAGTACGTGGAATGGACATTGTGTTTGTTACAACTGCAAACTCTAATGATGAAGCGTATGATCTTTTAAAAGGTCTAGGTATGCCTTTTAAAAACTAGGAGGAAAAAATAATGGCTAAAACAAGTATGAAAGTAAAACAAAGTCGTCCACAAAAATTTAAAGTACGTGAATATACACGTTGTAATCGTTGTGGAAGACCACATGCTGTTCTTAAGAAATATGGATTATGCCGTATTTGTTTCAGAGAATTAGCTTACAAAGGACAAATACCAGGGGTTAAAAAATCTAGCTGGTAATTGAAGGGAGGATATTATGGGAAAAAGAAAAGGATTTGCTACGGATCCAATCGCAGATATGCTTACACGTATTCGTAATGCTAATCAAATGCGATATAGTGAAGTAGAAGTACCCGCTTCAAATATCAAAATTGAAATGGCTAAAATCTTAAAAAATGAAGGTTATATAGCTGATTATAAAGTTTCAAAAGAAGATGCTCAAGGAACGATTCTTTTGACATTAAAATATGGAGATAAAAAAGAACGTGTAATTACTGGATTAAAAAGAATTTCTAAACCAGGATTACGTGTTTATGCAGACGCTGATAATATGCCTAGCGTATTAAATGGTTTAGGTATTGCGATTGTTTCTACATCAAAAGGTGTAATGACAAGTCGTGATGCTAAAAAACAACGTTTAGGTGGAGAAGTATTAGCATACATTTGGTAGAAAGATTAGGAGGATAATTATGAGTCGTATTGGAAATAGAAAAATTTCTATACCTGAAAACGTTACCGTTACAGTAAATGATAATAACGTTGTAGTTAAAGGTCCTAAAGGTGAACTTTCTACGAAATTAACTAAAGGAATTAGTGTAGAAGTTGAAAATAATGAAATTGTTGTTAAACGTGACAATGATTCATTTAAAACAATGCACGGAACTACAAATGCTAATATCAACAATATGATTACTGGTGTAACAACAGGATTTGAAAAGAAATTAGAAGCTGTTGGTGTAGGATATCGTTTCCAAGTAAAAGGGAATACCGTTGTCGTAAATGCTGGATATTCTCATCCTGTGGAAATGATCGTTCCAGAAGGAATTACCGTAGAAGCACCAAGTAACACAGAATTATTTATCAGAGGAATCGATAAATGTCTTGTTGGAGAATTTGCTGCAAATATCCGTAAAATAAGACAACCTGAACCTTATAAAGGAAAAGGAATTCGTTACTCTGGAGAACACATTATTCGTAAAGAAGGAAAGAAAGCAGCTTAAAATAAGTAAAGGAGCGAATTACTATGATAAAAAACGTATCTCGTAATGAAAAACGTATGGCTAGACACGCACGTGTTCGTAAAACAGTCTCTGGTACTTCAGAAGTTCCAAGATTAAACGTGTTTAGATCAAATAAAAATATCTTTGCTCAAATTATCGATGATGAAAAAGGTGTTACATTAGTAAGTGCTTCATCAATTGATAAAGAATTAAACCTTAAAAATGGTGGTAACGTAGAAGCTGCTGCTAAAGTAGGGGAATTAATTGCAAAAAGAGCAAAAAAAGCAAAAATTTCAAAAGTAACTTTCGATAGAGGTGGTTACTTATACCATGGACGTGTAGAAGCACTTGCAAATGCTGCACGTGAAAATGGATTAGAATT
This sequence comes from Candidatus Pelethosoma merdigallinarum, assembly GCA_018716065.1. Classification (GTDB taxonomy): domain Bacteria; phylum Bacillota_I; class Bacilli_A; order RF39; family UBA660; genus Pelethosoma; species Pelethosoma merdigallinarum. The sequence continues at coordinate 24,077 of DVKJ01000024.1, forward strand.
CTAATAGGAGGGTAAATATGGAAAGAAGAAGAAGAGAACCACGCCCAAAACAATATGAAGAAGAAGTTATTAATATTGGTCGTGTTACCAAAGTAACCAAAGGTGGTCGTCATTTCCGTTTCTCTGTTACCGTAGCTGTCGGAAACCGTAAAGGTAAAGTTGGACTAGGTACTGGTAAAGCAAATGAAATTCCAGATGCAATGAAAAAAGCAGTACAAGCTGCTACTAAGAACGTTGTAGAAGTATCTGTTGTAGACGGTACTATCCCACATGAAGCAATTGGTGTAAGAGGAGCTGCTAAAGTACTTTTAAAACCTGCTTCAAAAGGTACAGGAGTAAAAGCTGGAGGACCTGTTCGTTCAGTATTAGAGCTTGCTGGAGTTACTGATATCTTATCAAAATCACTTGGATCAAATACAAAAATTAATATGGCATATGCAACCTTAGAAGCATTAAAATCTCAAAGAACCGTAGAGCACATTGCTAAACTACGTGGGAAGAAAGTAGAGGAGATTATCTAATGAAATTACATTCATTACAACCAGCTCCAGGTGCTACTACCACTCGTAAAAGAGTTGGACGTGGAGTTGGATCAGGTTTAGGTAAAACAAGTGGTCGTGGACAAAAAGGACAAAATTCACGTAGTGGTGGAGGAGTTCGTCCAGGATTTGAAGGTGGTCAATCACCATTATTCCGTCGTTTACCAAAACGTGGATTCTCTAATGCTCGTTTTAAAACAACATATGCGGTGATTAATTTAAGTGATTTAGATAAATTTGAAGATGGTGCAACAGTTACACCTGAACTATTAAAAGAAATGGGATTAATTAAACAAAGTTTAGATGGAATTAAAGTTTTAGGAAACGGAACTTTAACAAAAAAATTAAATGTAAAAGCACACAAATTTTCAAGTGTTGCAAAAGAACAAATAGAAAAACTAGGTGGAAAAGCAGAGGTGATTTAAAATGTTTGCCACATTGAAGCAAATATTTAAGCCCCAAAATAAGGACTTACGAAAAAGAATCTTATTTACCTTAGTATGCTTATTCATCTTTAAGTTAGGTACTACAATTATCGTTCCTGGAATTGATAAAGAATCTTTAGGAACTGATAATCTAGGATTTTTGGAATTAATTAACGTTATGGGTGGAGGTGCGATGGAGAGATTTTCAATCTTCTCATTAGGTGTTATGCCTTACATCAGTGCTTCTATTATTGTACAATTATTACAAATGGATATTATTCCATACTTTTCTGAATTATCAAAACAAGGACAAGTAGGACGTAATAAATTAAATATTATTACAAGATATTTAGGTATTTTCTTAGCCTTTATTCAAGGTTGTATGTATGCCTTCGCATTTGTACAAACAGATAATAGCTTAGTATTACTTGAATATGCGGCTGTATTAACCGCAGGAACGGCTTTCTTGTTATGGATTGGAGATCAAATTACCCAAAAAGGAATTGGTAACGGAATCTCTTTAATCATCATGGCTGGTATTATTATGACCATCCCTACGATGTTTGCGGAAGTATGGAGTTCAGTCGTAACCATTGGTACGGCACAAGAAACCAGTTTAGGAATTGTAACATTCATTGCCTTTGTACTTGTTTATATCGCTATTTTATTAGGAGTTGTTTTTGAAGAAACATCTGAACGTCGTATTCCAATTCAATATGCGAATAAATCCACAAGTGCTTATGGCGCAACTCATAACTATATTCCATTTAAATTAAATAGTGCAGGAGTTATGCCTGTAATCTTCGCATCTGCTTTAATTTCGATTCCAGGAATTATCGCTGGTGTGATTAAAAATGATGGATTCCAATTATTCGTAAGTAAATACTTATCATTTAATTCAGGGACAGGTTTTGCATTGTATATTCTATTTATAATTTTATTCGCATATTTCTATACATTCTTACAAGTAAAACCAAAAGAACTTTCAGAAAATTTGCAAAAAAATGGTGGTTATATTCCTGGCGTTCGTCCTGGAGAAGAGACAGTAAAGTATATCTCTACTGTTCTTAAAAGAATTACCATTGTTGGTGCAGTCTTCTTAAGCGTAATCGCAGGACTTCCAATTGTCTTTGGATGGTTCTCAAATCTTCCTACAAGTGTAAGTATTGGTGGTACTGGAGTCATCATCATTGTTGGTGTAGCTCTAGAAACATATAAACAACTAGAAAGTCAATTAGTGACTCGCAGTTACACTAAGGGAAGAAGAAGATACTAATGAAAAATATTGTATTTATTGCCCCTCCTGCTGCAGGAAAGGGAACACAATCACTTTTATTACAAGAAAAATATCATCTCGCTCATATTTCAACTGGAGATTTATTACGTAAAGCCTCTCAGGAGGAAAGTGAGCGAGGATATTTCATTAAAGAAGCGTTACAAAAAGGGCAACTCGTCAGTGATGAAATTACTCTAGAATTGTTAACGGAACGTTTGAAAGAAAAAGATTGTGAAAATGGATATATCCTAGATGGATTTCCAAGAAATGTAAAACAAGCTTTAGCTTATGAAAATGTTTTAAAAGAATTAGGGAAAGATTTAGGTTATGTATTTTTCTTAGATTGTCCAAAAGAATTATTAAAAAAACGTATTGTCGGTAGAGAAATCTGTCCGAACTGTGGAGCTGTTTTTAACTCTTTAATTGAAGAGTCAAAACCAAGTGTCGAAGGTGTTTGTGATCGTTGTAGTCATACGCTTGTCAAAAGAAAAGATGACAATGAAGAAACCTTTGATGCTCGTTATGATATTTATATGAAACAAACAGAACCACTTATCCATCATTATCGTTCTTTAGGAGTGTTACACACAATTAAAGAAGAAGATAAAGATGCAGTATTCAAAAAAATAGAAGAAATTATTCATGAATAGGAAGTGAATCTAATGATCACAATCAAGACGCCAGAAGAAATTGAAAAATTAAAAATCGCTGGTGCGATTGTTGGAGAAACTCATCACTACTTAGAACCTTATATTAAACCTGGAATTACAACCAAAGAATTAGATCTTCTAGCGGAAGAATTTATTCGATCAAAGGGCGCAACTCCATCTTTTAAAGGATTATATGGTTTTCCTGGAAGTGTATGTATTTCTGTTAATGAAGAAGTTGTACATGGAATTCCTGGAAATCGTATCTTACAAGAAGGAGATATTGTTTCTATTGATATTGGTGCTTGTTATGAAGGTTATCACGGCGATTCAGCTTGGACTTATCCAGTCGGGAAAATCAGTAGTGAAAAAGAATACTTATTACGTCATACCGAAGAATCTTTATTTAAAGGATTATCTATGATTCATGATGGTGCTCATGTTGGCGATATTGGCTATGCAGTGAGTGAACATGCCAAGAAGTACCAATTAGGTGTCGTGAAAGAATTAGTCGGTCATGGAGTAGGAAGTGCGGTTCATGAAGAACCAGATGTTCCTAATTATGGTAAAAAAGGTAAAGGACCTGTACTAAAAGCAGGTATGGTGATTGCTGTTGAACCTATGTTAAACTTAGGAACACCACATATTTATATGTTAGATGATGAATGGACAATCATTACCGCAGATGAGAAGCCATCGGCTCATTTTGAACATACGGTATTAGTAGAAAACGATGGATATACAATTTTAACGAAGAGGTGATAACGTGGCAAAAGAAGATATTATTGAAGTTAGAGGTAAAGTATTAGAAGTATTACCAACAGGTAAATACAAGGTAGAACTTGAAAACGGACATACTGTAACCGCGCACGTTTCTGGTAAAATGCGAATGAACTATATTCGTATTTTGGCAGGTGATACAGTACGTATGGAAATGTCTCCATATGATTTAACATGTGCGCGTATCACTTATCGAGAAGATAAAATTAGGAGGGATGCTTAATGAAAATTAAACCATCAGTTAAAAAAATGTGCGATAAATGTAGAGTAATTAAACGTAAAGGACGTGTTATGGTAATTTGCGAAAATCCAAAACACAAACAAAGACAAGGTTAATATAGGAGGTGTTTTATGGCACGTATTAAAGGTGTAGATATACCAAATAATAAAAGAATTGAAATCGCATTAACTTATATTTACGGAATTGGTAGAAGTTTATCAAAACGTATTCTAAAAGATGCTAAAGTAAATCCTAATAAACGTACAAAGGATTTAACCAATGATGAATTAACTCGCATTCGTGAAGAAGTTAATAAATATACAACGGAAGGTGATTTACGTCGTGAAGTTAATATGAATATTAAACTTCAAATGGAAATCGGATCTTACCGTGGAGATCGTCATAAAAAAGGTTTACCTGTAAGAGGTCAAAGAACAAATCGTAATGCTCATACTCGTAAGGGTAGAGGAAAAGTTGTAGCTAATAAGAAGAAGTAATTAATGGACAAAGGAGGTTATCGTAATGGCTTATAAAGCAAGAAAGCGTAAAGTTAAAAAGAATGTACCAGAAGGGAAAGCATTTATCCATTCTACATTCAATAATACCATCGTAACGATTGGAGACAAAGAAGGAAACGCAATTAGTTGGGCTTCTGCCGGAACATTAGGTTTCAAAGGAAGTAAAAAATCAACTCCATTTGCTGCTGGGATGGCTTCAGAAGCCGCTGCTAAAGCAGCTATGGGATTTGGTATGAAAAAAGTTGAAGTATATGTAAAAGGATTAGGTTCAGGACGTGAAACAGCAATCCGTTCATTACAAACTGCCGGTCTTGAAATTACATCTATTACCGATGAAACACCAGTTCCACATAACGGATGTCGTCCACCAAAACGCCCACGTGGATAAAAGAAAAGGAGTGTGTTGAAAGTGTTAAACTTTGAAAAACCAGTATATAAAATTACTGATTATATTGAAAACAGTAATTACGGAAAATTTGAATTAGAACCATTAGAAAGAGGATTTGGAACCACTTTAGGTAACGCATTACGTCGTGTCATGCTATCAAGTATGCCTGGTAGTGCGATTGTCGCAGTATATATTGATGGTGTTGCTCATGAATTCCAAACCATGGATGGAATTGTAGAAGATGTCACATCTATCATTCTAAATCTTAAAAATGTAGTGGTTAAAAGTAATTCAGAAGAACCAAAAGTGATTCGTTTATCTGTTTCAGAAGAAAGAGTAGTAACTGCTGCTGATATTGAAACCGATGGCGAAGTTGAAATCATCAATCCAGATCAAGTAATCGCAACGGTTTCCAAAGGTGGAAAACTAGAGATGGAAATGATTGTTGCCAATGGTCGCGGATATGTACCATCTACCGAAAACAAGAAGTTTATTGAAAACACAAAATTAGGATACATTCCAATTGATGCTCTTTATTCACCAATTGAAAGAATTAGCTATGAAGTAGAAGCTGCTCGTGTTGGTCAAGATGCTAATTATGACAAATTAATCATGGAAGTATTTACCAACGGATCACTTCGTCCAGAAGAAGCAATGGCTTTAGGAGCTAAGATTTTAATTGAACATTTAAATATTATAACGAATTTAAGTGAAATCGCTGATACAACCGGTATTATGAATGCTAAGAAAGAAGATAGTAAGTTAAAGAAATTAGAAACTTCTATTGATGACTTAGACTTCTCTGTACGTGCTTATAACTGTTTAAAACGTGCAGGAATTAATACATTAGGTGATTTAACAGAAAAAACAGAATTAGAAATGATGAAAATTCGTAATTTAGGTAAAAAGTCTTTAAAAGAAGTTATGGATAAAATTAAAGATATGGGACTTAAATTCCGTGATGAAGACTAATAGTTAGGAGGTTACTATGGCTTATAGAAAATTAGGTCGTACAAATAAACATAGAAGAAGTATGTTAGCAAGCCAAGTGAAAGATGTAGTTAATAATGAACGTATTGTTACTACGGTTACACGTGCGAAAGAAACTCGTAAATTTGTTGATAAAATGATCACTTACGGAAAAGACGGATCTTTAGTTTCTCGTCGCAAAGCACTTGCTTTCTTACACAACGACAAGAAAACTGTGGATAAAATCTTTAATGATTTAGCTGCACGTTACGCTACTAGAAATGGTGGTTATACAAGAATTCTAAAAATGGATGAGCGTAAAGGAGACGATGCGCAAATGGCTATTTTAGAATTAGTAGAAGGAGATGCTGAGTAAGCATTTCTTTTTTTGTTATAAAGGTAATAAAATCACAAAATAACTTCATATTTTAATACTGTGTCAATAAATGTCAATAAGATAAAGAATATTTTGTTATATTCTAAATCCATAAGCTTATATTTTCTAATTTTCTAAAGATGATAAATATATTTTAACATTAAAGCTTGTATTTTAACATTACATATATTAAAATACAAGAAGAAAAGTTAAAAAAGGTGATGAGTATGAATGATCAGAATAATGTAGTAAGAGTTTTAACTTGTGAAAATGAGAATTTATATGAATATATGATTTCTATTAATGAAGATAAATGGAAAAAATTAGAACGTCAATTAAAAGAATATCATCGAATTGGTGTATATAAATATTATAGTAATCATTTTTTATCTAAAGGAGAGCGTATAAAAGAGATCTTGAATAAATCTGGGTGTACAAAAGTTATTTCTTTTTCTGTTAATGAGATTAGAAATGATTTACCACCAACACTAGGTCTTGATTTATATTCTTATAAAATTGAAGCAACAATAAAAAAGAATACACTTATTTATCAATATATTAAGGAAGAAAACGGTTTAACTATGTTGAAACACATTTATTATTGGTATGAATCGTCTATAGATTCTTCAATATTTGATTTAGATCAAAAAGAAGACATATTAAATCAAATAAGAGACGCTTTAATATTTAATAAAAGGGAAAGATTATCGATGAATGATTTATACAGATGTATCAATGTTCCAGATTCTGATTTTTCTACAAGACTAAACCAATTGATTCAAAGATCAGAAGAAAATACAGAAGTAATATCTTTATTTTGTAAAGAAAAATGTAAAAGAAAAATTAAATAATTTATAAGAATTTGTCATTTAAAAAAATTATGATATAATAACTAGCTAGAAATGGCAGTGATTAAATGAAACAAGAACGAATGATTTATGTTTATGATGGAACCTATTTAAATCAATTTAAAATGAGTTTAAATGAGTCTATTCTTCACGATTATATTGAATCTGTTCTACAACCTTATTCTGGTGATTTATTTGGATTACGTTCTTATATAGATCGTCTACGTACTCAGAAAAGAAGCAGTGAATATCTGACTTGTTTATTAGAAGTGAAAGAATATAGTAAAGACTTATTGCGTAGTCCAGAACAACTAAATGCTTTATTTTGTAGTGTGGATATGGAACTTATTTCTACCATAGAATTACATGGAATTGAATTTTTAAAAAGTTGGAATATGAATATTGATACCATTTCTGAAGCTTTAGTTAATTATCATTTACTTTGTGGAATTTATGAATATCCGGAAAAGAAACTCATAAAGTAATTTGACAGAATATATAAAGTATGATAAAGTAATAATCGTTAAAAGAGATGTTCAATCTCTTTTTCTATGCAAGGAGAGCGATGATATGTCTGATACATATCTGAATTATTTGTATTCTACCTTTTTAAAGTTAAAAGAAATTATCGTTTCTAAACAATATAAAGTAATGAATATCGTTCATATTGGTTCAGAAGATTATTTTGGAGAAGTTTACCAAAATAATAAACAAGAAATGAATCAATATATGGAAGGAAAGCTTTATCAAAGTATGATGGAACAAATAACCGAAACAAAAATTATGGATAGTCATACACAAATGCTTATTGAAGATCCAAAGATCACTCATCAAGTATTATGGGCTTATATTTGGTATTCTTTGAGTCAAGAATATTTTATAAAAGAAAACCAAAAAAGTAAAAGTGTAGAGGAAATATTTAGTTTTGAAGGGTTTATGACTTATTTAACTTTTATTAAAGCGATAAAAAAAGTAAAAGAAGAACACCTGCACATGGGGAATCTTTATTATTTACTAGAAAATAAAAATAATCAACTTATGTATATGACAAAAGAATTATTTTGTTCACCTGCGTTACCAATTTATAATAAAGAGTGGGTAGTAGGAGATAATGATAAAATTTATTCACCTGGGATGATATTTGTAGAATATTTGGAAGATATTCAAGAAAAGAAGAAAATAAAAGAAAAGAGAATGTAAGATGAAAAGAATTGGAATTATTGGGGCTTTTGATCCAGAAGTAGAAAAGTATATCGAATTATTAAGTTTAAAGAAAATAGACGCTAAGAGAGAAATTTATTTTGGTATAGTGGATCAGAAAGAAGTATATGTTGCGAAAAGTGGAGTTGGTAAAGTAAATGCGAGTTCCATGACACAATATTTAATTGATCAATATTCTCTTGATGGAGTGATTAATTCAGGATGTGCAGGTAGTCTAGATACGAATGTAAAATTGTTAGATATTATCTTACCTACTTATGTAACCTATCACGATTTCTTACCTGTGCGCATTATGAAAGCATATACCCCAAATGAGGCATGTTTAAAACCAGATTCTTATTTATACGAAACAATGAAAAAAGTATTGAAGAATCATCCTGAATACACTGTTCATGAAGGTGTTATTGTGAGTGGAGATTGTTTTGTAACGGATGCGAATCATCGTGATCAAATTAAAGAACAAACACAAGCACTAGCTGTAGACATGGAAAGTGCTCCCATTGCGCATGTCTGTGCTTTAAACCAAGTTCCATGTTTCATTATTCGAACTATATCTGACTTTTCGGATGGTGTAGATAACTTTGAAGAAGAAGCTTCTTATCAATCTAGTTTGTTAGTTATCGAATGGATAAAGAGTTTATAACTCTTTTTTTGTCGCCTTTTGTCCACAACATTGTATATTTTTAAAAGCTATATTATAATAATATAAGGTGATGTTTATGAAAGCACTTATTACAGGAGCTTCTAGTGGTATTGGTGCCGATATGGCACGAGTACTTAGTGAACAGGGGTATGATCTTATTTTAGTTGCTAGACGTAAAACAAGATTAACACGTTTAAAAAAAGAATTAAAAACGAATGTTGAAATTATTCCTATGGATTTATCTTCTACGTTTCATTGTATGGAACTATACAATAAAGTAAAAAAAGAAAACATTGATATTTTGATTAATAATGCCGGTTTTGGTCTTTTTGGACGCTTTAGTAATACAAAACTAGAAAAAGAGTTAGATATGATTGATTTAAATATTAAAGCGGTACACACTTTAACGAAACTCTTTCTTCAAGACTTTAGAAAGAAAGATCAAGGTTATATTTTAAATGTTGCCTCAAGTGCGGCTTTTATGCCAGGACCTTTAATGTCTACCTATTATGCGACCAAGGCATATGTTCTACATTTAACAGAAGCAATCTATGAAGAATTACGAAGTGAAGGAAGTCATGTTGTAATTAGTTGTTTATGTCCAGGACCAGTAGATACAGAATTTAATAAAGTAGCAGGAGTTCGTTTTAGTTTAAAAGAATTAGATAGCTATCAAGTAGCTAAATATGCGATTAAAAAACTTTTCCACAGGAAAACCATTATTGTTCCAGGCGTTGTGATAAAACTTGGAATCTTTTCCACACGTTTAGCTCCTCGTAAATTAGTTACAAGAGTAACTCATAGTATCCAACATCGAAAAGAAAAACAGAAATAATCTATCTATTTTAGAGTTTTGTTATAATGATTATGATAATATCATTGTATCGAACAGGTATGATTGTCATATCACATGAATAATTAATGATATGAGAAAATGTAACTTTTAATAGGCCGTATCAAATATAAGATAATGGTTTTGATCATTATCTTTTTTCATTGAAAAAGTAGTTAAATCATAGTATAATAAATAAACATTGTGAGGTGGAAAAAATGGATGCTTATCAAGTTGAAATAAATGATCAGATGGTTACGATACCGAGAGATAAGTGGACGATGGTTGTTGGTCCAGTAGGTAGTGGTAAAAGCAAACTTTTCCACAGGATAACTTCTTCAAGTTTCAAAAAGAAATTTTTTCCACAGGACAAAATCATATTATTAGATAGCCATTCTTTTTTTCCACAGGATAAAATAAAAAAAGAGTTACTTATGAATATTGAAGATCAAAAAAATATTGAAACCATATTAAAACTATTTGGTATTTCTTCCATTTCTACCTTGTTTCACTTAGAACCTAGTGCAGGGATGAACCAAGTTTTAAACTTTTTATATGCGTATATAAAACATCCAACAATATGGATTTTAGATCAAGCTTTTTCCATGATTGATCCGATTCATAAGAAGAAGTTACTCTCTTGGTTTAAAAAAGAGACTAAGAAAAATCATCTAACCGTTCTTTATGCAAGTTCGGATCCTGAAGATATCTTACAAGTGGATCAAGTAATAGTATATAAAGAGAAAGTATTATTTACGGGTTCTAAACGTAAGTTTTATGAAGAAGAAAAGCTCGTTCATTCATTAGGTTTAGAATATCCCTTTGATGTGGAGTTGTATCACCAATTAAAGTATTACAATGTCTTTGATAAACCAATTTATGATCAGGAAAGGATGATCGATCATCTATGGAAATAAAGAAAGGGAAAATAAATGTTTTTATTGGAGCGACTGGTAGTGGTAAAAAAGAAGTTGTTTCAAGCCTGGTGAAGAATGCAGAAATGAATGATTTATTTATAGAATCTTTTAAAGATCGTAGTATTGAAGAAGTTCTTTCTTTACAGACAAAGAGTCAAAAGAAACAAAAAGAAGCGTTACAAATGATTGGTTTTTCAGAAGATGATTTAAAACGTTCTCTAAAAACATTAAGTTTAGGAGAGTTAGAGCGACTTTCTGTAGCTTATACTCTATGTTCGAAAAGAGATACTTATATTTTTTGTCATCCTTCTGTTGGATTGGATGCGAAGAATAAGAAAAGTTTGATTAAATTATTTCGCTTATTAAAAACGCGTTATAAGAAAACCATTGTAGTAATTAGTCATGATAGTAATTGGGTTCACCAATTTGCAGATTTTCTATTTGTGGTTTATAATAATAATGTTGTGTCAACAGGTACGACTTATGATATTTTTTGTGATAAAGAATTATGTAAGAAGTATGATATTAAGAGACCCGATATTATTGAATTTGAAGACTTCGTTTTTGAAAAAAAGAAGAAACGTTTAGGATATCGAAATGATATCAAAGATTTAATTAAAGATATATATCGAAATATCTAGAAGAGGTGTGTTATGCGTTATTTAATTACATTTGCTTATGATGGATCTGGTTATAAAGGCTATCAAAAACAACCAAAGAAGAAAACAATTCAAGGAGAGCTTGAAAAGGCACTTAAAACGATTAATAATGATACAAAAGTAGAAGTTCATGCCTCTGGAAGAACGGATGCAGGAGTTCATGCCCATAATCAAAAAGCTCATTTTGACTTAGAGATTAATATTACTCCAAGTAATCTTCAAAAAGCTTTGAATTCTCTAACTCCTAAAGATATTTACATTCGCCGCGTAGAACCAGTCTCTGAGACCTTTCATGCTCGTTTTAATGTCAAAGCGAAAGAGTATGTTTATAAGATTAATATGGGAGAATATGATCCCATTGAACGTAATTATGTTTATCAATATAATAAAAAATTAGATGTTGTAGAAATGGAAAGAGCTTTAAAATACTTAGAAGGAGAACACGATTTTAAATCTTTTTCCAAAGCTGACGAAGAAAAAGAAGATTATGTAAGACGTATTGTTCAAACCAATTTAATTCGTACATTAAAAAATGTAAATAAAATCGAAATTGTATTTTTAGGAACTGGCTTCTTACGTTATCAAGTACGTAATATGGTTGGTACACTCATTGAAATTGGCGAAGGAAAACGAAAGAGTGAGGACATTATTGAAATATTAAATGCGAAAGATCGTCGAAAGGCAGGGAAAACAGCCGCGCCTGAAGGTCTTTACTTAAATGATGTATTTTACGACTAAAGAATGTCAAGTACATTCTTTTTTTTTCTTTTATCTTTTTTCTTTTATGGTATAATCTAGGTGTATAGTAGGAGGTAAAAATGGGGAATGAGGAAAGAAAAGATAATAAAAAAGTTAAAATATTAACTTTCTTATTAATTATTTGTGTATTAGGGTTTATTGGTTATGTTTTAGTTGACCAAGGAATTATTTCATTTGGAGAAAATAAGAATACAACCACAGAAAAAGAAAAGGAAAAAGATGATAAAAAAGAAAAAGAAGAATCATCTGAGGAAGATAAAGGAGAAACATTAGATATAACAAATGCGAATATCATTTCCATGTTTGATCATGCACATTTTAATATTGGTATAACAACTGACACACATATTTATCGTGACGGTGGATATCGTGTTTCTGAAATGAGTATAGAGGAAAAAATATTATTACTTGCAACGCAATGGTCTCCACTTGTAGAAATATACAACACAGATGATCCTGAGTATTCAGTATATGAGCTTGAAGAGAGTACTTTAAAAGAACTTGCTGAAAAAACGTTTGGTCCAGGGACTTATGAACCGGTTAATCAAATTACAGATGGATGCGTTACGCTTGAGTATGATGCAAACGGCAAGAAGTATACCCATACTGGATTTTTTGGTTGCGGTGGGATAAATCCTTTTCATGCATATGAAAGTATTATCAGTGCGACAAAATACGAAGATCGTATTGAAATCGTCAGTGCGGTTGTTTATTTCGATTTAGAATCAGAGAATATTTACAAAGATTATCGTAAAGCAACTTCTTTAGGGAAAGATCCAGTGAATCAAAGTTCCATTTATAATAATGGTGGAAGTGCCGAAGACGTTAAAAAAGCATATGACCAATACATTAACCAAAATAAAGATCAACTAGAAAAATATGTCTATACTTATACATTAGGTGAAGATCAGTTCTACTATTTAAGCAGTGTAGCTAGGATGTAATTATTTTTGTAAAAAAATATTGGGAAAAACATATAATTTTATTGACTTTTATATGTTTTTTTAGTACAATTTTAACTGGTACATTTTGTATCTTGAGAGATTCACCCTGGGAAAGTGAATAGGGATAGATACGCATTCTATATTTTAAAGAAAGGGAAAGTAACAATGAAAAATACGTATATGCAAAAAAAAGAAGATGTTAAACGTAATTGGGTTGTTATTGATGCAGAAGGACAAACTCTTGGACGTTTAGCTACACAAGCTGCTCACGTATTACGTGGTAAACATAAACCAACTTATACTCCTCATATTGATGGTGGAGATTATGTAATCATCGTGAATGCAGATAAAGTAAATTTAACAGGTAATAAATTAGATGATAAAATTTATTACAATCATAGTGGTTATACTGGTGGTCTTCGTGAAAGAACTGCTCGTGTAATGAAAGAAAAATATCCAGTAGAAATGGTAGAAAGAGCTATCAAAGGAATGCTTCCAAAAGGAAGATTAGGTCGTCAAATGTATAAAAAATTATTTGTTTATGCTGGTTCTGAGCATCCACATGCTGCTCAAAAACCTGTAGAGATGAAAGTTAAGTAAGGAGGAAATTATGGCAAACACTAGAAAATTTACTGGTACAGGAAGAAGAAAATCATCTGTTGCTCGTGTAACAATGACTGCGCCTGGAAAAGGAAAAATTACTGTTAACGGAGTGGATGTAAGAGAATTCTTTCCTTATGAAACAAACGTTATGGATTTAATGCAACCATTAGTTGCTACTAATACAGAAGAAACATTTGACATTGATGCTAAAGTAAACGGTGGAGGATTCACTGGAGCTACTGGAGCTATTCGTTTAGGAATCGCACGTGCTTTATTAGAATACGATAAAGAAAACGAAGGTAATGAAGGATCTTTCCGTTCTATCTTAAAGAAAGCTGGATTCGTTACTCGTGATTCACGTAGTAAAGAACGTAAGAAACCAGGATTGAAAGCCGCACGTCGTGCACCACAATTCTCAAAACGTTAATATATGTAAGACCTATAAACGTATGTTTATGGGTTTTTTAAATATTTAGTTAATTTTGTTTAGAAATCAAAAAGATCTGTTACAATATTTTTTGGATATACCAAACGTTAGGTGCCCTCCTCATAAAAAAGGAGGTGGGGAATATGACGAAAAGAGAAAGATCTCTTCATTTCATCATTATCCTCCTATTTATTTTAGTATTCATCTTACTATCTAAATAGAAAAAAGCACACTAACGTAAATACGTATTAGTGTGCACACAACATTTTGGAGTGTACCTAACTACTATTAGGTATATCCTCTTTTATTATATGAGGACATTTCATCCATATACATTTTATCATGATTATCTAAGATATTCAATAAAATTAACAAATAAATGGTTGAATCGTAGATTTTTATTTGGAATTCCGTTTTATAATAAAAAACTGAAATAAGTCTGACAATGATATAATATAAGTGTTTCTTTGCTAAAGAGATGGGAGGAAGAAAAATGAAAACATGGAAACACTTAACAT
>DVKJ01000025.1 GCA_018716065.1 Candidatus Pelethosoma merdigallinarum
ATGTTAAGTGTTTCCATGTTTTCATTTTTCTTCCTCCCATCTCTTTAGCAAAGAAACACTTATATTATATCATTGTCAGACTTATTTCAGTTTTTTATTATAAAACGGAATTCCAAATAAAAATCTACGATCATCTTTTTTTTTGTAAATTTTATTGACATATATTAACCTAAATGTTAACATATGTGTAGAGATATAGATAAGGTTTATTGAGATTTTATGGTTTTAATTTAGAAAAAATGGTTAAGAGAAGAAAGCAAGAAGTGAAAATATGAGAAAGTTACGATTTAAAGATTATTTGTTAGATTATTTAGAGTTTTATCATATTTCTAATAAGGATTTTGCGAATCGCATTGGGATATCTGAGAAACATTTAATTGATATTTTATCAGGAAATTGTGATTTATCCTCTTCGGTTATTGCTAGTATTTCATTAGTAACTAATATTCCTATAGAATATATTTATAATGTAGAAGCAAGTTATAAATTAGAAGTTCAAATTGATTCTTACTTAAAGGAACATCATCTTACTAAAAAAGCATATCTTGCTAAATTTCACTATAGAGATTTAATGAAAGAAAAATATATTGATTTCAAAGATCGTGAAGATTCGATGGAACTTATAAAAGACATCTTAAAGTTTTTACGTGTTTCTAGTCCAGAAAAAGTATACGAAATTAATTCTCAAGCACATTATAAAAGCCGAAATGATAAGCCTGAATTATTATTGCTTTGGTTAGAAAAGTGTTACCGTGAAACATTAAAACAAAAGGTTTCAGAATATCATAAAGAAAATATTTCTCAGTTGGTAGACTATATTTTAAAATGCGCACATAAAAATCAATTTGATGAACAAGCATTAATTCGTAAATTCAATCAAAATGGAATCTACTTAGTCATCCAAAAAGATCTTCCAGGATCTAAAATTAGGGGGGCTTTTAGAGTACATCGAAATATACCAGCCATCTATTTGACTTATAAACATCAGAGAATTGCAGACATCTATTTTGCTTTACTTCATGAGGTTGCTCATCTTAAATCTGATTTTAATAAAGCTAAGGCTACAAGTTTAGTAACTTACGAAGATGATCATGAAGAAATAGAAAGAAAACGAGACCAGCAGGCTTTTAATTGGATGGTGGATGATCATTATTATACAGAAGTGTGTTGTAAGAAAGATTATGATATATCACTAGAAAATCATTATCCTAAATCTTTTATTGTATATCGTTTAGCACATGATGGCTATTTAAAATATAGAAGTAAAACTTATCAAATGTTTAATCCAAAAATTACAATAAAACAATAAATGAAGATTTCAGTTATTTATCAACTATTGTCATTTTAATGAAGAAGAGGTATAATACTCATCAACAGAGGTGATTTAATGATTTATGATTCATCAAGTTATGCGAAACGCATACGAGCTTGGAAAAGAAAAATAAAGCAAGAGAGTAAAAAGGTATTAAAGTCTGATAGTGTAAAGGAGACCATAAATTATATTTTGTTATTAAACGATTATGCATTTAAATGTAATGTGGATTTTCAAACATTAGATTATAAAAGATATATTGAAAAAATGGTTTCTACAAAAGATGAAGAAAAAATCTGTGCATTTATAACAGAATTAAGAGAAAAAAGAATTGACTTTAATGTATTGCTATATGATACAGTTTTAAACACACTAGTTACTTTAATTAAAGATTACTACCAAGATGATATGAATGCTAAAATTATGTTTTTCGTTTGGAAAGAAAATGCTGATTTTTATACTACGAAAGTAGTGCAAGGTTTCGGAAATGATTTAGTTGAAAAAACAATAATAAAAGAACGTAATCCGAAATTTGCTTTTAAATATTCATATACCTTTCCAAATTGTAACCGTTCCACTTTTGAAGACATAGTTATTGAAAGCGGGAATGCGGAGTATATTTACAAATTTGCTCGCTATGTAAAAGGTGCTAATATACAAAAATTAGAAGATGCGATTATAAAAACGAAAGATGCCTATTACATTTACTTGTTTGCCCTTCATGTTAAAGGTGCAAATATTCCAAAATTAGAAGATGCTTTAATTAAAACTAAGAATGCTAAGTACATTTGTGACTTTGCTCTTCATCTTTATAAAAAAGGTGCTAATATTCCAAAAGCACAAGATGCCTTAATTGAAATCAAGGATCCAAAAGCAATGTGTGATTTTGCCTTACATGCAGAAGGAACAAATATACGAAAATTAGAAAATGCCATCGTAGAAACAAAAGACATCAAGTGTATTTATGAATTTGTTATGAATGAACGATATGCGAATGTGGAGCGATTATGTTCTGTTTTGATTGATTTAGGTGCGATTGAAGAAGCGGTACGTGTTATATCTCGTAAATGGTTCGAGATAAAAGATATGAATAAATTTATTAAAAAATTTATTGCTTGTGGTCAAATTGATCACGCAAAAACAATCTTTATTCAAAATGAGAAAATAAAAGATGATCCGTTGGGACGAAATGAACCGACTGTTATTCGTCGTGATTATGGTAAATTATTTATGGATGAGATGGTGGATAAAAAATTTATTACAAGAGAAGATATTGACGATTATTTGATTCAAGCTTCAAATAAAGAACAAAAAAATCTTGCGATGAATATTCATCAGTTATCAGAAAAATCTCAAAAGAAGTTATTACATACCCTACATCCTGATGTTAATGAGGCTGTTGATATTTCAACTGTACGAAATCAATTTATAGATTACTCTACATCTTTATCACTTTCTGAAGAAGGGAAAAGATGGTTAATTAACTTTAGTTTAAGACGATTTAACGTCTTACCATCTGCGGTAAAAGACTTTAAAGAAGTGAAAGAGAATGTCGCACTATATTTAGAAACACTAAAGAAATGTGATGAATATAAATACTATTATTATAAAGATGCCTTTGAAGGAAAAATCACATTTAAACAAGCAGATACCTATTATAAGTATTATTGTGAACAACAGTTACCGAAAAGACTAACAACAGATAAATTTAAAGATGGACTTGAAAAAGTATTAAAATTAAAGTATTCAAAAAAATAAAAGAGTGTTGCTCTTTTATTTTTTAGTGTATTAAACCCATTTGTAATTTATTTAACGCATAAATGTTCGTGAAGTGATAAATGAATATTTGAGGTTGTGTTTGTTAGTCCTTGCTTTTTCAATATAGAGAAGGTATAATAATTTCTAACAGAGGTGAAAGTATGAAGAACACAATAATTAATAAGAAAGATCAACAAAACATGCAAAAAAGTTTAAGAAAGGTTAGTAAAGCTGCATTAAAATCCGGAAGTAGTCGTGATATTGCCTATTATATAAATCGATTGTTTAATTATTCACAAAAGTTTAATGTAGATTTTTCTACTTTAGATTATCAAAGACATTTGGAAAAATTATTTTCTATGAATGATGAAGATAAAATTTATGATTTCATGGTAAACGTGGCTTATGTATTGAGATATGAAAAAAATTTAGTATATACATTGATTGATTTCATTAATAAATATTACAATGGCAATATCAGTGCAGAAACACTAACTATTCTTATCAATGTAGATGATAAAGTAAGAGATCTTATCGGTAAAGACAAGGTTGAACGTATCATGTTGAATGCTAAAGATCCATATTATGCACATTTTTATGTAGAAAGATTTAAAGATTGCAATATCACTGATTTTGAAAACGTTGTGATCGGTAGTAACAACGCTAAATTAATAGTGGATTTTGCTCTTGAAGTTAAAGAAGCAAATATATTAAGATTAGAAGAAGCTTTAATTAAAACCGGGAATGTTGAATCGATTTATGACTTTGCATGCCTTGTTGAAAGAGCGAATATTCCAAGATTAAGGGATGTAATCGCCAAAATAGGGAATACAAATTATATAAATTTGGAGTATCCTGTTTATGATCATTTTCATCTCGATGAGATTTTTAATCAGTATTTACCTAGTTTGAAAGATATTGAAAAAAATTTTTTAGAAATTATTAAAGAAAATTTTAGTAGTCAAAGTTTAGATGTAAAAGAATTAATTACATCAGGTAAGATAAATCAAGCTCAAAAAGCACTTCTAGAATATACGTTTGATAAAGCAAGAAAAGACAGTAATTTTTCGTTTTCACACATTTTAGATAATTTTGTTTGGTTTGAACTATTTGAACTATATAATTATTTATTGTTATGTTCTTTTGCTATTAAAGAAAAACTCATTACTAGGGAAGACATAGCTGATTATTTCATTCGTTTATCAAATGTAGAACAAAAGAATCTAGTAGAAAGTATTGCTCAATTATCGGAAGTAACACAAAATGAACTATTACACACAGATCATTCTGATCTTGGTAATTTAATTGATACTTTAAATATTAAAAATCAATACATAGATAGTCATACACCTGTATCTTTTTCGGAAGAAGAAAAAAGATGGTTAATTAATTTTAGCTTAATACGTTTTAATGTCTTACCATCTGTAGTAAAAGACTTTAAAGAAGTGAAAGAAAATATCACATTATATTTAGAAACGTTAAAGAAATGTGATGAATATAAATATCAATATTATAAAGAGGCTTTTGAAGGAAAAATTACGTTTGAACAAGCCGATAACTATTATAAGTATTACTGTGAAAAGTTGTTGCCAAAATACGGTAGAAACTATAATTTTGAAAAGATATTAAAATTAAAGTATTCAAAAAAATAAAAGAGAGAGCCTCTTTTGTTTTTTTGATAAGTATAATTTTAATGAATTGATAAATGATCGTTAGAAGTTGTGTTTGTTAGTCCTTGTTATTTTAATACAAAGAATGTATAATAATTTCTAATAGGAGTGGTTGGTATCATGCAAAAAATAAGAAAAATTTTAAATAGAAATAAACAAATAAAAATAGGGAAAGAAAAAGCATTAAAATCAAAAAATATTAAAGACATTAATGATTATATTGCACTCTTGTTACATTATGTAGATAACAAAGAAATACCCTTAAAGGATTCACATTATAAAAGATGTATTGAAATAATTGCTTTAAGTAACGAAAAAACGGTTTTTCAATTTTTTAATAGTCGTGAATTTTCTTTGAAACAAGATTCGCCAGAGAGAAAGGAAATAATTTTATCATTAATTAGTATGATAAAAGAATATAATCCTAGTATTATAAATCTCAATATGATAAACTTTTTATTTTTTGAAAATAAATATTTGAACTTATATAAATATGAGATACGAAATAATATTGGTAAAGATGAAATTGCAGAAATTATTTTAAAAACCGAAGATTTAGAAAAAATGTATCAATATTCATTATTATTTGACGATTGTGATGTATCATTATTTGAAGACTTTATTATCGAATGCAATAATTTGGAATACATTTACAAATTTGCTCGAGATATAAAAGGTGCGAACATCTCTAAATTAGAGGATGTGATTATAAATTCTAAAGATGTACATTATATACATAAATTTGCTCGAGATGTAAGAGGGGCGAATATACTTAAATTAGAAGATGCGATTATAGAAACAAAAGATACGGAGAAAATATTTTTGTTTGCTCTTTATATAAAAGGTGCCAATGTTTCAAAATTAGAAGATGCTATCATAGAGGCAAAAGACGCCTATTACGTCTATTACATTTACTGGTTTGCTTTTCATGTAAAAGGAGCCAATGTTTCAAAATTAGAAGATGCCATCATAGAAACAAACGATGCCAAATATATATATGAGTTTGCTTTTCATGTAAAAGGAGCCAATGTTTCAAAATTAGAAGATGCCATCATAGAGACAAAAGATGCCAATTATATATACGAGTTTGCTCTTCATGTAAAAGGAGCCAATGTTTCAAAATTAGAAGATGCCATCATAGAGACAAAAGATGCCAATTATATATATGAGTTTGCTCTTCATGTAAAAGAAGTCAATGTTTCAAAATTAGAAGATGCCATCATAGAGACAAAAGATGCCAATTATATATATGAGTTTGCTCTTCATGTAAAAGAAGTCAATGTTTCAAAACTAGAAGATGCCATCATAGAGACAAAAGCTGCCAATTATATATATGAGTTTGCTCTTAATATAAAAGGAGTCAATGTTTTAAAACTAGAAGATGCGATCATAGATTCTAAAGATATAAATTATATATATAAATTTGCTCACGATATAAAATGGGCAAATATATCTAAATTAGAAACCGCAATAATAAGATCTAAAAATGCAGAAGGAATATATTGTTTTGCTCGTTTTATAAAAGGAGTCAATGTTTTAAAATTAGAAGATGCAATCACAGAAACAAAAAATGCAGAATATATATATAAATTTTCTCACGATATAAAAGGTGTGAATATATCAAAATTAGAAGATGCCATCATAGAGACAAAAGCTGTGCAAGAAATATCTTATTTTGCTTGTTTTATAAAAGGAGCCAATGTTGAGAAATTGTGTTCGGCGTTATTTGAATTTAAAGGATATCGATATGTTTTAGATGTTTTATTATCAGTAAAAGTGGATAAAAATATAGTAGAACAGTATATAAAAAAATTAATATTTGTTGGAGAAATTATATACGTTGAGGACCTCCTTGATTATTATATCGAAAAGTATAAAAACAGTAATAATGAAAAATTATCTACAGCTAAAAAAAGTGACATGAGGATAAATCAACTTATCGAAATGAACTTGCTTGATAAAACGGATATTGACGATTATTTAGTTAAAGTTTCAACGAATAAGCAAAGAAGTTTTAAAGACAATATTTTAGGTTTAGACAACCATATTAAAAAAAGTCTATTAGAATCTAAGAATAAGAATTCTAGTTTGAATGAAACAGATTTGATTTATGATGACTGGATTTATGATGGTTTAAATTCTTTTCCTAATACAAAAGATTTTCGTCTTAAGTTAATTAATTTAAGTTTAATATATTATAATGTGTTACCATCTGTAGTTAAAGACTTCAAAGAAGTAAGAGAAAATGTTGAATTATATTTAGAGTTATTAAAGAAATGTGATGAGAAAAAATATTATTATTATAAAAATGCTTTTGAAGGTAAAATAAGCTTTGAAC
The DNA here is from genome assembly GCA_018716065.1 of Candidatus Pelethosoma merdigallinarum. Lineage (GTDB taxonomy): Bacteria > Bacillota_I > Bacilli_A > RF39 > UBA660 > Pelethosoma > Pelethosoma merdigallinarum. Next base: position 7,079 of record DVKJ01000025.1, read on the forward strand.
AAGCAGATACTTATTATAAGTATTATTTAGATCAGTTGCTTGATAGTCATGTTTATTTATGGAGTGATATGTCCCACATATTAAAATTAAAGTATTCAAAAAAATAAAAGAGTTTTTCTCTTTTATTTTTTAGTGTATTCTTTGATTATTTGGTACTCATGTAGTAAATATTCTTTAATGTCTTTTCTTGCATAAGCAGGAGAGGTAGAGGGAAGAGATATGGCTTGGATTTTGGTTTTGGGATAAATGTGTTTTTGATAGAGTTGATAGGCTTTCTTTCCAGTGGTAAATATGGTTTTTATTTGACTATTTTTTAGAATTGGAGATAAGTCATTGGGAATGGGATCTTTAATACTCGCGTCACTCGATCCTTCAATCGTACAAGTTTTTAATACATCAAAAAGGGCAATGTGATGTTTTGTTAAGAATTTTTTCTGTTCTTTAATTGTAGTAGGTAATTCTTCTTGATAAACTTGTGATAATACCCACCAAAAGCGATTTTTAGGATGGGCATAATAAAATCCAAGTTCTCTTGATTTGACTGATGGCATGGTACCTAAAATTAATATTTTGGAATCTTGATCATAAAATGGTTTTAATTCATGTTCTACTTTCATAATAGCTCCTAATAATAAAAACACCTAATGGTGTTACAAGTCAATTTGGCTGCCCCAGCTAGATTCGAACTAGCGCTCACGGAGTCAGAGTCCGATGCCTTACCACTTGGCTATGGGGCAATACATATTCATCCTATCACAAATTGAATGGAAATTCAAGATTCTTGACGAGAGACTTTATTTTTGTTATGATACCAACGAATGGAGGGAGAAAGTGAAACGAAATTATCAAAAAGAATTAGATCAAATCATTGAAAATTTAAATGGGACGAGAAAAACACTATTGTTACAAGTTTGTTGTGCTCCTTGTAGTAGTTATTGTATTGAATATTTAAGTCGTTATTTTGATATTACGTTACTTTATTATAATCCCAATATTTCTCCCGTGGAAGAGTATGAGAAACGTTTAGAAGAAGTAAAACGCTTTATTCAAGAATTTGATCCTGCTCGTAATGTTACTTTGTTATCTTGTGACTATGATGGTGAAAAGTATGAAAACATGGTAAAAGGATTCGAACAGGAGCCAGAAGGGGGAAGCCGTTGTTACAAATGTTATGAATTACGTTTGAAAGAAACGGCTCGTCTAGCAAAAGAGAATCACTTTGATTATTTTGGAACGACATTATCGATTAGTCCTTATAAAAATGCCAATTGGTTAAATGAAATTGGTGAAGCTTTAGGAAAGAAATATGATATTTCTTATTTATATGCGGATTTTAAAAAGAAGAATGGTTATAAACGTTCGATTGAATTATCTCGTGAATTTGATTTGTATCGACAAGATTATTGTGGTTGTATTTATTCTAAGAAAGCACGTGATGAAAGAGTTCTAAATTAACTCTTTTTTTCATATCCTAGTGATAGGTGATCGTATGAATCCAGAGTTAGAACGTATTCGTAGTGAGATGAAGCAAAAGAGGAAAAAGACAAATAAGAATGTGGAAAAGAAAAGAAACGGTTTTTCCATCTATCGTTATTTGTGTAAAGTGTTACTCGTTGTCTTTCTTACTTTACTTGTTTTAATCTTTATTAAGAAGGATCCTCAATTTAAAACAGATTTTTATAAGTTTGTATATAATAGTCATTTTTCTTTTGCTACTTTTAATGATGTTTACGAAAAGTATATGGGAAATCCTTTGCCTTTTAAAGATTTATTAGTGCAAGGAACGGAACCTGTTTTTAATGAACAACTAGTGTATAAAGAAACGAATATTTATAAAGATGGAGTAGAATTAAAAGTTGATAAAAATTATATGGTACCAGCGCTAGATAGTGGAATTGTTGTGTTTATTGGGGATAAAGAGGACTATAAAGATACGGTAATTGTTCAACAAGCAAATGGGATTGATGTGTGGTATTCGAATGTATCTGCGGACAATTTGAAATTATATGATTATATAGAGAAGGGAAGTTTGATTGGTGAGGTCAAGACCGATTCCCTTTATATGGTATTTAAAAAAGATGGGAAAGTGTTGGATTATAAAGACTATATTCAGTAAGATCCATATTCACTTCTTTTTTTATGTCGTCGCACTTACTTGTATTCTATCTGGCTATTTTTATCCCTTTCTTTTATTTATGTATTTAATTTTGATTCATGAGTGTGGTCATATTATGGCAGGTATCTTTTTTAGGTGGCATATTAAAAAGATTGTTCTTCTTCCTTTTGGTGGGCTTACGATTTTTGAAGATTCCTTGAATAAGCCCATAAGGGAAGAGATGATCATTGCCATTATGGGACCTCTTTTTCAGATTCTTGGCTACTATTTGTTAAAGTGTAAAGTGGATGAAACACTATTTTTTTCTTTTCACTATGCGATTTTAATCTTTAATTTATTACCTATCTATCCTTTGGATGGTTCTAAGATATTTCATCTTACTTTACAGCGATATTTTCCATTTTATAAAAGTTATCAAATATTGATCATTTTCTCTTGCACTCTAGCTCTATTTTTGTTATTATTAAATAGCCTCATTTTTAAAAACGGCTTCTTATTAATAACCCTTTTACTACTTCACAAACACATATATAAGGTGTATAAAGAATATCCCTTTTACTTCAAAAAGTTCTTATTAGAACGTTATTTATACCCTTTACATTTTAAGAAACGAACCATTATAAATGAGGCATCCTTAAAAAGGATGAAACGAGATTATAAACATTTATTTTATGTTCATCATAAATATATTACCGAACGTGAATTGTTGCACAAAACGTTTGACAAATAAACACTTCTATGATAAAATTTTATATTGTGTAGAGCCTCTCTACAACCGCACGAACTAAGGTTAAAACGAAAGTACCTTACTCTAGGCGAGTCTGAGATTAAAGGAGGGAAAATATGAAAGCAGTAATCGAAACTGGTGGAAAACAATACTATGTTGAAAAAGGTTCTGTTATCTATGTTGAAAAATTAGATAGTGAAGCTGGATCAAAAGTTGATTTTGACAAAGTATTAATGGTTAATGGTAAAGTTGGTACACCTACTGTAAAAGGTGCGACTGTGACTGGTGAAGTTGTTAAACACGGTAAAAGTAAAAAAACAATCGTATTTAAATACTTACCAAAGAAAAAATCACGTAAAAAACAAGGTCATCGTCAACCATATACAAAAGTAGAAATTAAAGAAATTTCAGTAAAATAATATGATTAAAGTAAAAGTTATTCATACTAAAGGAAAAATCAGAGAAATTTCTATTTCTGGTCATGCAGATTATGACGAATATGGAAATGATATTGTATGCGCTGCTGTAAGCAGTACCGTGATTACCACAGTAAATGGAATTATGAAATATGATTCATCTTTGATTGATTTTAAACAAACACAAGATGAATTACAAATTAAAGTATTAAAAGAAAATCCAGTTGAAAAAGTATTTCTAACCAATATGTTGGATTTACTAGAAGAATTGGAAACACAATATACGGAAAATATAAAAATCATAAAATAAGGAGGTGTATCCATGGAAAACTTATTAAAGTTATTACAATTTGACATTCAAATGTTTGCCCACAAAAAAGGACAAGGATCTACGAAGAATGGTCGTGATTCTGAATCTAAACGTTTAGGAGCAAAAGCGAGTGATGGAGAATTTGTAACAGGTGGATCTATTATATATCGTCAACGCGGAACAAAAATTTATCCAGGTGTAAATGTTGGTATTGGTAAAGATGATACGCTTTATGCTAAAATTGATGGATATGTTAAATTTGAACGTGTAGGTAAAGACAAAAAACAGGCAAGTGTATATCCTGATTTAGAAAAATAATTTAGAGAGAAAACGTTGAAAATAAAAGGCAAAGTAGATGCAAAAGAATTGTATCTACTTTTTTCGCGTGAAATACTCTTGATATTTTGATGATTTGGTGATATACTCAAAGTGTGAAGTATATAAGGGGAAGGAGGCCAGAAGAATTATGTGGAAATGGCTAGCAAGATTCTTCTAATCGCTTAGATCGATTAAGCGATTCAAAAGAGTCCAATATTATGGACTTTTTTGTGTCAATGAATGTAAAGAGAGAAAAGTTTTCTTTTCTTTTTTTTGGTTTATGTTATAATTAAATTAGAAAGTAGGGAGATTATGAAAGAGAAAAACATAATAAATTTTTTGAAAACAATCCTAGTGTTTCTAGTTTATTTTATTTATGTGAACTGTTTTACTTCTTTATTAGGAAATAATGTTTCAACTATTTTTGTTGCGGATCTATTATTTTTAGTAATGATGGTTATCTTGTATAAAGATTCAATTATTAAAAGTTTTGATACTTTAAAGAAAAAGAAGATCGGAAAAGAGATTGGTATTTCGATTGGATATGCCTTTGGATTATTAATTTGTTATATGGTAGTAGGAATGATATTAATGGAGATATTTCCAGAAATGGAAAGCTTTGATGGGAATACGACCGCCATTTATTCTATTTATAGTTTAGATACTATTTATACAATTTTTAAAACGTTAATCTTTGCGGCTGTTGCCGAAGAATTATTGTTTAAAGAATCGATTCGTAGTATTATTAAACCTAATTTTTTATATGTATTAATTAGTAGTGTTATTTATGCGTTTGTAAATATTATGTATAATGATTTAAGTTTAACAATTACATGGTTGAATATGATTCCATATCTTGTATTTGCCATTTTATTGAATATCATATATGTTAAAAATGATAATAATATTTGTTTAGTGATGATGGTGAAATTTTTCTATAATTTAATTCCACTTGCGGTGTTACTTAGTGGGTTAGGTGCTTAACATGTTGTTAAGATTAGGTGAAGTAGTAAATTTTCTAGCAGTTGTACAAAAACCTGGTAGTGGAACACAAAACATGAATATTGTTATTATTGTTGTTATTGCAATTATTATTTTATTAATCGCAGCGACAATTTTCTCTAATCGAAAATAAGGCCTAGTGCCTTTTTTTTTATGCAGTATTTACATATTAAAACTATGGATAAATTATCATTTATATGATATGATTATCATGAAATAACATGGTATGAACAGGAGGGATATATAATGAGAAAACCAATACAGGTTTTAGTATTTCCTTATAGAAAAGGAAAAGATCAAGAATATGAGTTTTGTATATTTTTTCGAAAAAAAATGAATATTTGGCAAGGAATTGCTGGGGGTGGAGAAGATGATGAAACACCATTAGAAACTGCAATTAGAGAAGTGCATGAGGAAACTGGAATTTCAGAAACTGCAAAATTTTTTCAGTTGTCCGCCATCTCATCCACACCAGTAGTTAATATTACCGGTCAATTTACCTGGGGACCAGAAGTTTATGTTGTTACTGAGTATAGTTTTGGTGTGGATGCAACGGGGCAAGATATTATACTATCTGATGAACATAAAGAATATAAATGGGTTTCATATAAAGAAGCGATGGAACTTTTAAATTGGGATAGTAATAGAACAGCTTTATGGGAATTGAATACCAGACTTGAAAAAAATGATATGTCATAATTTGAATGGTTGTGGATGAAACAAAGGAATTTTATTATTGGTAAGATCATTGCTTTAAATAAGGCCTAGTGCCTTTTTTTTTATGCAGTTTTCGTGTATAATGGTTTTGAGGTGACGAGTATGTTTGTCGATGAAGTGATATTAGATATTAAAGCTGGAGATGGTGGCGATGGTTGTATGGCCTTTCGCCGTGAAAAATATGTAGAAATGGGTGGTCCTTTTGGAGGAAATGGTGGTAAAGGTAGTGATATTATCTTTGAAGCCGATGAAGGGCTTAATACCTTATTAGATTTGCGTCTTCGTAAACATATTAAAGGGAAAAAAGGTGTAAATGGCGAAGGAAAGGGAAAACACGGAAAAAATAGTGAAGATGTGATTGTGAAAGTACCTGTTGGAACGGTTGTTACCGATGAAGAATCAGGATTTATTGTTGCGGATTTAACCAAACACCAAGAACAAGCAATTATTGCAAAAGGAGGTCGTGGGGGACGAGGAAATATTGCCCTTGCCACACGATCAAATCCAGCTCCTGCGTATGCGGAAAATGGTGAACCAGGAGAAGAACGTAGAGTAAAAGTAGAGTTAAAATTACTTGCCGATGTTGGTTTAGTGGGAATGCCTAGTGTTGGGAAATCTACCTTTATTTCTAAAGTAAGTGCTTCTAGACCTAAAATTGCGGCGTATCATTTTACGACTTTGCGTCCGAATTTAGGAGTCGCTATGACCAAAGATCATCGTAGTTTTGTGATTGCGGACTTACCAGGGTTAATTGAAGGCGCCAGTAAAGGAGAAGGTTTAGGAGACCGTTTCTTAAGACATATTGAAAGAACGAGAGTTCTAGCTCATATTATTGATATGAGTGGCTTTGAAGGAAGAGATCCTTATGAAGATTATGTAACGATTAATCATGAGTTAGAAGCTTTTAATCCTAAAATTATGGAAAAACCACAAATTATTATTGCGAATAAAATGGATATGCCTGAGGCACACGAACATTTAGAAGCTTTTAAAAAGAAAGTAACGGATGTTGAAATCTATGAAATGTCAGGAATTACAGGAGAGGGAATTGATCCGATTTTACTTCGTCTTGCTGATTTATTAGATACGATAAAAAAACAACCATTATATGAACCAGAAAAATTTGAAAGTCATGTTTTATATCAATTTAAAGAAGAAAAACCATTTACGATTACGCATGAAGGAAATACTTGGATCATTCGTGGCGAAAAGATAGAAAAACTTCTTCGTATGACTCGTTTTACGAGTGATGAAGCTGCTGTGCGTTTTGCGAATAAATTACGTCGTATGGGTGTGGATGATGAATTACGTCGATTAGGTGCCCAAGAAGGAGATACCGTTCAAATTTTAGATTTTGAATTTGAGTATCAAGAATAAAAATGTATCGAATTAAAACAGAAGTTGTCGTTCCTTTTCTAAAAGAAGTGATGATAGATTCCATACCGACGAAGATTGATTTTCCACAAATAGAGAATGGTATCGGTCAAATGATTTCATTTTATCACACGCTTAATCCAGAATGGGAATGGTTGATTAGAGAAAAAATGAAAACAAATTTTATTTATGATGAAACAATATTGAAAGAAGAAACTGGTATTTACGATAATGGAGGAATCCTCATTCATAAAGAAAACACCATAGAAGATGTGTTTGTATTAATCCATGAATTCGCTCACTATTTAAATCAAGTCTATTGTTTTACTGCTCATGAATTGGCTGCGGAATATTTTCCAATCTATTTAGAAATGATGTTTGCCCAACTAAACCATCAAAACTTTTATATTCAAAGTTATTATAGACAACGAAGAATCGACATTATGCATGATTTTATTCATGAAGTACTAAGTATACTAGAAAATACGAAAGAATTAAAATTAGAAGAACAAGAAGTCATCTTAGATTATATGATGTATATTTGGGCTATGTACGATGTGGAGGCATCAAAAAAGGAATTACAGAAGAAATTGTAATTCCTTTTCTTGTAGTGTATTTTGGGGAAGTTCGATTGTCCAATAAACCTCTTTTTTAGGAAGAATCATGCGCCATGGTTTTACTTTGTGAAACTTTTGAATGATTGTTCCATCTTTTTTAAGTAATACCACATCAATCGGTTCTTTCATAAAAAAGGTATGAATTCCGTTGCACCCCGGAAACACATAAATATCTTGAATGTTTTTCTTTCCCATCAACCCGATAAAACGCTTTTTAAAGCTAGTACAAAGAGTAAAATTTTGTTCTTTTTGATCCATTAAAATACGCATAAAATCACCGACTTAACTATAACACAACTAAAAGTAATTGACAAATTTTAAAAAAAAGGTTAAACTAAAAGTAATCATAGACTACATGTACGGAGGGATAACATGAGAAAAAATCAAAAAGGACAAGCTCTTGTAGAATATTTATTAATTATTGCAGTTATTAGTGTAATTGTGGTAAGTGTTGTGAAGCTATTAGGAGGATATTTGACGGATGCGATGACGAAAACATCTTGTTCATTAGTCGATAAAGTATACGTTGAAGGTGAGTCACCTGGTGAAGGAAAATGTGTCGATAAAGAGTAAAGGATGTCATAATCCTTTTTTTATTATCTCTTTTTATAGGGAAAGATCTTGTAGGATGTTTTAATTTTTGATATAATTTTTATATAATAGGCGAGTGTGATGAAGATGAATAAAGGACAAGCTTTGGTAGAGTTTATTATTATATTGCCCGTCGCATTGTTGCTGGTGTTAGGGGTTATTGATTTTGGAAATATTATCTATAAAAAATACACCTTGGAAAATGATTTGGATACGGTTGTAGATCTGTATCAAAATGATCAAGCTCAGGCAATGAATGATTATGTGACAAAGAATAATCTATCCTTAAATATCGATTCTGGTGAAGAATATGTGACGGTATCGATTAGTAAAAGAGTTCGTGTTTATACTCCAGGTTTAGGACAAATTATTAATAATCCTTTTTCGATTGAAACGAAACGAGTGATTTATAATGGATCGTAAAGGACAGGTATTAGTCGGTTTTTTACTGTTGTTACCACTATTACTGATTCTCTTTGTTTTTGTGATTGATATCGGATTTATGAAAGTGGAAGAACGCAAATTAGAGAATACCGTAAAAGAAGCCATTACGTATGGATTAAAACAAGAATCACCAGAAGAAGAAGTACAACAACAAGTAGAAACCATGATTCGTAAAAATATAGATAATATTGAATTCTTGGATACCGTAGTGACCAATGGCAATATTCAGGTCCACTTATCCACTCGTCAAAAAAATGTATTTGGTATTATATTGAATCAACGAATGTATAAAATAGAAAAGCGTTATCAAGGTTATTTAGAAAATGAAACAATAAAAATCATAAAGGAGTAGATAAATATGGCTATCAAAAAGGCAAAAGTTATTACCATCACTTCTACTAAGGGTGGGGTTGGAAAAACAACAACGGTTTTAAATCTGGCAGGAATGTACGCAACTATGAAGAAGAAAGTATTAATTATCGATATGGATCTTTCTAGTAGTGCGATTGCGTTATCTTTAAATTTAGAGGTGTCTAAGGATTTATTTTACTTATCAGAAGATATAGAAAATGGACGCTTTAAAGAAATTAGTGATTATTTGTTACACTATCAGGAACACATTGATATCTTAGCTGCTCCTCGCGATCCTCGTTTAGAAAGTAAAATATCATCTGATTACTTACCACTCATTTTAGGAAAAGTCATTTCTATGTATGATGTTATTTTAATGGATACTATTCATCACATGTCTTTACACACGTTAAATGCGATGGATCATAGTGATTGGATTGTTTATTTGTTATCGAATGATCCTATGGATTTAAAAAATATGAAATCCATGGTTGCTATCTTAAAAGATATGAATCGAACGAATTTTAAAATTGTTTTAAATGAATCGATCGATCATCGTACGCATTATTTTTCTAAATATGATATTAAAAATATTATTAAGGATAATATTGATTATACGATACCAAGTAGTTTTTATATCAAAAATATTCATCGTTATCTTTTAGATGGTAAGATTCCAACATTAGATTCTAAATTTCGTCTTGGGAATAAGAAAGGTATGGATCATTTTAAAAAACTCGCACTTTCTTTACTTAAAGACGATGAGAAAGAACAAAATAGTAAGCAGGTGAGGGAATGAAAAACTTTTTAGATGAATTTGCTTTACAAAATAATAAAACTTCAAAAGAAGTTTATAAAAGTGATTATGATGCATTTGAAAATAAGGAATTATTAGATGAATTACGAAATAAAATTATTCAAAATTTAATTGATCATAATGTGTTGCACCATGGAACGATGGATGAATTTATTCACGAACAGATTAATCAAACACTAGAAGGATATGATTTATCTAATATTGAACGTAGTTATATTTATAACCTGATTGATAATGAAATTAATGGATATGGACCAATTACGGATTTATTAGAAGATAAAAACATTACCGAAATTATGGTCAATGGGAAAGATGAAATTTATATTGAAGTCGATGGTCACGTGATCAAGGATGATACGGTATCCTTTATTAATGAGGATCACATTGTTCGAACCATTCAACGTATGATTCAACCATTAGGTCGTACAATTGATACGGCTAACCCAATGGTGGATGCCAGATTAAAAGATGGTTCTCGTTTAAATGCAGTATTACCACCTTTATCACTCAAAGGACCAGTACTTACGATTCGTAAGTTTAAAGATGAATTAGCTACGATTGGTGACTTTTTACGTACCGGTACCTTAACACCTTATATGGCTCGTTTCTTAGAAGCTTGTATTCAAGCAAAATTAAATATTATTATCTGTGGAGGAACGGGTAGTGGTAAAACAACTTTATTGAATGTTCTTTCCAGTTTCATTCATGAAGATGAACGTATTATTACGATTGAAGATGCGGCCGAATTACGTTTGAAACAAAAACACGTCATTTCTTTGGAAACCAGACTTGTCAATTACGAAGGAACGGGAGAAGTTACCATTCGTGATTTAGTTATCAACTCTTTGCGTATGCGTCCTGATCGTATTATTGTAGGAGAAGTTCGTGGAAAAGAAGCTTTTGATATGTTACAAGCAATGAATACAGGACATACTGGTAGTTTAACCACGATGCACGCCAATTCTCCAGCGGACGCTCTAAATCGTTTGGAAACGATGATTTTAATGGCCGGAATGGAAATCCCAATTCCTGCTATTCGTGAATATATTGAAAACGCTATTCACTTAGTGGTTAATGTTGAACGTTTATCCGATGGAAAGCGTAAAGTAACGAGTATTTGTGAAGTCGTTGGCTTTGAAAAAGATATGATTCAATTAAAAGAAATTTTCTCTTTCCGTCAAACAGGACTTACAAAAAATGGAGAAGTTATGGGAGAATTTATTTTACATGATTATGTACCAAAAGTGTATGAACACATAAAAGCACATGGAATTGATACATTAAAAGATATTTTTGGATAGGAGGGGTAT
>DVKJ01000026.1 GCA_018716065.1 Candidatus Pelethosoma merdigallinarum
TAATGAACTGGTTAAATGAGCTAAGCAGTATAAATAAATAAAAAATAATGTAAAGTAAATCAATAAGAAACGGTATAAAAACGTGCTTATTAGAACTTACTTTACATTATTTCTAACTTTACATAATTTCCACATCCTGACGCTCCAGCTATTACGACATTAAGCCCTTCTTCAATATATTGATTGGTTGACAGTTCTTCTATCAATGCCTTATCGATTTTTCTTTCGGGTTTATAATTGATTCGTTCCAGACATGCTGTAGAATCATAAAAGTTTGCATTTCTGATATTTCTTTCAATCGTATGATTCACTCTTGAATCATATTCTAAATCTACCAGTAACGTAAGTCTGTCATCAAAACTCATTTTCTGGTACTCGGGTTTCCCTTTTTGATCTTGATATGCCTCTGCAAATTTAGACAATTTCATTTTCTTTAATTTCTCTATTGTTTGCTCACTCATTTTTTGTTTCCTCCATAATATTCTTCGCCACGCACATATGCATGGCTTGTATCAACTTCAACCTGTTTTCTATTTTTATTATTTTTATATTCTATATCTTGACCAGATTCTAAAATCAATCTAATATTTTTAAATGAAGGTTGTGTAATGTGTTCAAGCGCCAACTGACATGCATTTTCCAACCTTTCCGCACTGTATTTATCTGAAAGTTTCAGTAATGATATACAACTTTTATAAGACTGCTCCTCAACCTTATATCTACTGATAAGTCTATGAATGACTTCGTAAGTGTTTTTTCCAATCCCTTTTGCCCATTTTTCAAATCTTTCTTTATTCCATTCAAATAGCTTATGGTTTTCGGGCATATGATCATTGTTGGTTGAATATTGATTGGCACGACCATGAAGTCTTGCATGACTGCATATGCGTGTTCCTTTATAATAAATCTCGACAATGCTATTTGTCTGTCTGACTTCGACTCTCTTACCAACATACTCATAAGGAACAGAGTAGTTCATCTTATTAACCTGAATGTGATAGTTCATCTGGACTGTTGCCATTTTCCATTCGCTCAGTTCAAATGGTTCAGGTGGTAAAGGCATCATGAATTCTTTTTCTTCCTCTTCATATACACTCTTGCGTGATCCTTGTCTTTTTTGGAACGGGTTGTTGTTAAATTTATCCAGTTCTATGGAAATCGCCTTATTAAGAGAATAAAAGCTGAAGAATTTTCTGTTGCGTAATCTGCCTATAATATAATTGGTGACATTACCAACAGTTCCTTCGACCGCAGCCTTGTCTTTATTATCTTAAATTTAAGATAATAAAGATTATCTCTAAAAAAAGACTATCTTCAAAATAGAGAAGATAACCTCTTATTTAGGATGTTTTTTGTTTTATTTTTGAAGATAATGTTTTTACTCCAAACCACAATATTTTAATAAATCCGCTTCTTTTCCTTTCCACTTTTTTTCTTTTCTATTAGGATTTGATGGAAAATTATCTTTGACTGCTTCTAGTGCTTTTCTTATGTCTTCATCATCAGCATATGCGTATATAGAGGTTGTCATTATATTTGAATGCCCTAGAAAATCTTTTATATAGGACATAGGTACTCCATTTTTGTACATTGCCATAGCTATTGAATGTCTAAGCATATGTGCGTGTAAGTTGAGTGGAAAATCTGGCGTTTTTTCATGAATTTGTCTCGCATATTTTTTTAATATTGCATCAACTGTTCCTGGACACATTTTAGTTTTAAGATTTTGATGTTTTGTGTAAAACAAATATTCATCCGCTTTTGAATTATCATGAAACTGTTTCAAATAATTGTCAAGGTGAACAACAACCCCTTCTAGTATAGGGATTCTTCTGACTTTGTTGCCTTTACCTAAAACTCTAATTTCAATTCGATTATCAAACCTATATATATCATTTAATTTTAAATTTAATAGTTCATCTAAACGTATTCCAGTTTCATACAACATGATCATTAAAAATTGATTTCTTTTTCCTATTCTTAATTTTGTATCTGGCTCATTCAACAATAGCTTAACTTGATCTGTCGTCAAATACTCTAGTTTATTATTTTTTCCGCCTTTAAATCGGTGAATACTTTTAACTTTCACATAATAGTTGTATAATTCTATATCTTCTTCCGCGCAATACTTTAAAAAAGACTTAAACGCAGATAATCTAAGATTAATTGTATTTATTGAACAGCCTTTCTCGTTCTTTAAGTAGGTTAGAAAACTATAAATATTATCTTTATTGAAATTATCAAAATTCATATTAACAAATTTAATATTAAGGGTAGTATCAAAATAAATTCTTATTTGGTTGAATGCCTGTTTATACGCTTTTAATGTTTTTTCAGAGTAATGTCTTTTTGTGATTAAGTAAATTTTTAGATATTCACTTAGCCAATCATGAAATAAAATATTATTCTTTGTCATCATCGATCACCTCAGGTAAAATTGTGTTATTCGTATCTGTCATCAAATTATTGAATGTCGAATAAAAGGCTGGAACTAATTGGATATAATAATCTGTATCTGCATAATGAGTATGGCCTAAATATCTGGAGAAAAAAGGATACATTTGATTAATATCAATGCCATCTTCAACCCATCTTGAAAGGCGTTCAGTAGCAAAAGTATGCCTAAAATCATGTATTCTTCTTTTATTACCAACTAGCGGTATATCTTTAAAAGCAATTACACTTATTTCACGAAACCAATTGTCAATCGTTGCCTTACCTATTTTTTTATCACCAGTGTTTGTGGGAAAAAAATACTTTCTTTCTGGCAATAGGAATGAAATTATCTGATTATATTCTTTAAGCATAGAAATCAACTCATCACTTAAGTAAACCTTTCGTTCTTTCCAACCTTTTGCCTCTTGAACTAGGAGATACCCATCATTAAAATTAACATCTTCTAATTCTAAATTGATGGCTTCTGAAAGTCGCATCCCACATAAATAATAAAGTCTGAAAATAACTGGAGCAACATATTTTTTATAAGGAGAACCCTTTGAATCGGGTAAATTATCGACTATTTTAAAGAAAGAAATTAATTCTTCTTTAGTATAAATATGAGCCTCATATTTGATTTGTTTTTGTGGAATATGACCGGGAACCACAAAACAATCAATGCCTAGTCCTGATATATATTTTGAAAGTTGCCTTATAGGCGATATCCTTCGGAGTAAACTGTTTTGGTGTTCGTTAGGCTTATAGTTCACCCAAGCATTTATTATTTCTGGTGTAATGGTAGTTGCCTCTGGAAAGTTATCAACGAGCATTTTATCAAAACAGCTTAAAATCTGTGCAGATGAATTATAAGGATAGCCAGAATTGTGCTTTTGATTAATAAACGATTGTATTAATTGACTCATTTTGGAATGATATTGGTAGCTTCGAATTTTTACATCCATGATTTGATTCCAATCCATCTAGCGTCTAAGCAGCAACTTCTTAATTTTTCAGAATCCAATGAGTAATAATATTTATCTGAATCTTTATTAACGTGACCTAGGCTATCCGTTATAATTTGATAAGGTACTTCCATGTCCAATAACCTTTTTACTAAAGAATACCTGAAGACATGTGTCCCTTTCCCCTTACCATTTAAAGGCGTAATATTTAACTTTTCAAAAATTCGTGAGCATAGATTATAGGCGCTCTTGATTTTGTGATAGGGTTTCTGCTTTCTTATGAAAATGTAAGGTGTATTACATTCGGGGCGTTCGTTTTCCAAATAATTGAAAATAGCGTTTCCAACATCATCCAGCAAAGGAAGTGTGAGATAAACATTTGTTTTTGTCTGAGTAATTTTAATTTGATCTCGATACCAATCAATTTCATCAAATTTCAAATTACAAATATCAGAATCTCTTAAGCCGTATCTGATAGCTAGTAACATGATGGCTTGATCTCGATACGAAATCTTATCCAAATAAGCGATCAATTTCAATTCGTCATCTTTTGAAATTATTGAAGGATTGAAAGATTTTAGATATAGTGGTTTTTGTATCATAGCCGAAAAATTTTTAATCATGTATCCTTGATTATAAAGGTATAACAATATTTTTTTGACTATAGGATAGATGGTTTTAAGGGATGATTGGGTAAAATCTTTTATTACTTTTTCACATAACATTTCTATGTCATTTTCGATTATTAATAATAAATCATCTGATTTCTTTACATTCAGATAGATCATCATTTTTTTGAAGACATAGTAATAGAGATTCACTGTATCTAATGCCATATTATTATTGTTCATAGATAACATATAATCCTGTATAATAATCTGTAAATCTTCATCCAATATAATTTTACTTGACTTAAATATGTGCCAATGATATGTACCGCTATTGGCTACTTCGATAAGAATATTTAAAGCTCTTTTTCGTATCTTATAAACCCATTTTTTCAATAAACCAGTATCAAACTTTAATTGGTTATCTTTTAAAAAACTGTTTAAAACTTCTTCATCATAAGTAAAATTCTTATGAGAAATTAACCATGAATAAATATAAAGATAAGCTTTTTTATACTGACCATATGTTGATTGGGTAGTATCTTCATTCTTAATATTATATAAAGTATAACTGATTAAATACAAATTATCTGCACTGTCGTCTAAAGGAAACGTAAAATTTTTAAAATAAGCGGTAACTTCTTCATATGTATAAAGATTTGGCAAATTTAATAAATATCCATCTTGATCAAGAGCGTTAGTAGAGGCAACTTCATCAACAAGTTTAACAACCCATTTTCGATTTAAAATGGCATCATAGCCATTAGAACCGGCTAAAATAAAATCATCATATAACTTTTGACAAGGCCTTGTAAATCCATTGCATGATCCAAATTTTAAAAAACTCTTCAAATACCAATGATGTCTCAAAATAGTCGTCTCACAAAGATTATTACTTTTTTGATTCAATTCAAAACAAGTTTTCATAATGTTCTCTAGTTCGTTCATTTATGTCATCCTTTCTGTTCATTTAGACAAGAATAGCATAGCATAAGAAAAAACATTATCTTCAAAAATAAAACAAAAAACATCCTAAATAAGAGGTTATCTTCTCTATTTTGAAGATAATCTTTTTTTAGAGATAATCTTTAGGCTTTTTTACTCTTGCAGGTACAATAGATGTATCATAATAATCTGCCATTTCCTGATATACTTTATTGATCACAGGGTCTTCATACTTTTTATGATGAGTCACACCTGTTTTTAAATTATCAGGTACTAAAAGCCTAGTCACACCATCAAAATAATTATACATTTGAATATGACATTGAATCCATTCCTCCTGTTTCATACTTTTACACGCATAAACATATGTATACATACTGAATGGTAAAGTTGCAACAAAAAGATATGCTTTTGTGACTTCACCTGTTAATCGATCATATACATTCATGGTGCTGCCACACCAGTCCACCATGACTCTATCACCAGGTTTATGATTAATGTGCATGGTCAATTTATGCTTCTTAACATAGTCATTGTACAGCTTATTGAATTGAGTGCGATGATAATAGGGAAGTTTTGCATCGGTACATGACATAACATATTCTTCCCATAATCCTTTAAGAGTTGTACCAGGTTTTAAAAGTTCCTTATGGACATATTCAAAATCTGGTATCTGTTGAACAGGAACATACTTTTTTTCAGGGAACAAAAGTTCATCAAGAGAGCTATCATCCATTGTTTGAAACTGAACCCAGCTCAACCCAGTCTGATCGGCAGCTTTAAACACTTTACTAACAGTATTGCGTGACAAATGTAACGAGGAAGCAATCGATCTTTGGCTTTCGCCTTTAAATCTCCTTTCTAAAATTCTTTTGATTTCTTGCATAAAAAACACCTCCTATAAGTTTGCAAGGTAGATAAAAATATCTACAAATTAATATTACAACTTATAGAAGGTGTTTTCGATTATTTAATTTTATTATCAAGTGGCTCTCATAGCGAAATAGGTGGCTCCGAAAAACGGACAGGGTGGCTCTCAACAGTGATCAGCATGGCTCTGTTGCACCGAAATATTCA
>DVKJ01000027.1 GCA_018716065.1 Candidatus Pelethosoma merdigallinarum
AGGTAACTCTACAAAGTTTGGTTTTACCCAATCATCACTATCGACAAACATTAAATATTTCCCTTTGGCTTTTTTAATACCATAATTTCGCGCATCACATAGTCCACCATTTTTCTTGTGATACGCTTTTACTTTATCTTTGTATTTTTTTTCAAATTGATCACATAATTCTGGTGTTTGATCGGTAGAACCATCATCGATGAGTAACACTTCATAATTCTCTACCGTTTGATTTACTAACGATTCTACACATTGTTCTAAATATTTCTCTACATTGTAACAAGGAACGATAATGGATACACCATCAAATCTTTTCATAACTACACCACTCTCTATAATTCTTCAACAAAGTTTCTTTGTAATTTTCTAAATAGCCATAATCCAAACACCATGATGATAACGGATACGATCGCAACAATTCCTAAACTAGCAAAATCAGGCAATTTTTGATAGAACAATACATCACGATACGCTCCTATAATCGAAGTCATCGGATTTAATTGCAATAAAGTTTGAAATTGCGCTGGCAACATATCAATGGTATAAACAATTGGTGTTCCATAGAATAAGGCCATGACAATTACATTTACAATATGTTCTACATCTCTAGCATAAACCGTAATCGATGATAAAATAAAGGCAATACCAAACATTAAAATCGTTTGAACAATTAATACTAATGGGAATAGTAAGATTGTCCAACTAAGTCCTACTCCTGATATAATTAAAAAGACAATAATAATAATAAAAGTAATTAAGAAATTGACAACATTACTTAAAACAACTGAAATTGGCAAAATTTCTCTTGGAAAGTACACTTTCTTTAAGATGCTACCCGATGCAATAACGGCAAATGAACTATTGGCTACGGTTTGAGTAAAAAAGTTCCATGGCATTAAAGCCGTCATTAAGAACATTGTGTAATTAGGTATTTGTACACGCATAATATAAGGAAATACTAAAGAGTAAACAAGAAGCATTAATAAAGGATTTAAGAAGGACCAAATGATTCCTAACCAAGCACCTTTATATTTTCCTCGAATTTCTTTTTGAACATTCGTTTTTAATAATTCACGATATTGATACAAATCTTTAAATAGTTTCATCTTCTCACCTACACTCTTCCAAATACTTATCAGTTACTTCTTTTGTTTTGCCAATCATTCTAATTTTTCCGTTTTGTAACCAAACTGCCTCATCACAGAATTCATTCACTGTTGGCATAGAATGGGATACAAAAACGAGTGTTTTCCCTTGTTTTTTTAACTCTTTCATTTTCGCATGACATTTATCTTGGAAATGTTGATCCCCTACCGCTAAAATTTCATCAATCAATAAGATATCGGCATCGACATTAATCGCAACCGAGAACGCTAAACGCATATACATTCCTGATGAGTATGTACGAATAGGATTATCGATAAAATTCTCTAATTCCGCAAAAGAAATAATATCGTCAATACGTTTATCAATCTCTTTTTTGGTCATACCAAAAATAGAGGCATTAAAATAAATGTTTTCACGTCCTGAAAAATCAGGATGGAATCCAGCTCCTAACTCCAGTAAAGAAGCAAGTTTCCCATTGACAATAATTTCTCCTTTGTTTGGATAAATAATCTTGGTCATTAATTTTAATAATGTAGATTTCCCACTACCATTGGTTCCAATTAAGGCAATCATCTTCCCTTTTTCAATTTTTAAATTAATTCCTTGTAGAATATGTAACACCTCATTATCATTTCGATTCCAAAATAATAATTTTTCTTTTAAGGTGTTCGCTTTATCGTAATATTGTTTAAAATCTTTATAGACATCTTTAACAATAATTGCGTATTCTTTTTCTTTCGTTTTCATATTTCACCTTCCGCTCGTTATTATATCAAAAATAGGAGGAATATGCAATGATGATGAACATGCGATTGACAATAAATCTTGTCTAATTTTTCATATTCAAAGTTAATGTAAATTATATAAAATTTTTTAAATTAAAATTCTTTTATAATGTTAGAAAACCAATCAGAAAACTTTCGAGAAAATTTTTGCTTTCGAACAAACGTAAACAGCCATTGCCTTAGCTGTTCAATTAACATTGAACAAATAAAAATAACGATTGATGTAATTAATAAATTTCCAAGTACGCATATTCCAGACAAACTTCCCTCAACCCCTAAAGGAGAAAATTGATAAATATATTGAAACACAAACACATTTTCATGTGCTAAATAAACACCAAACATTAAAGTCGAAATTTTATTAACAACTTTGTTTTTAAAATTAAATGATTCGAATAATAACAAATAAATAACACTTTGTATAATTAAAACTGGTGAAGAAAATGAAACAGCATTTGAGTCAATAATCGACTTTATATAGATAAATAATTCATTTGCATTTCCTTTTAAAAATTCTGAAACAGCTATCAAGCAAAAATCAATGCATAAAATTCCAAACAATAATGCAAGTATTATAAGGCGCGTTTTATATTTTGAATAATTTTGAAAATGCGAATTTTTTTTAATTGGATATTTTCCAAAATACGCTCCAATAAGATATAAAAAAATAAAAGAAATTACTTGATATCCATTGTTCATTACAACTTGTTGTTGAGTAAAAAAAGGAATCACCGACAAAAAGAAAAACGATATGATTAACAACCTGCGATGTTGACTTTGTGATAAATTTTTAATCAAAATATTTATACAGGGCATAAAACAATATAAAACTAAATAAATGTTAATAAACCAATAAAACGTTCCATACGAAAAAGAATAATTTATTGGTGTTAAAAATAAGAATAAATCAAAAAGTGGTATAGATATAATCCCCAGTATCGAAAATAATATAGCATATGATGCTTTATAAAACCACACTGAATTAACTAAGGAGAAAAATTTCTTTACTTTCACTTCTTTATCATATTGGAAATATCCACAAAGCAAAACAAACGAATTAACATGAATTGCCGTAAAAACGTAGATTAAATTCAATAACAAATGTAAATTTCCTGTTGTTCTAGATAACAAGTTAGTGTGCATAATACAGTGCCACAATACAATCAAAAACATAGAAATAATTCTCATTAATTCAAAATTAGAATAACGTACTTTTTCTTTCATTTTTTTCTCCTAACATTTTTTATACACAACACTATCTACCCCTTTTTTTATAATTCTTTCATAAAGTATATTAATAATAAAAGAACAAACTAAAGAACTCATAAAAACAAATAAGACAGCAGGTATAAAATAATACAAACGATCTCCAACATTTACAACTTTCATCATAATCCATGAATATATGATTTTATCAAAAACATAGGATATTAAATACATTCCAAAAGAATGACATGAAATAAAATAAAAAACATAACGTATAAAACGAGGTAATTCATTCAATTTTAATTTTATTATAACCAGAAAAAAACTCGAAGATAGAAAAAATGTAACTATACTAGAATAATCGGAAAAAAAGGTTGTATGATACTGTGTCCCATAATTTAACACCATACTGATTGCACAACTTAAAACCAATATCAAAATAAAGAAAATAGCACAATTTTTCAAACTATAATTTTTAGAAAACTCTTTTAAATACATTCCCATAAAATAATACGAAAAGGGCCACAAACTAATCCAATAATTAGGTATTAAAGGAGTATATAGTAAATTAATAGATGGTAATATTCCAACCAAGAACACACTTATAACAAAAACTTTTTTTTGTTTTTGAGATAAATGATTATACATTTGATTTAGAAATGGAATCAACAAAAACAAACCTAAATACATATTGACGTACCAAGAATAGCGAGCTGCCTGAAAAGAGAATAATAATTTGAAAAACTCTAATATGGAATATCCTATATTGTGATAATAGTACAAATAACAAATGACAGAACATATAAAATAAATAAATAATATTTTAATAATTCCTAAATAATATTTTTTACTCCAATTTTTTTTCGTATTTAAATAACCTGTTAGTAATAAAAATAAAGGAACACAAATAATAGAAATCGTTCTAAATACTACCATTATCTCCAATTTAATACCATAGACAGGAGCTTCATAAAATCCTGTATATAATAAAAAATGAATACAAATAACAAATAAAATAGCAAATGTTCGTATAACATCTAAATTTATATTCCGAGATTTTATTTTTTTGTTTTGCTTATTTAATATTGTTTGTATAAATTTCATAATAGTGTCATCCTTCCACATACTCATTATATAAAAAAGGAAAATCTTTTTCAAGATTATCTTTGCCTATAGAGAAATCACTTTTTAAATCCTATTTTGGTTTTAATCGTGCCAAATGGATATAAAAGTGTAAATAAGAAGCGATCTTTCGTTCTTTTTAATTGTTTTACCGAAAAAGAATAAGAACGATGAGTTAAGACGGTAAATAAAATATAATGTTTGATCATATAACGATATTTTTCTTTTTTTATTTTTTTATAAGGATAGTTTAACAGCTCTTTAAAATATTCGTAATACCCATAAGGATAACTTTTAAAGATCTTTAAAATATTTTTACTATATCCATCTTCTTGATACTCACAATGCATAATCAGATCATTTTTAATAAGTAAGCCATAATAAGCTTGATCCATCTTATAATACATGCGTGCTTCAGTAATAAAACGTTCATTATGTTCTAGTTCATATGTAAATTGCCCACGAAAAGAAGTTCGAAACGTAATCGCCATATCAAATGAATAACCGTACTGATAGTGTAAATCATACAATTTAACAATTTTATTTTGTAATTGATCATCCATTTGAATTTCTTGATTACCCAATTGTTTATAATATAAAATACCATACGCATTCGGATCCAATGTTTCATAATCTTTTGCGATTCTTTTTAATACACCATCAAGAAAATAATCATCACTATCCATTTCGATCCAAATATCTCCCGTTACGTATTTTGCAAGATTGTTAATAGCGGCCATCTTACCAGCATTTTCTTGATAGTAATATTGAATGTTAATTTTTCCTTCTTTCATCCACGACGTAATGAGTTCTTCCGTATGATCCGTTGAACCATCATCCATAATCAACCATTCAAAATTCGAATAGTCTTCACTATTTCGAACTAAACTTTGATACAACTGAGGTAATAATTTTTCACGATTATAAGTCGCAGTTAAAATTGATATTTTCACGCTAATCACCTAACAATTCTTTGATTTCTTCTATGATTTCTTCATTCGAAAATTCTTTTTTACGTCCTCTTTTTTTCGTATGAGTTAAAAACTCTTTCATTCCTTCATAAATACCGGCTTTGTCATTTGTGACAATCAATCCTTGATCATAATTAGTTAATACTTCACGAGCAGCCGTATCCGTAATTAAGATTGGTTTTTGTAAGATTTTCGCTTCTAATAAAACCATAGGGTACCCCTCATAATAAGAAGCGAGTAAAAAGTAATCTGCTTTTTTCATATAAGGATATGGATTCTTCTTAGCGCCTAATAAAATAAAGGTATCTTCTACATGATGTTCTTTGATTTTTTGTTCCACTTTTTCTCTTAAAGGACCATCACCTACGATATAAATACGATGGCTATATTTTTCATCGATTAAACGTTTATGAACATCGACTAAGCGTTCGACTGCTTTTTGTTCCGTTAGACGCGAAACTTGAACAAAACTTGGTAAATCTTCTTTGATTTCTTTTGCATTTCCTTTCCCTGCTTTTTCTAAAACAACCTCTTTATTAATATAATTATAAATGACATGTTTTTGACTCTTGTTTTCTGGATAAGCTTCCTTAAATTTTTCAAGATTATCTTGGGAAACAAAGACTAAATCGTGATAATGTTCATACATTTTTTTGTTCATTTTATTTTTTAACTTAGCCTTGTGTCCAGTTCCAAATACCGCTTTAATATCGTTATGAATCCAAACGATTTTTTTCGATGAACTAGGACTAGAAAATAACCAAGTCATAGGTCCTTCCAAGAAAGCAACTTCCACATCGTATTTTCCTTTGATCCAACGCTTATACATTTTTTCACGAAGAAAAGGAATCAGTAAGGAAAGGGATATTTTGTATTTTTGAATCTTATTCATCTTCTCCCTTTCTTGTGGATAAATGCTTTGTAAATGAACACGTTTAGAAACTTCTTTTTCAAAAGCTCCCCCACCATATAAAGTAAGGATGGTAATATCGTAATGTTCACATAATGCATTTGCAATATCCACTAAAACACGTTCTGCCCCTCCTAAAGTAAGACCAGTAATTCCAAAAACTATTTTTTTCATACTTTTTTCTCCTTTTCTTCAATAAATAATAGAAATAAGACCACAACTACCAACATCGATGGAACATAAAAGTAGACATATCCTGTGAGACAAGATAGAACAACACTCAGTCCCATTCCTCCTAAATACATCATATAATCAATAGAAACTTTCATATGACGTTTAAAGAAAGTATAAATACCTGAAATTATAAGGAATAGAAAAGGTCCTAAATAAAGAATAAATCCTACGATTCCAAAGTTATAAAAGAACGCTGGAACTTCCATTTCGAGGGTTAATTCTGGATAATTATTTAAGTATCCGGTTCCAAAAAGAACCGTAGAAACGGAAAGTTCTTCTTGATAGTAATAATGGTGATACAAAAGTTGTTGAACTCTACGATTACTATTTGATAGTTCGATGTCATTTGCGGTTTGATACGTTTTTAATAAAGCTTGTTGTTGTTCCGAACTCATGGATATCGAAAGATCTTTCTCTTTGATCTCCTGCACAAACTTCGTAAGATCTCCTGTTAAATGTGTAACTTCTCCGGTCATAGGATCGATCATCGTATCCCCTACTTCTTTTAAATTTTGTCTTCTCTTCATAGCTGTACTTCCACCAATTCCTAGAGAGACAACTAAGAGTACTAAAACAACCAAGGATATACTGATTTGTTTTTTCGTAAGGTGAACTTTTTCTCGAAAACGGTGCAACAAAGAACAAAAGAAATATAGAAGAACCACTAAGATACTTCCAAATAAAGCCGTTCTGGTTCCAAATAAGAACATCAAATAAAAGAAGAAGAAGCCAAGAAAAACCCATACATACCATTTTTTCTTAAAGCTAAGAAATTCCGTAAACGTTGCCAGAAAACCTAATATTAATAAAGCGGATAAGCCATTCCCAGAAGCGTTCCATCCTTTAAACCCAACCCCATCTATATAAGTC
Source organism: Candidatus Pelethosoma merdigallinarum (assembly GCA_018716065.1). GTDB lineage: Bacteria > Bacillota_I > Bacilli_A > RF39 > UBA660 > Pelethosoma > Pelethosoma merdigallinarum. The sequence goes on from DVKJ01000027.1 coordinate 7,206, forward strand.
GTACTAGAAGTACCCGTTAAAATCGATCCATAAATAAGAACGATATAGATCACTAACATCCATAAAAGATAAGTGCGAATTTTAGGTATTCTTTCTTGTTTATAAAACCACCACAATACATAAAATAAAGCAATCATATAAGAATAATTCAAAACATATTGAACTTCACTTAAAACACTTCCAGCATTAAAATCGGTATGGATATGAGAAAAAGTCCAACAATGACCCAATGCATAGAGACCATAGATCATTCCAATCATCAATAATGGTTTTCTCGTGTTTTTATCTTTTATAAAAATATAAAGGAGTAACCCACAAGGAATTAAAGGACGTAAAATCGTGGTGGGACTGATACTGGCATTTGGAAATTGTTCACGAAATAAGAAACTTACACTATCAAAAAAAGGAGTGAGTAACAAGAATAGATAAATGAAATATTCGGCTTTGAATTTCTTTATTCTCATTACTTCACCCTCTTTAACCATCGAAATAATTTGGCATACATATGTAAGGTACGACGATTAATCGTACGATAATATCTATTTTTTAATGTTTTATCTTCTACTAAATATTTGTTATGACGCCAATCTGGAAAATAGTGCATGACTAAATCATAACCTTCATCTAAAATTTCTTTACGTAGTTTCGGATCTTCTACTTGAATCGTTCTTAGAAAAGAACTACCAAAGACAATTCGCAATACCGAATACTCTAATTGATTTTTATAGCGAAACATCAACTTGTTTTGTTCATAATAAGTAATCGCATTTTTTAAGATTTGATAAATATCACGTACTTTTTCATTTTGCGTATTAGCAATCGAATTAGAACGTTGTACATAATGAACATAGGTCCCATGTACACTTTCAAAGTGTTCCATATGAGGAATTAGTTTGTAACACCAATCAACATCCTCATAACGTAATCCCTTGGAAAATTGAATACCCAATTTTTCAATCCATTCACGACGATATAACTTATTCCATGCGACCACACGAATATCGACAATCACTCGTGTCATATCATCGACTTTACTAATATCCACCACTTGTTTATCCGGATATTCCCAAATAAAATCGGTCTCTACGATATCTGCTTGAAAAGCCCCAATATCGTCATGTGTTTTTCCATACATCTTTTCATACAAATCTAAGTCGACATAATCATCACTATCTAAGAAAGCAAGATACTCACCCTTCGCATATTTCATCCCATAATTTCTAGCGTCACTAAGTCCGCCATTTTTCTTTTTGTGATAGGAAAATCTTGCATCTTCTTTCACAAATTTCTTGATAATTTTCGCACTTCCATCGGTACTTCCATCGTCAACAATAATAAATTCTAGATCTTTCATCGTCTGATTTTTCAGTGTAGTTAAACAACGTTCGACATAATCTTCTACATTATAGACAGGCACAATTACACTAATTTTAGGCATAATATCTCTCCTAGCGTATTTTTCTAGCTACTTTATAAATGTACGTTTTCAAAAAGTGAGTAACCATCACTTTCTTTAAGAAACGTTTCCACGTATTGGATAAAAGATAGTTCCCAATATGACGTTTTTTTAATTCTTGAATATAAAAATCAACATAAGATTTAGGAACAATCATAGCTTTTTCTAATAGAATGTTAGAAATAAAACTACGATAAACTTTTTTCGTACTCTCACTTACTTGTTTATCTTTATTGATCCATGATTGTAACTGGTCAAAGTGATACAAACAATCATTCATACGTTTGACTAAATTTTCTTCACTTGGACTAGTCATAATACTGTTTTCACGAATTAAATAACGATATCCGTGATACGGAATAGATACAATGGTGTGTGCCTTTAGGAGTAAATATGGTGTTAATCCATAATCTTCATGTAGTTTTCCTTCCGCATACTTAAATTGATGTTTCGTAAAAAACTCTTTACGATAAGCATAACTCCACGCTGGTTCCACTAAAGGATATTGAATTAATTTTAAAAATCCTTCTTCCCCACTACACACATCGAATACCGCATTCTCTAAATCCGTTGTTTTCTTCGTATATTGATTAATTTCTTTAATCCCAAAACGAATGACATCGATAGAATCATTTTTTTCAATGACTTTATTTAACTCACGTAATAAATGAGGTTCAATTGTATCATCACTATCTACAAATAAAAGGTATTCACCACGAGCCTTTGTTACCCCATAATTTCTCGCACTCGATAGTCCCCCATTTCGTTTCTTAAACGAACGAATGCGACGATCTTTTTTTTCAAATTCTTTAATAAAGTAATCAGAGTGATCTGGACTTCCATCATTCACAACAATGACTTCAAAATCCGTATAAGATTGTTTACAAATCGAATCTAGGCAATCACTAATATATTCTTCCACGTTATAAACGGGAACAATGATACTAAACTTTGGCATGTTCTCCTCCTATCATATATGGATAATCAATGGTTTCTAAATAAATTTTTTTACTTTTATGAAGTTCTTCTTTTGTACCGAAACATTTTACGGATAAATAATTTCCGGTATGTCCCATAAGATATCCATTCTTTTCGACTTCTGGTATAAATTCTAATTCTTTTCCTAAAAATTGTTTCATATACTCAATTTCTAATTCTTTAGAAACTTCTAATAAACGATGAACACGTTCTTTTTTGATGTTTTCTGGAATTTGATCTTCTAAGGAAGCCGCAATCGTTCCATCTCGTTTTGAAAAAGGAAAAACATGAATTTTAGAAAACTTCATTTTCTTTACATTACGAATCGTTTCCGCAAAATCTTCTTCCGTTTCCCCTGGAAATCCGACAATGACATCGGTAGTAATGGACATCTCTGGACGAATTTCACGAATTTCTTTTAATTTATTCATAAAATCTTTGATGTCATACTTACGATGCATTCCCTCTAAAATTTTATCACATCCACTTTGTAAGGGAATGTGCATATGATCGACGAGAATGGGATATTTCCTCATCATTTCTAGTAAAGACGCATTAATCTCATTCATTTCGATCGAAGAAATACGAATTCGTTCTAACCCTTCTACTTTACATAATTCCTGAATTAACGTCGCAAGACTTTGATCCTTTAAATCACTTCCATAATGTCCTGTATGAATTCCCGTTAAAACAATTTCTTTATGTCCTTCTTTTACTAATTCTTGGACTTCATGCATAATATCTTCTTTGGGACGACTTCGAACAGGTCCTCTCGTATAAGGAATAATACAATACGTACAAAAATTTTCACAACCATCCTGTATTTTTACAAACGCACGTGTTTGATTAAAGTGCGTAAGATTCATCGTTTCAAAAGAACATTCTTTTAAGTCACGAATATCGATGATTGTTTTTCTCGTACGTAAGTATTCAGTCACATAAGAAACAATTTCATTCTTTCCATAGTTTCCTAAAATAATACTGATTTTACCCAATTTTTGTAATGAATCGGATTCGTGTTGACTCATACAACCCACCACAGCTAAAACTTTAGGTTGTTCACGTAAAGCACGACGAATACACTTTTTCGATTTTTGATCCGCTATATTGGTTACCGAACAAGTATTAATGACAATGATATCGGCTTTTTCTTTTGGATGAACTTCACAATAGTGACTACGAAGAAATTGTTCACGCATCACATTGGATTCATACGTATTTACTTTACAGCCTAGGGTTATTATTTTAAAAGTCATGATGTTTCCCCCCTTATCTATAATTGTTTTCTAAAATCTTTAAGTTCATTTAAAAATTGTTCATTATGAGTATTTTCTTCCGTATCTAATACGGTAAGAACTTCCTCTTGTTCCTGATAAGCAGGAATGTGAGGATAATCACTCTTTTGTTCTTGACGTCCATATACCGGTGAGATAAACTCGGTATTTTGAAACTTTTTGTGTTCCTCACTAGGTTCTTCTTTCGTTTCTTCCACAACGACTATTTTGGGAGAAGGTTGTTCTTGTAACATGGATAAAATAGGATCTTCACGTTTTTTAATTTCTTCATCATGAGCTTCTTTTAAAGAAAGAACTTCTTGTACGGAAATCGGACTTTGTTCTTGGGCACGTTCTTCATCTTCCGTAAAAGATTCTACTGCTTTCTTTAATTCTTTATAACTAATGATTGAAGTTTCCTCTTGTTCTTGTTCAAAATCAACAACTTCTTCTTTATTTTGTCCTTCTAAATCTTTTTGCATTTTTTCTAGCATAGCCGCAAGATCTACTTGTTCACGACGACGTTCATAAACTTCTGTCGTAGGTGTTTTTACCGGTTCTTCTTTTGGCGACTCTTCGACACGTTCTTTGACTTCACGAAGTAATTCTTCTTCATATTTTTTCTTTTGTTTTCGCACAAAAGAAAGATATGCAAGAAAACCAATTAATAAAAGAATTGCCAAAACTAATAAAATAATGATTGCCACCGTATCATTCATACTATCACTCCATATTTTCGTAAATTACCGCACTTAGGCAAAAGAGAGGGACGGTTTCTACACGAAGAATATTAGACCCAAGTGTGACCGCTTCAAAACCCATCTCTAAAAACGTGTTTTCTTCTTGTAAAGTAAAGCCTCCTTCAGGGCCTACTGCTATAAACATTTTATCATACTTAGAGTGGTTTTGCAAAAATAATTTGACATTATTTTTAGGTTCTCTCGTAGAACAAAGCATCTTCACACCTTCGATATTTTTTAAATCAGAAAGTGCATATACACCACGGATTTCTGGAATGGTTAAGCGTTTACTTTGTTCACTTGCTTCTTTTACAATGGTGGACCATCGTTCCAACTTTTTATTTGTTTTTTTGTGATCCCACTTAACCACCGAACGAGTAGTATCAATGAACCAAATTTGATCTACTCCTAATTCCGTACTTTTTTGAAGAATATAATCTAATTTTTGTTCTTTCAATAAAGGAATTAATAAAACAATTTCTCCCCTCTTCTGCGTATTTTTTTCTAACACTTTTTTGATTGTAGTTACCACTTGTTTTTCCATTTCTACAATCTCACATTCATACGCCACTCGATCATATACCACTTCTACATGATCGCCCACTTTCATTCGCATCACACGTGAAATATGAGGCGTATCTTTCTCATTCAAAAGTAAATAATTCCCTTGTTTTTCCTTTGTAAAATACCTCTGCACTTTCATCACCACTTTTATTATACATGATTATCGACAAGAACCGACAAATTTTATGAATATTTTGTGAAATCTTCCATTTAACCTTTACAATTAATATTTCCCGACATATACTTTTTTAATAGGGGGGATTAAAAAATGAAAACAAACGAAATGATTTCCATTAATGAATTTTTAAAATTATTGGATTTTTATAAACAAGAAATACAAGTAAAATATCAAGATATAGTAAATGAAAATGAACATATCGATAGTGTAAATGAGGCGATTGTAGAAGAAAATTTAGAGCCTGTACAAGAGAAGATTGAAGAAGCCAATATCGAGCTTGATAAAACTGAGCCTGTCGTTTTGACAGACTTAAGAGAACAAGATCCTTTTCAATTACGATTAGATATCAACGATACGGATGGGAATAGTGTTAGTATTTATAAAAGTAATGATGTAGTATCTACCTCTTCCGGGGTAGAAAGTAAAACTCATTTTTCGATGCAAGGAGATAATAAACTACTCTCTCAATTAGATACGAATCCCCAAATCAAACACTCTTTAAATCAATTATTGAGTGCGAAAAGTATTGATTTATTCTTTGATCGTAGTTATTTTGATATTGATGTTTCGGATAAGGCCAATCAAACCAATTATATTCTACGCTTCAACTTACACAAACAATATTTATTACAAAGTGAAGAAACAGAGGATGATGAAATTAAGCAAGTGGAAATACAAAAGATCCCACATGCTTACTTAGATATTCTTACAATGCGAAAACAAGATCTACCAAATGTATTAAAACGTATTTATCCAAAATTTGAAAAAATGAATGAAAATGTGTTACAAAAAACAAAATATCGTTTAAAACTGCTAAAGAAAAAGATTCTAGATTAACTAGGATCTTTTTGATTCTTAATTTTTTCCGTATTTTTAAAATTTAACTTTGCCACTTCTTTTAATTTTTCAAAACCGTATTTTTCAACAATTTGTCTTCCTACTTCATCCACTTTCACTCCCGCACCTTTTGGTAAAGAAATGCCTAAGCTTTGACTCAACTTATCAAACTCTTTGATAAAGATATAACGACTAATTAAAGAAGCACACGCAACCGCCAACGATTTATCTTCACCCTTTGTTAAAAAGGTAATATTACGCACTACTTCTGGAACCTTACGTAAATAATTAAAATAAATATATGATTTCGCAAACTCATCCACAATAATATATTCATAATTTACATTTTGTTTTGTCATTTTTAATAAAACTTTATTATGAAGAATGGCTTTAATCTTATTCATATTAATATCTTCACTATATTTTTCATTATACTCATGATTATTTAAAATCATACTTTGGTAAGGAATCTTTTGAATGATTTTTGGAACAATTTCCATAATTTGCTCATCACTCATTTTTTTGGAATCTTTTACTCCTAATTCTTCTAAAAAAGGTATATTTTCTTTTGCAACAAAAGAAGCCGTTACAACAATTGGTCCAAAATAATCTCCTGTCCCTACTTCATCACTACCAATACTAGAAGAATGATAAATCTTTGGATCAACAAACGTTTCTTTTTTGTCTTTCTTTTTTTCTCCTGCCTTTTTCTCTTCCACTTTTTTTCCAGGATTTAAATTTTGTTCCATTTGTTTCCACATAGCCGCATCAATATCCGCACTAATTCCTTGAAACACTACTTTCCCAGATTCATAAAGTGTAACTACTGTATCCGCTTCATCTGCTTGAAATACCGCATAAGGAGGCGTTTTAGGCCTTTTTTTATCTTGAAAATATTCAATCATTTTCTCTTGTGTATTTTTACTCACCTTTAATGTTATATTCATCTTATCACATCCTAGAAAAATTATATCATGATCCCAAAAATAAAGCTAGTCTACACTAGCTTTGTAAAACATATTATCATAGATCTATGATAAGACAAAAGGTTCATCTGGGGTTCCAATTCCTGAGACAATTTCTACGTTGGATAAAAGATACACTGCAGGCCGCACCGCATACGAAAGGGACACATCGTCGCGGCCGTCCACATAGCCGTCGTAGAACACACGGAACACGTCCGACGAATTCGACGCATAAGGGGCCAGTGTCCATTGCGTAGTTGAACTATCATATAACCAACTGTTTGTATAACAATCTTCTACATCACTCTCATACCAGTCATATAGCACAGTTGCTAGACAACTACTTCGATTGGTTGTACTTCCTCCACTGGTTGCAAATCCATAATCACTTGGATACATTAAGGCTATACTTCCTGTCCATTCTGTTGGTCTCCCTTCGTATACTTCTTTTCCTCGCTCTCTTTCGTAAAACATTTGAGCGGTTACATCTTCCAACGAATTACTTCCTCCTAATTTCCATACATAGCCACTATCAATCTTTGTTTGATCTTCTGGATCAATCGTTCCATAATAATCATTATTTAAGTATGTTTGTAAAGATGCGGTACTCCAATCATTAATCTGATTTGTGTCCCATGCCATGTCTCCCAGTGATTCATTATGAATGATTTTTAATTGTCCATCAAAAATTCCGATGATCCTCCATAGTTCATTATTAAACTCTATATAGTTATCTGGATCAGCTCCGATATATCGGTATTCCCTTGGAGAATTTGATGTTGTAAGTTCTCCTTGATTATCAATTCCAAATAACCCTTCTGTTGGACTTGTTGTGATATCTTCACTTACTACATTATCTATTAAGTAATCTCCGGCATTACCTCCTGTTGTTGGAACATTTCCGGTATCTTGAGCAAAGTTAATGGTTAAAGTTAAATCTTTATTTGTACTTGGAATAGATGTTGATGTACTATCCCAATTTACTTTTACTTTAAATACTTTAGATTCACTTGCTGGTAGCTTATCATTTACTGCAATGTCTTCAATACTGAATGTGATATCGATTGGTTCCGTTGAATTTGCTTCATCAATTCCATTAATACTTTCTACATAAGCATCGATAGTTCCTCGATTCTCTACCGTAATCAGATATTCTCCATTTGAGCCTGGCTTACTTAAATCAATGGTGAATGTTGCCGTAGTGGAGTCTGTGATTTGTTTATTAATAGTGGTAGCCCCATTCATGGTTCCTTCCCCAATATCTGTAAATAAGATATTGAAATCGGATGCGATTCCTCCGGTACCATTGATATTTAGTGTTTGACTAAGTGCGGCATATCCTACTGCTAAACCAATAATCACCGCACATAATGTTCCTATAATAATTCTTTGCTTTTGTCTTGTCCTCATAAATTCACTCCTCTATTCTCTTTTTATTGTACAAAAAAAGAAGAGAAATATCAACACCAGATACCCCCCCCCATGTATATTTTGTCAAAGGGGTGTGTTATCATTTTTTTATAATTGTTCAATCTCTTCCATAGATAAACCCGTCATTTCTTGAATAAATTCTACAGATTGTCCTTTCTCTTTCATTTTTTTCGCAATCTTTAGTTGTTCCTCTTCACGACCTTGTTTCTCCGCATACTCTACTTTTGATTTTTCTTCCCATTGATCCATATGTTGCCCATCGTATATTCCCATACAGTGTTCTTCTAGCGTTAAATCTATTAATTTATTCTTGGCAGCTTCCATATATTCATCATCCTTACTTATCTCTTCTAAAACTTTAATTTCATCCGTACCTAATAACAATAATTGTTTTTCTAATTTGCTTAATTCCTCTTTATTATAATACATCTTCCTTATTTTTTCTAGACTTATATGGTAACTTTCTTCAATTCTTGTTTCTACCCAATCTCCAACTTCGCTCTTCCTTATAAAATGAACCATTACTTCTTCACCAAACTTTTGAAAATTATTAAAGTTTATTTGAATGACGCTTTTTAAATCACGATAACTTTGCCCAGATAAAAGGATTTGGGATAAAAGGGTTGCCGAATAAATATGATTCTTTTCAAATAAGCCATCATAATATTCTCGATTCATCTCAAGATTAATAATATTATTTTTAATCGATATAATCATATCGGATCTTTTTCCCTTTTCGTTTTTATGATGAATTAAGTGTTCACTATTTTCAATGTGAAGATGTTCTTTCATATCTTCCTTTGGGATTTTGGTGATTCCATGAATGAGTTCAATCAAATAATCACGACATTGAGGATCCATCAATAGACTTTTAAAAACTAAATCATAAGTTGGAGAAAAGACCTTTCCTTGTTCTAACAATTTTTTGGTTTTTTGATGTAATTTTTTGGTTTTCGGCATAACATACCTCCGTTCTGGAGACACTATAACACATTCAAAATCAAGGGTCAAACGGCACTTTTAAGGTTTCTGCAAGACTATTTTTAAAGATTTCTAAAATCTATTTAGACAAAAATAAAAAAATGGTAAAACGATTCTTACCAATTCTTTAAATCTGACAGATTTCAACTTTTTTTATTTTTTATCTACATGGAGACGTTTCTTTTTAGATGTGGTATTTTCTTTTTTAAAACAAACAAATAGGAACCAAAAAGGAATAAAGTATAAATAAATATAAGTATAGCGGAACAAATTGGATACAGGTACGGAAATTAATAATGTTAGAATTAGAGCTAAAACAGGCACTAACATGATCAATTTTTGATACTGCTTTTTGTGATAAGCAAATAAACCTAAGAAAATAACGATCCATAAGCAAGTCCCACAACCAAAGAATACCGTTGTTTTTAAATAAAACATAACGAAATCATGAGAAGTGAGCGTTTTCGTTTTAAACTCGGTATTCAAAAACTCAGGACCTTCTAATCCTAAAAATCGGGACTGTGTAGGTTGAAAAGTATTAGGTGCCCAATAACCACCTGTCTGTGCCATCCAAGCTTTTACATATAATGTAAAATTCTTAGGAAGTAAGTGAAACCACGTTTGAATAAATTCCATTTTGTGATCCTGAAGGTAATCACGATTCAAATAAGGTCCCCATTTAATAGAATCACAATTTGTTGGTAAATAAGATACTTTTAATTGTTCGATTGGTATCCAAGCTTCAATCTCCTCTTTTTCTGAATCGTAATTTCCATCGTATTTTACGACACTTGCAATCTGTTGAAGAGGAATTGCAATTTTTTCTTGAAATAATTGTTCTTTTTGAAGAGTAGATGAGACCAAAATACTTGGAGTCAAAGATAAGATGATGGCAATGATACTACCAACCATCCAAAGTTTTTTGTTTTTCTCTAAAAAGAATAAAACAAAAGTCGTCGCACAAGCAATATAAATTCCATTGTTTCGTAAAATAGAAACGACTACAAATAGAAGAAAATAAGTATAGCGATATTTTTTATCTGATGATTGTGTAAGATGATAGGCATTGATCATTAGTAACAGTAACATTAATGAAAATGGAGTATCTTTTACTAAAGCCATTGCACTATTACCGATAATCGGTACCAATGCATAAATTAAAAATAGAATAATGGCTGGATATTTCGAAGATGTAGCTCTTTCTAAGTAGTAACACACAAAGGATAAAATGATACTACAAAGGATCATTTGAATAAAAGTTACACATCCTAAAGCCATCGTAGAATCCAAAAAGAGATGAAAAAAACGAAACGCATAAGTAAAAAGTAAATTATAAACAATGGGATGTTGAAGGGAAATGCCAATGGGATCATTTAAAATATTGATCGTATCTCCCATTCCACCACCTGGAAAAAACGTTAAATATTGAATCATCCAAATAAGTAACATACCACAACTAAAACCAATGTATACTTTCTTAGATAAAGGTTTTGTTTCTTTTGATAAGACAGGAATTTTATCAAAAATTTTTTCCATTAACCAAGTCGCTGGTACCCCTAATAATAAACTTAATAGAATCGTTTGTACTAAAGAAAATTGGTCTGAAAAAAAATGATCCCAGCCAAACTTTCCAACTTCATATGTAAAGAACAAACTAAAAACAAATAAACTAATAACTAGATATAGAACTCCATATTTTTTAATTATATTTTTCATTTTTACACTCCTCATTTATTCTATTTTATCATGAATATTCCATTTTTTTACTTCTAAATAATACTTTTTTATATAAATGATAGAAATTTTATAAATTATATTTTTGATGAGTATTTACCAGTAAAGTTGCTTGCGAAGTTTTTCCTATGTTATACTATTTATGGTGAATGATTATGGAAAAGGAAAAGAGATTATACTCACTGGATTTTTTAAAGATATTCGCATGTCTTTGTGTGATTATGAATCATGTGATCGAATTTATAAAAGATTACGCGAATCACTCTTTTTCAGGAGCTTTATTTTATAGTGTTAATTTTTCTATTTATAAATGTGCGGTTCCTATTTTTATTATGACTACGGGAGTTTTACTATTAAGAAAAAAGATTTCTTACAGAGAAATGGTCAAAAAAATAATTCGGATATTTATCCCTTTATTGATTCTATCTTTTATCATTTATATAAAAGAAAATCAAGCTACTTTTTCCTTTTATACGTTTCTGAAATTATTTTTTAAAGATCCGATTAAAGTTCCATATTGGTATTTATATATGTTAATGGTACTCTATCTAATGGTACCTTTTATCCAAAAAATGATTCAAGAATTTAAAGACAAGGATTATAAATACTTTATATTTATAATATTACTACTTCCAGGTCTATTAAACCTCCTCAGTGTTTATTCTCCCATTTCTTTTAGTCAAAGTTTCTTTATGGCATGGATTCCCATCTATTTAGGATACTTTGTGGGTGGGTATTATTTATATCAGATTTCTCTTAAGAAAAAGGTTTTCTATTTCTCTATTCTTATATTTCTTATTAGTACCATTCTTTTAGGTTTATCAATGTTTTTACCTTTTATATATAAGGGAGAGTTAGCTTTTGTTTTAGATAATACTTCTAACCTATTTGTCATGTTAGCCTCTCTAAGTATATTTTATATTGCACGTTACCTTATAGAACCAAAAACCATGAATCAAATGCTTGCCCGTATCATTTCTTTCTTCTCTTCTACTACTTTTGGTATCTATTTAATTCATTTTCTAGTTTATTATATGGTTTACTTCCGAACACCATTTATTTATGACAAAAGCCCCGAATTAGGTGTGATTACAACTACCTTACTTACTTTTATCATATGTAGTGGGATAACAGCTTTAGGTAAGAAAATACCATTAATCAAAAACTTTTTATAATGGAATTATAATAAAGTCGCTTTCTTTTTATCATAAAATATAATATAATGTATTATAGAAGGAGGTTACTTATGAATCTGATAGACGCTATTATTATCTTATTTTTAGTATTAGGTGCGATCATGGGATTTAAACATGGATTTACAAGACAATTGGTTTCGTTTCTAGGAATCTTAATTATTACCGTTGTATCCTTTTTCTTAAAGAATTATATTTCTGTATTTCTCTATGAAAATTTACCTTTCTTTTCCTTTGGGGGAATTTTTAAAGGAGTAACAGTCTTAAATATTGTTCTTTATGAAGTGATTGCCTTTTTAATTGTATTTAGTGTTTTAATGATTATTTTCCAAGTATTACTCTTATTTACTAAGATCTTTGAAAAAATCTTAACATTTACAATTATTTTAGGAATTCCTTCTAAAATATTAGGATCCATCGTTGGTGTCGTTCAATATTTTGTCATTTTATTTGTCTTTTTATACATAGCCTCTCTACCTTTCTTTACAGGAGATGTATTAAAGGACAGTAAATATGCAGAACCAATATTAAAACACACACCTATTCTTTCTAGTAATATTTCTAAAACCATGGATGTATTCCAAGATTTTGCAGACTTAAAAGAAGATTATAAAAATAGTAAAGATCCAAATGAATTTAATTTAGAAACATTAGATTTATTTCTAAAATATAAAGTCATTACTGTAGACTCTACAGAACGACTCGTAGAAAAAGGAAAATTAAAAATTGATCATATTGATGATGTATTAGATAAATATAGAGAGGATGAAACAAATGAATAACTTTAATGAACAAATTAAAGAAGGTGTTGTATTAGTCGATTTCTTTGCAACTTGGTGTGGTCCTTGTAAAATGCAAGCACCAGTATTAGAAGAATTAAAAGAAGACAGAAGTGATGTAAAAGTGGTAAAAATTGATGTAGATCAAGAAACAGAAATTGCTCGTCTTTATGGTGTTATGAGCATTCCTACATTAATTTTATTTAAAGATGGAAAAGAAGTCGCTAAAAATGTTGGATTTATGCCAAAAGAATTATTAGTTCAATGGATTAATGAACAAACCAAATAAAAGAGTAACATCAAATTACTCTTTTTTTCTAACATTTATAAATTAAATTTCAATATTCTTACAACTGGACGGACACCAATACCTTTCGCACTCGATACGGCGAAGCTATAGTAGTTGTCCAAGATACCATCAAAAGTCACACGCCACGCAAGACCCGGAGACCAAGCATCCGCAGAGTCTGTCCAGTAAATTTGATATTCGTAAATATTCCTATTACTCATATCATCACTGAATACCATATTACTATAAAGCCCATGGATGGTTGTTTACATAAAAACCCCTATATGGTGTATAGAGGTCTGACAACTTAGAGCTTCGAAAGTTTTCTAAGTACCAATCATTAATATTTTATTCATTGAAAAATTCCATTAAATATAAAATTAAGTGAATATCAACAGATTTAATATTAGTTTTTAACTTTTCAATTTCTAAATGTACTAATCATTCAAATTCTTCACTTTTATCTTTATTTAATAATCGTTGCATAGATTTCATAATCATATAAACATTAGTTGAGTTATCTTTGTTTTTACAATTGATATCTATTGTTTTAAAAATAATTAAAAACTTGCTATGAAAAGAAAACATTCTATCATTGTAGACGCAAATATTCCTCCCCATACATATTTATTTATTCTAAAACAGCTTTAATTCTACGAACTCCAGCACTACTTGCTTCTTCTTTCTTGATTTTAAAGTGTCCAAGTTCTTTTGTATTTTTTACATGAGGTCCACCACATAATTCTTTAGATACATCACCAATAAAGTATACGGTTACCATATCAGGATATTTTTCAATAAACATAGCTTCTGCACCAATTTTTAGAGCTTCTTCTTTACTCATGGTTTCTACACGAACCTCTAATCCTTCTTGGATCCATTCATTCACTAAGTTTTCTACTTGTTCTTTTTCTTCTGGTGTTAATTTATGATCACATGAGAAATCAAAACGCATACGTTCACTGGTAATATTACTTCCACGTTGATGAACATCAGATCCTAATACTACTTTTAAAGCGGCATTTAATAGATGGGTTGCCGTGTGATACTTGGTTTCAATTTCTCCATCACTAGCTAGTCCACCTTTAAATTTAGCAGTTGACCCTGCACGTGATTTTTCTTGATGTTTCTTAAATAATTCATCAAATCCTTCTTTATTTACAGAAAGTCCTTTTTCATGGGCTAATTCCATGGTTAATTCAATTGGGAATCCATACGTATCATACAATTTGAAGGCAAATTCATCTGGTAATACATTCGTATCTAAATGTTCTACAATCTTTTCAAACTCACGAAGTCCTTTTTCCAAAGTACGAGAGAACTTTTTCTTTTCTGAAGCTAAAATATCTAAAATATGATCCTTATTTTTTTCTAATTCTGGATAATATTTTTTATAATCATCAATAATCATATTCGCTAAGACTTGATCGAAGTCAGATTGCATATCAATATTTAAATTTCTTGCATAACGAATCATACGACGAATTAATCTTCTTAAAATATATCCTTGATCTTTATTAGAAGGATAAATTTGTGCTTCATCACCACTGATCATCACAATCGCACGAATGTGATCCGCAATAATACGCATAGGTCGTTTATTTTCACCTTCGTATTTTAAATGACTTACTTCTTCAATTTTGGAAATGATTGGTTTCCAAATACTACTTTCGTAATTATCATTTACGCCTTCTAAAATAGCTGTTGTACGTTCAACTCCCATACCCGTATCTACATTTTTTTGTTTTAATGGAGTGAAAGATCCATCTTGGTGTTTCTCACATTGCATAAATACATTATTCCAAATTTCTACCCAACGATCATCATTCGTATCAAACTGAACAGGTACTGGATCTGTACTACGCCAATAGAAAATTTCCGTATCTGGTCCACATGGTCCCGTTTCTCCAGCAGGTCCCCACCAGTTATCTTCTACTCCTAAATAAGCAATACGTTCTTCTTTAATCCCTAAACTTTTCCAAATTTCGGCACTTTCATGATCCGCTTCGACAACATCATTTCCAGCGAATACTGTTACTGCTAATTTTTCTACTGGTATATTTAATACTTTCGTCAAAAATTCATAACTCCAATGAATTGATTCGTTTTTAAAGTAATCACCTAAACTCCAATTTCCTAACATCTCAAAGAAGGTATGATGAGTCGTATCCCCTACTTCATCTAAATCATTGGTACGAAAACATTTTTGAACATCGCAAAGTCTATTTCCTAGAGGATGAGGTTGTCCCTTTAAATAAGGAACTAATGGCTGCATCCCTGCAGTATTAAATAAACAAGTTGGATCATTCTCAGGAATAATCGGTGCACTTGGAATGACTTTATGTCCATGTTGTTCAAAAAAATCAATATATTTATCTTTTAAATTCATTCTTTTCCACTTCCTTTAACATTGTTGTAACTTTTTCTTTTAATTCACTAATCGTTCCATCGTTGATGAGTACGTAATCATATTGATTATAATGATTTAATGCAGTTTCTGTTTCGTGTTGTTTTTCTTTATCACTTAAAGGGCTTTCAAAGTTTGGTCGTTGAACTAAAATTGAAATAACACGAGGAAATTCTTTTTTTATGTCTTCAATTTCACTTGGGAAACGAACATCAGAAATGGTTAATACGTCACAGTAATAAGAATATACACGAATATCTTCTATCGTTCGTTTAATGAAGAATTTAGGATCAATTTGCTTTCGTACAATTTCTGTTCCTAGTCTTTGCATCTCACTACGATACTGATCTTTTGTTTCTTCTGTTCCATCCCAATCGGTTAAACGTTTTACAAAATCTTTAATGTAATAAGAAAATTGTAAAGATTCCGGTAACTTTTCTTGACGCAAATAATATTCGCGAATAAACATGGAAATAGTATCTTTTCCATGTCTTGCTTGGCCCGCGATTAAAAAGATTAATGGTTCTTTTGGTTTCATAGTCATTCTCCTAATTAAATTTTAATATATCATAACGTTCATCTAAGAATAATAATAATGTTTTTAAAGCTGAAATAATTGGGGTTGAAACAGCCATTCCTAAGATTCCCCAGAAATGTCCAAAAATCAATAATCCAATAATAATCGTCACTGGGTGTAACTTTGTTGTTTTACTTAATATTAAGGATTGTAAGAAGTTTCCTTCAACAAATTGAATCAACACAATCGATAATAAGGTAAATATTCCAATCGTTGGACTTTGAGAAAATCCGACAATCACTGCAGGAGCTCCTCCAATATAAGGTCCAGCATAAGGAATAATATTGGTTAAACCACAGAATAATCCAAATAATAATGGTGCACGTAATCCAACGAGTGCGAATGCAAGAGAACTAATCACAAAGATTAAACTACAATCTAAAATTGCGCCTTGTACAAACCCACGTAACGAACCATCTATCGCGGTTAATAAATCACGTGTTCCTTTTTGACTTTTCTTAGGTAAGAAAGATAATAAATTTTCTGTATTATCAAAACTAATCAATAAATAGAAACCAATGACTAAACCAATCACTAAGGTTCCTAATCCTGAAAACATGCCTTTAATAAAACTTATAATACGATTTGGCATATCAGAAGTAATTCCTGTAGCAATATTTTCAATGTTACTGAAAATCACGGTTTTTACATATTCAATATCAATTTGTTTAATATTATCAAAATATAATAGTGTATCTTCTAACCATTCTTTAGAAGTATCTAATACAGCAGGAATCGTTTTAATAAACTCACCCATTTGTTGATACAAGATTGGAACAATTAGATTTATAATAAGGGCGATAATCGCAATAAATACTAAATATACAATCAGTGCTCCAAAAGTACGATTTATTCCTTTTTTATTTAACCATACGACTAAAGGATTAAATAACCAAGCCACGATAAAACCAATAAATAAGGGTGATAAAATTTTTAGTACAGTGAATAAAAAGTCTTTTACATGCCATTCTTTAAAAATAAGTGTAATCGCATAAATACCAATAATTAATAATAGAATTAAGGTGATATGTAAAAGCTTTCTTCCGAGTTCAATTACTGCATTTAAATTTTTAATATTTAATTTTTCTTCTTTATTTTTCATAACTCACCTCGACATTATCATTATATCACATAACTAGTATATGTAAACATTTAAACTTGGGTTCGACTTATTTTTTCATACAAAAAAAGACGAGAAATTCTCATCTTTTAACGTGGTCGGATGGCGATACTCCTTTTTATTCTTTTACTTCATTCTTAACGATCTTCCATCCTTCCCCCTATTATTAGTATAAAAGAAAGTATTCTATTTGACAATCCTTATTTATCACTTTGATGTAAAGAAACGTAAAGAAAACATTTCTTTACGAAATGTTTATACCGTCATTAATTCATTTTCTTTTTCTTTGTAGATTTCATCTACTTTTTTATTAAACTTATTGATCAATTCTTGAACATCTTCTTGAAGTGATTCTTTATCATCTTCGGTAAGATCTTCTGTTTGTTTAATATTGTGATTCGCATCTTGACGAATATTACGTAATTGAATTTTAGCTTCTTCCGCAATTTGTTTTGCTTGCTTTACATATTCACGTCTCGTATCTTCAGTAAGTGCAGGAATATTTAAAATAATCGTTTCTCCATTATTGTTAGGAGTTAACCCAACATTCGCTTCGAAGATTCCTTTTTCAATTGCTTGTAAGCAAGAACGATCAAATGGTTTAATCATTAATTGACGAGCTTCTGGAATAGAAATGGTAGCTAATTGTTTTAATGGTGTATCTACGCCATAATAAGAAACCATAACACCATCTAAAATACTTGGATTAGCACGTCCAGCACGAATATTTAACAAACGTTTTTGATAAGTTTCAATCGCCTGTTCCATTTCTAATTCTGTTTCTGTAATTACATCATTCATTTTTTTCATCCTCTCATATCTCTATTATACAAATTCGTTGATTTTTAGTCAATCATTATAAATTATTTAATTTTTCACGAATGGTTTTACTTACCCATGACATATCTGCTTTTCCTTTTAATTTAGGAGTTAGTAAACCCATTAATTTCCCCATATCTTTTACACTACTAGGATTTACTTCTTGGAAAACTTGATCGATTTCTTTTAAAATTTCTTCTTCACTTAATTGTTCTGGCATATAAGTATTTAAGAAATCAATTTCTTTTTGAGTTTGTTCCATTAAATCCGTACGTCCTGCTTTTTCAAATTCAACCATAGATTCTTTTCTCGTTTTGATTTGTTTTGAAATAATACCAATCATCTCATCATCCGTACACTCTCTTTTAAGGTTTAATTCTTCCATTTGCATGGCACCTTTAATCATACGAATAACCGCTAATTTTTCCTTGTCCTTGTTTTTCATTGCCTCTTTTAAATCATTTAATATTTTTTCTCTCATCATAATCACCCTTCTATCTATATACTTTTACTTTACGAGGTTTAACTTCATACCCTGTTGCCTTTTCCATATCCATAAATGTAGTACCATTTCTTGGTATTCTTTTTCTATTCATTGTAGCATGACATAAAGCAATTTCATATGATTCTTTAAGCCCTTTTAGGCGTCCTTTTTCTTGTTTGATATCGCTTCTTAAATATTCAATTTATTTTCGGGAAGATTTAATTTCTTCTTCTAACTTTTGTTTTTCATCACGAAGTTTTACAATATCTTCTCTTAAGCTTTCATAATCCGCTCTTAAATTTTTATATTCCTCTATTAATTTTTTTAGGCTTTTCATGAATCTTCCTCCTAGTTCTAGTATATCATAAATTAAAGAAAAAAAGAACATCATGTTCTTTAATAATCATTACGATTTCCTCGACGGCGATTCTTACGGCTATTACGAATAGCTTCCTTCTTCGCATTTCTACGTCTTACACCAGGTTTTAAATAACCTTGTTGTTTTTCTTTTAGTCTTTTCATGGAGTCATCATTACGAGTTTTTTGTTTCCAGACCTTTAAAGCTCCTTCCACACTACCATTTTTAACAACGATTGTTGGCATCATAAATCCCTCCCTTCCGACTAAACTATACGTATTATAGCACGGATTCCCGACTGTTTCAATAAAAAACACTACTTTTTTAGTGTTTTTGTCGTTTGATTTGTATAAGATTCAACTGGGTGATACAAGGTGTGATTGGTTTCAAGATTTACAATATCCATAGTAGAAAAGATTGGCCTAATTTCTTCCATAATTTCAAAACGACGATGATAATTACAGAAACGATCTTCGGTTAAAAGTCTAGTTTGAACATGAAAACCAAAATCACAGTCATTATTTAAATCTCGATCATGAGCCGCAATCATTAAAGTTCCGTTTGGAAGATAAGTTTGACTACATTTAGGATATAAATAACCATTGGTTTCTTTACTATATAAAGTTTCAACACGATAATAAATCTGTTCATTTTTAAAGTAAATAACATAGTACCCTATTAATTTAGGATTATTAGGATTTGCTTGAAAAAAGTCTAATCTTTGAAACTCAGAATTATATAATTCTTCTGGTAATTGGTGTTGCTCAATGACTTTTTCAACTTGTTGTTGATCTAAGCTACTTCGAATATCCATAAAATCCCTCCTTGATTGTCTATTATACTATAAAATAAGCAAAAAAACTAATAGTTTTTTATCATTCTATTAGTTATCTATCAATTCTACTTATTTTTTGAGTCATATATTATAGTAGAAACCTTACTTTACTCTTTATCCCCTCATTCTCGTATTGTAAGGTTTCTTTTTCTAAAGTTTTTCATATATTATAGTAGGTGATTTTTATGTATCATGGAAAAGGACCTTGCCATGGGGGTCGTGGTAAATGGATTTTTTGTGTATGTATCTGCGGAATTTTAATGATCTATCAATTGATTTTAACATTCTTTATTTTTACACGTTTTAACTTGTTTTTATTCATCTTTTTTCTGTTCTTAATGTTGCTTGGTTTTTTCCGCTTGATATGGTGAACGTAGGTCCTTGGCTTTATACAGTTCATCAATTCGGTGACTAATCATTTCACAGCACTTCATTTCACTATCATTAAACTCTATTTTTTCTGGCATACTAATCATAATAAACAGTAATAAACGTTCCTCTTTCTTTAATGGATAACGATGTTCATATCTTCTGAGTAATTCTTGAAAATCAAATTCTAGGGCATGTGCACGATACAATTTATAAAAATCAAAGATGGGAATTCCTATTTTAGCTTTCTCCCAATTTATAAAATAACTATTTTCATTACGAAGAAAATGACTGAGTTGTAAATTATTGTGTAACACCACAACACGTTGTTTTCTTTTTTCTTTGATCATTTCATACCAATGTTCTAACTCCACTTCACAAAAATAAAGGGATTTAAAAATCATACTACAATTTCTAGCCAGCAAATACTCTTTGGGAGACATAATTATAGACTCATCAATCACACTGATAAGATCATTATAATAACTAGTCAAATAGATAATATTATTTCTTAAATCTTCATATATTTTCTTATAATCATCCAAATCGACTTCTTTATAGTGAGTCGTTTTATTGTGCAGCAAACTCATCAAATCAATTAAATCAACCATTTTTTGTTCTCTAGGAAGATGATCTTCACGAATATACTCACGAACTTCTATCTCATCATCGGAAAATTCTAAAACTTTTGGATAATAGTAAAAACTTCTAGAGTTTAAATACTCGTAAATGTGAAGTTCTGAAGGACTAGAACGTGTAGGATCCTTTCGTTTTAAACAATAAGTTCCCTGTTTTGTTGTTATAATCGTAACTTTTCCCTTTATTTCTACTTTCGTTGGCTTTAATTTTTGTTTTTGAACAAAATCTTTAATAGTTGGTTTCATTTGGAATAATTAACTTATCCCCAATTTTTAAATCCCCCAATGGATTATATTCTTCTAATTGTTCACGGGTTACACTATATTTTTGCATTACACTTTCTAAAGTATCTTCTTCTCTTAAGATATAAACACGATAAGTAGTATATTCACTGTTTTCTACTGTCACTTCCACTTTACTAGGAGTTGATGTTTCTTTAATATCAATAGGTTTTACTGTTTCACGATTCAATTCCATTTCTTCTTCATGAACTGATTCTTTATGATCCTCTTCTTCTTGATAAACTGCTTCTAAAACATCTTGTTTTTCTTTTTCCGTCATTTCTTCTTCTACCATATCGGTTTTCATTTTTCGAACCTCCTCTAGTTCCATTTCTTCCTCTTCTTCTTTAGGTTGTGGTTTTTCCTCTAAATGATCAATCGCAACCTCAATATGAACAGATAATACATTACTATTAATAATTTCATAATAAAAATCATGAATATCTACTTCCGCATGTGTCGTATCATAGTGTTCATCTACATGAATATCAAAGGGAATGTTATAAGAAAATATTTCAGTATCACGACTTGTATCCGTCATTAAATATTCTCCACTAATCATAAATTCCCCAGTTATAAAATCTTCTTTTTCAAAGTGTAGCGAATGTTCTAGAGAAATACTCGTGATTTCCGCTACATTGGTTTTAAAGATAATATCCTTTTTAAAAGGGACAATTTTTTTCATATAATTCCTCCATTTCAATTTATTATATGAAAAAAAGAGTCATTTTATTTACTCTTTTTTAACTTTTTTTGTTCTAATTCATTTTCGATATAGTTTAGTATCATTTCTCCAGCATGAATGGTTTCTTTTGTATTAATATAAGTTTTTGTCTTAAATAAAGTTTTATGTTCTTTTGAGACTGAATTTTTAAGCAAATGTTCTTCCTTATTTCGATCGATAATTAACTGAATCATTTTCTCATAATGTTGGTTGGTAAGTTCATCTTTGTGTTGATTGATGATGGATATCATCGCTGCTTCCGCATAAACAGTATCTTCCAATACTTGATAATCCTCAGGTAATAAACCCTCAACAATATAAACCAATAAAATATATTTTGTTTGCCATAGAACATGAATAAGGTTTGAACTCACACTCTCATAACAAGGTATCTTCTCCTCGAATTTGAAATAACGTGAAAAAATAGAATTACACATGCTTGAATAACGGTTTAGACATGTACTCAATTCAGACTGATCATTCGTAGAAATGATCTTCTGATAATTATCATAAAATATTTCATTAAGATATAATCGATCATTTACATCGTCGATCATTTGATTAAAAACTTCAACTTTCTTTTGATTTTCTGGTTTATAGCGATAATAATCAATATATTGATACAAGATTTGCCACTCTGTTGGTGTGAGTGCATACAAATACTCCTCTTCATGAATTAAGACTTGAATACGTGAAAATAAGTCTTCCATTGAAATGTTCTCAAATTCAATCACTTCTTTAGGTGATTGTTGAATACAAAGAGAAAGCAATAATTCTAAAGCTTGAATATGGGTTTGTATATCGTATGATTTCATAACTTTCACCTACTTCTTAAAAAGATATTGATAGATATCCATATAATTGGTCACTGGATAAAATTGTAACTCGTTTCTAATTTCGTTTGGTACTTCGTCAATATCACGTTTATTTTCATAAGGAAGAATCAATGTTTTAATATGATTACGATGAGCACCAATACTTTTTTCTTTTAAACCACCAATGGGTAATACTTTTCCACGTAATGTAATTTCTCCTGTCATGGCAATATCAGATGGTACTTTACGATGCGTTAAAGCACTAATAAGAGCAGTTGTAATCGCAACTCCAGCAGATGGTCCATCTTTTGGAACCGCTCCCTCTGGAACATGAATATGAATATCTTTTTTGGATAATAAGTGAGACTCAATACCAAACTTTTTATAATTAGACTTCACATATCCAAAAGCAATATGGCAACTTTCTTTCATGACATCACCCAAAGAACCTGTTAAAATTAAGTTCCCTTCACCAGGATAATAAGTGACTTCAATC
This sequence comes from Candidatus Pelethosoma merdigallinarum, assembly GCA_018716065.1. Classification (GTDB taxonomy): domain Bacteria; phylum Bacillota_I; class Bacilli_A; order RF39; family UBA660; genus Pelethosoma; species Pelethosoma merdigallinarum. The sequence continues at coordinate 30,529 of DVKJ01000027.1, forward strand.
GGTAATGTTTCACCACCAAAACGCGTATAGGCAAGACCGTTTACCACACCTGTTGTTTGAGAATGAGATAAAACTGATTCATATTTTCGTTTCCCTAGAAATTTAGAAACTTCTTCTTCGGTAATTGTACGATGCGAATAAGCTTGACGAGTGATTAATTCTTTCGTAACGACCTTACGCATAATAGAGGCAATCATACGTTGTAATTCACGAACGCCAGCTTCTTTCGTATATCCACGAATCATCTCTAATAAAGCTTCCTTTGTAAAGATTAAATTGGATAATCCATGATTTTCTAATTCTCTAGGAATCAGGTATTCCTGAGATAGGGAAACTTTTTCAAACTCTGTATATCCACTTAATTCTATGACTTCTAAACGATCTCTTAAGGCAGTAGGAATATCATCGATATAATTAGCCGTAAGAATAAATAAGACATGCGATAAATCCACTTCTTCTTCCACATAATGATCAGAAAAGAACGCATTTTGTTCAGGATCTAATACTTCTAATAAAGCACTTGCAGGATCCCCATGAATACCTTTTGTCATTTTATCAATTTCATCCATTAATAATACCGGATTCGATACACGAGCTTTTATTAAAGAATCAATGACTCTTCCCGAAGAAGCTCCAATATAAGTACGACGATGCCCCATAATTTCTGCCTCATCATCCATACCACCTACACTAAACTTCACAAACTTTCTACCCATCGCATAAGCAATCGATTTTGCTAAAGAAGTTTTTCCAACTCCAGGAGGACCAACAAGACATAAAATAGGACCTTTAATAGACTTCGTTTTTTCCTTAACTGCAAGAAATTCTATAATACGAGTCTTAACTTTTTCTAATCCATAATGTGTCTCATCTAATCGTTGTTGAACAACGGATAAATCATGAATTTCCTCTCCAAATTGATTCCATGGAATGGAAAATAAACAATCAATATAAGCTTGTACCATTGATACCTCTTGTGACATTGGTGGTAAAGACTCATATCGTTTAATTTCTTTTTCTAAACGATTTTTAACTGGAATCGGCGCATCCAACTCATTTAATTTCGTGCGAAGTTCAAAAATCTCTTCTTCTTTGGTAGAAGTTTCCCCTAACTCTTCTCGCATCAAACGAATCTTTTCTTGTAAAATAAACTCTTTTTGGGTGTTCTCCATACTTTGTTTAATCTTACGATCAATTTCTTCTTCTTTTTTATATACTTCTTGTTCTTGATAAATATCTTTTAAAATCATCATCGCACGATTTTTGGCATCAACTTCTTCTAAATATTCCATTAAACGCTCTACGGTTACTGGTAATTCCGGAACGATCATATCTGTTAATTGATCTAAATGTTGAATATTTTTCGTATAGTTTAAAATACTATTACTCATATAAGGAACTATATGAATATATTGTTCTAATTCGTGATACACTTTACGAACCAACATTTTTTCTTCTTGTTCATCCTCTTTTATAACATCTATTTCCGTAATAATCGATTCTAAAATATCATTCGTATTTACATTTAAATAATCAAATACTTCCGCACGGCGCTGCCCTTTAATCACTACTCTAGTTTTCCCATTTGGTAACTCCATACGATGAGAAATTTTTCCAATCACACCAATCTTAGGCAATTCATTTTTATTTGGTGTTTCCTCTAATTCATCTTTATAACTAGTAACTAAAAGATGCCCATCGTGGAAAAGTTCCGCTACATCAATAATATTTTTACTTTCATCATTATCAAACTCTAAACGAATTTCGTTATGAGGAAGTAAGACAAGACCACGTAGTAATATGACAGGTAAATTGGTTTTCATGTCTCACCTCCAAAATTGATTTTATTATAAACGAAAGAAAAAGAAAAGTCTATGCTTTTCTCTGAATTTTAAAATTTTATTTCACTACTTTTCTAAAAACGACAGATTTGATATCCGTAATTACTCCACCTATACTTGAAGAGTCAGTAGAAAGAATCAATCGAATGTAACGACTGCCATATGGAAAAGTGTGGTAAGAATCGTAAGTGTGGTCTAAACCATTAATGGTGTTAGAATAGGTTGTAAAGTTAGTAGATATAGACTGATAGAGGCGAAGACCATAATTTGCTGCTAGTCCATCATTGGATTGACTTACCTTTGTTCCTGCCTTAAAGGTTCCATGATTCCATGGAGATGTTAATGTAATCATATGGTTTGTTTTATTAATACCACTAAATTCAAAAACTGGAGAAAAAATATTTCTTGAATAAGTCTCTTCTGGATATATATTTCCTTGACTATCTTGATAATTCCAGAAAATAAATCCCTTATAAATGTCTGGAAAAGAAGGATTCAACGGAGAAGTTGACCAATTACTGATATTATTTAAATATACAACCATATCACCATTGTTTAAATCACGAGCTAAAGCTGTCAATGTATTTGGAACACTCATAATATAAGTAGCACTTATAACGTGTTGATCTATATCATAAGCTGTAAAACCTGCATAATAAAGTGCATTTGTCTTATTAGTTTTCATAGTCATTTTTTCCTCATATGTATAATCAGGATTAATTGGTACATAACCATCAATCGCTATTCCCCATTTTGCGCCCGCATAACTAAAATATCCTGATGGGCTATAAGTGAAAAATGAAAAGTTTGTATTATCTCCATATTCTCCATAACCATTAATAATTAAGTTTTCAGCTATATCTTTATCACATTTCAAATAGTTATCAATTACTCTTAGTTCAGTTTCTCCTTTTGTTTTTACCGCACACCACCTACTCTTTTGATCATATACTGCAATCGCACTATCGCCATCTTTATCAATTGTAGAATATCCTCCTAATATTTCTGATGTATTAGTAGTGATTTGATCATTTGGAAAGTTATATTCTTTTGTTTCTTGTCCTTCTTTAAAATTATCTTCCATTTCTTTCACTACATTTTGGGCTTGTATTAAGAATAATTCTTTTAAATATTCATCCGTTACTTCTCCATCAACGGTGTGTTGTTTCTCATATATAAAGTGAAGATCAAATTCTTTGCTGAAGTATGAAGTACATGTACTGGTAATCGTAATTGTAAAATTCTTGATTTGATTCGGATAAATGACTTCTCCTATGTTGTGATCTTCAACCGATACTTGAATACAACTAGGTTCTTTGGCATTACTCTCTTCTAATCCTTTAATTTCCATAAGTTTGGCATCCGTGGTTCCTTGATTTCGAGCAGACACTTGAAAAGTTATAGAACCAGATGTTTCAAATCCAATCTCTGTATTCACTAATGTTTTTGCTTTAATAGAAGTGCTTTGTTCTACAATCGCACCATTATTTTCTTTTATACCAATACTGGTG
>DVKJ01000028.1 GCA_018716065.1 Candidatus Pelethosoma merdigallinarum
GAAGCACTGAAAGATGAAATTAAAGACGAAAAATTGTTACGAAAGATTTTAAACATACAAAACATTGTTAATGCCTAATACAAAGTACTTACAAATTCACAAAAGTTGCACTTGACATTTTAATTAAAAAAGCAGACATAAATCTACCATATAAATGAGTACAGCACACAACTATCATGTTTATCTATATAAAGCGTCATCTATTACAAGAACTCTATGATTATTAAAATTCTATATTTATCCATCTTTGAGAAATAATATATTTGAGTAACTTTATCCGTTTTTCCTTAATAAATGATCTCGTTTAAAAACGTCTTAAGAGGGATTTCTACCACTTCATAATGATGCATTTTAAATTTATGTATAGTTTTCTTATTATAATCATAATATCTTTTTACCTTATTTTGTATTCTTTTTGTGGCTTCTTCAAATGATGGACTATTAGAATAAATAGCCCCATAATATTTTATCTGCGTTAGTGAAACGGTGGACATCATATAATGAATAAGATTAAATCTAGAATAACTTACTTCGTTAGTCTCCATATTTTTTAAAACTAATACTTTTAAGTTATCAGGTTCTATTACTTGACTAGTACAACCATTTTCAAAATTTCTCTCATTTGTAATACCGTTCATATCAAAAGATAAATATACACCATCTTCTAAATAATCTTCTAAGTTTTTAGATGACATTATTTTGTTCGTTAAGTAATCGTCATTCAAAATAATTTCTTTCTTTTTTACTTGCTGATATACGATACTAAAATCTACATATAATGCAATCGCACCTTCATATCCTTCAGAGAAAAATACTTTTATTTTATCATCATGAATCAACTTACTGTTATCACCATTTCTGGGAATCAATCCTAACTTACTAATAGAATCTAAATTATCTATCTTAGTCATGTGATAACACTTCATATATAATCATACCTCCACTCGACGATCTATTTCTAATAATAATTCATTATCTTATTTTCTATAATCATCCAATGTAAAATTAAAACCACTACTTCTCTGCCAGTCAAAATCATCTATTTTATTTATTTTCTTGGCAGGATTACCAGCAATTATAGTATAGGTATCAAATGAATATGTAACTACCGAATTAGCTCCAATAATACATCCTGTACCAATCTCACATCCTTTTAAAATCATTGCATTCATTCCAATCCAAACATGATTACCAATGATAATATTTTGAGGAGGATTTATTCTTTTGGCTTCGGAATTAATAATCGCATGACCATCTGTTGTTCTCAAAACAATATTGCCAGATAACATACAATCTTTACCTATTTTAATCGTTGTTTTCTCCATCGTATGAAAAATTGTTGAACCCCAAAACTCTCCATGTACAGTCGTATTTTCTCCAACATCAATAGTATTACCATCATCACAACACATAATATAAAGTCCTTTTAACTTGCAATTCTTACCTATTCGAATATCGTTATGATTACCATTAGAATAAATATTACAATTTAATAGTTCAGCTCCTTCTTCTATAATTAATCTAGTAGATCCATTCAAACTAATTTTTACATCTTCTAAGAGACAACTATCTGCAATCTCAATTTCTGATTCCAAAGACTTTTTTGTTATCAATAAATTGCCTTTTGTTAAGCTTTTCTTTAAATCAACAGGTTCTAAATCTTTCTCTATAATATTAGTTGTTTCATTAATAAATGATTGCTTTGTCATTTAATTCCCTCATTTCTCTATATTCTCAAACTTATTTATCCTCTTTCTTCTCTCTTAATAATTTTATCTTTTCAGCATTATTAAGTATATCTAATTGATATTTAGCAATTTCACTAAGTATTTCAAATCTTTCCTCCTTACTTTTTCCTTCTTTTATTAGTTCTGCATTATGTGACTCTAAATTTGATAAAACGGTTAATTCATTTATGGATGCGTAATCTCTAATATTAGAAGTTTTAGCTAACTTGGGATTTAACTCTCGCCATTTTTTTGCAGTTGTATGAAATAAAACAACATTTAAAATATCAGCTTCTTCTGCATATTTCAACCATTCTTTATTTTTATAATAATCACAATCTGGTAATATGTAATTTTTTATTGCATCCGTATGAATTAAATAATTATTCTTTGTTAATATTCTCTTTATATCCCATTCTCTATTTTTATTTTCTAATGTTTTTAGTCTTTCGAATTCTTTTATTAAATACAATTTGAAAACAGGACTAATGGCCGAAGCAAACTCAAACGCTATATCCTTATGAGCATAAGTTCCACCATATTTTCCACGTTTTGAATATATCCCAATAGCATTTGTCTTTGTACACCACTCAGTAACACTTAATGTAAAAGTATGAAGTCCAGATTGACTTTTAAACCCGTCGAATTCGACGGAATTAAATTCAGGATTATATATTGACTCCCAAGTCCCTAAAAATTCTAAAGTAATTCTATTTCTTAACCAATTTCTAATGATGTCATCTGATGTTGATTTTCCATTTTTGAATTTTGTAAAATCAGAAATACAAATATAGTCTTTTTCGTTTATATTAGTTACATTTATTTTTACATTTTGAACTTCAATAACATTATTTTTCACACCATCACCTCTTTCGTTGCAAATGACAATCGTTAATTATTTATCTTGTTTTTGTTTGATTCTCTTTTTCAAAATATTTATGATTGTAATAATCAATAGCCGTATTTAATAAATTATGGCTTGCTTTTTTTAACTTTTCTGAATCTTCTAACAAAGAAAATAAATATTTTTTACCATAACACTCCATTAAATAACAAAGCATGATATAAGCATAATCATAACTATCATAGTCACGATGTCCAAATTCTTCTTCGATCTCTTTTTGATTAGGGATTGGTTGATTTTTAATATAGTTTTCCATTAACCACGGAATTCCTTTTTGATAAGTACCATCTAAATAGTTGGCAATTCCTTCATTCATCCATTCAGGCGTATAACCATAAATCAAAAATTGAATACCATGAACTAATTCATGAAAAATCACTTTTTTATAGTCATCCTTTGACCATTCATTTTCATTTGGTTTATCTTTAGGTTCAAAAAAGTTTAAAGAACAATCTTCATCTTTAAAGCAAGCACACATATAGTCTGACTCTTTTGAAAATCCTCTTTTATGTAATCCTTCCACTAGTGACTCTATACTATCATAAATATAAACATTAAATGGTAAATCGATCTCATCATGTTCGAAGAAATCAAAGATTTTATCTTTATTTTGATTGATTATTTCTTCAATAACCGTTTGATAAGTTGAAGAACTATTTTGTACAATATATTTCATAATTACGTTTTCCTTTCTATTTTGTTCTATAAACTATTTAGACTTGGAACCATACGAATACAAATCTTTAAATCGTTCCTTTGGCATGATTGTCATATAAGATGTGATAGGAACACCATTTTTTTGCCAAGCATTTGGCTCTACTTTATAAGGTAAAAAGCCTAATATTTCTCCTATATTTTTAGATTTTATATTACCCTCATCATAACCACATAAAATATTTTCGTATCCTTGATCAAACAAAAAATTCATAATTTGGATGAGTGCTTCCGCAGTGTATCCTTTTTTCCAAAAATTTGGATGAGTATTAAAAGCAAGTTCAATACTTTTAATGTCATGTTGTTCTCGATCTGCAACGACATTTCCAATGGGTTCACCAGATGATTTTAAATAAAGTATCCAATCATATGATTCAGGATATACTTCTTCATAACCTTTTATTTTTTTGGGATCCTGCTTTTATCGCACTTTGGTATGCTTTTTGAATAAATTCATCATCTTTTGTTGCCAATACTTTATCAATCACTCTTTTGACACTAATATCTTCTCTACATGCACTAACGATTTCTGCTAAATAGTAATGATCTCTTTTTTCAATAAAATAATTTTCGGTTGTTTCCATATCCATTTGTTGATTGTTATAATTAAAAGCTAGTCGCCACAAAGCTTCTCTATTATCTTGTTTCATCGCAAGGTGCGCTAGTGTATTAAATTTTTCTCTAGTGAGTGGTAGTGAATTGGGTACTGAAATATGTTCTGTAATAAACGCTAGAAGATCTTCATCAGACATCTTTTTAAGAATAGACTCAATCATAGTGTTTTCCATTAATAGTTTTAACACTGTTTCATATAACTTACCACCATCTCGTTTTTGCTTTTTTGCTTGGTGCAGTTGTTTATCATACTTTTCTAATTTTTCTTTAACACAATTTTCAAAGTCATTTTTCTTTTTCATCTTTTCTAACGATTCAATCGTGCGATCAATACTTTTCATTCTTTGTTTTTCATATTTATCTACTTCATTCGGTATAGTATCTTTTATTTTCTTGATATCACATACTAACTGATGAATCTGTTTTGTTTCGTGTTGTGAAAAATTAGAAAGGTCAAGATTTTCTAACTCTTCTAATAATTCATCACTGTTGATATATTTGTTACGATATAAATACATTAATTTTACAGTATCCATATTTACTCCTTTCTTTATATAACAATTGTATGTACATTCAAGGTATTACCTGTATTAGGATCTACCTTAAAAATGATTCCATTTATTTGACAGTTAGAATCATCCGATAAAATAGAATCTTGACCATTATCCTCTAACCATCTTTTGACTTCAAAATCCAAATCATAGCCAATTGCCGAACGAATGGGTCCACACATTCCGATATCTGTAATATACCCCAATCGATGATATAGTATTTTTGCATCATTCGTTTGAACGTGCGTGTGTGTTCCATAGACCATACTAACATCATTTCTTAACATATATGCCAATGCCATTTTTTCATTGCAACATTCCGCATGAAAATCAATCACTTTTATTTTTATATCTTCTTTTAGATGATGAAGCACTTCACGAATTTCTTTAAACGCATTTAACTCTCCACCTAAGTTTTTTCCTAAAAGATTAGCAACAAATATTTGACTACCTTTACATTCGAATATTTCATACCCTTTCTCTTTGGTTTTTCTATGACCATTTAAAGGAATTATTAATCTTTTGTCATCAATTTCATATATATCTGGATTTGAATAGGTGTGGTTACCCATAGTAACAACATCTATACCACTATCTATTAAGCGATAAAACAATTTTTTGGTAATCCCTCTTGCTTTACATGCATTTTCACCGTTCGCTATTACAAAATCAACTGAATATTTTTCTTTTATTTCTTTCAAATTGTTTTCTAACATTTCAATCGCTTGTTCACCAACAATATCTCCTAAGGCTAAAATACAAATAGGCTTCATATTCACTTCTCCTTTATCTCCACACTATGTTTTGTAGAATTATATTACACTTTCATTATAACATGTTCAAGGTTTTGTTTTACAAAGTTAACAAAAAAAGATTAGTTTTTTTCTAATCTTCTAAGTGTGATGTAACATAAATGGTTGGATATTTAACGTGAAAGGAATGATGGCGAACTAATTCTCTTTTTATTTTTTCTTCTAATTTAGTAACTTGACGTAAGGTAAGTTTAGGATCCATTTCAATCATTAACTGAATTTTATAGTATTTACCATATCGAATTAAATACATTTTTACTTTTTCTACACCTTTCATATCTAAAAGAAAATCCTCAATCTTTTTATATAATTCTGTATTATCTTCTACTTTTCCAATTAAATTCATTGAGTTTTCTCTTAAAATATCCCATGATGTTTTTAATACCATAAAACCAATGATAAACCCGACAATCATATCAATAGATCTAAAAATAATAATAGATTCTGAAAATTGTAATAGAATAGTTGCGAGCATAACTCCACTAGATGCGTATAAATCCATCTTGGATTCTGAATAAGATGTAATTAATAATTGACTATTTATCTTCTTACCAACGGAATAAAGAAAGTAAATAGAGATTCCTTTTAGTACAAAGGCAATAACAAGAATCCATAAAACAGATAAAGATGGAATGTGCCATGGACTCATATATCCATTTATGATAATAAAGATAGCAAGAGAAAAGAGTAAGAATCCAACTACTAAGTTAGTAATATATTCCATTTTTCCAAAACCAAATGGATGACTCTTTGTTGGTCTCTTTTTGGAAAACTTAGCCCCAATAAAAGAAACGATATCTGTTACGAAATCACTAAATGTCTGCATCCCATCGGCTAATAAAGAACCAAAATGAAAATAGATTCCCCCTACTATTTTTAGAATAGAGATCAAAAGATTCATTATCATACTAAAAACTAATACTTTAAATTCTTTATTCATTCTTTGACCTCATTTCTAAACTCTTTTTAATTTCGTGTCTTTACCTTTTGTTTTTCATTTTCTTTTTCTACTTTTTTAAGTTGCTTTTTACTCTTTTGTAACATTTCTTGTTTGGTTAGTAGGTCACGCTCTACCATATCCACTTTTTCTAAGATTTCTTTAAATTCTGGTAAATTTTTAATATGATCTTCAAATTTATTTTCAAATTCATCTCTAAATAACGTAATTTGTTTTAAAGAATCTTGGACTAATTTTTGACTAACTTTTAATGTTGATTTTTGTTTTAAGATTTCATTGGTCACATCGGTATACTTATAATAAGGGACACGTCTTTTATTTAAGCGTATGGCATTTCTAAGTCCACGTACAGAGTTATTAATGAGTACTGCGCCAATGACTAAACCTACTCCTGGATTTTTAAATAAAGAGAAAGATAAAACACCTACTGCCATTTTAGAGAAATTTACAACCATTTTAGAGATTCCTTTAAAATGAGTGGTTGCTTTACGTTCTATTTTTGCCCGGTCTACTCTTTTTACCAGTAGTTCTACTTCGTGTTCCGTTTTTTTGATATGATCATGAATTTGTTTTTCCGATTCTTCTACTTCATGGACTTCTTTTTGAAGTCGTTCCTCTTCTTCTTTACGAATTCTTTCTCTTTCCACTTGTTCTTTCTTTTCTGCTTCTTTTTTTGCTGTACCTGCTTCTTCACGTACTTCCTTTGTTGTTCGAACTAATTTTTTCGTATCATACACAATTTGATCAACTAAAGAAACTTCTAAATACTGTGTAAGAGGTAAAAATTCTGGAACATGATCCGTAACGGCAAGTTCTTTATATAAATCTTTGGTATCAGCAAAATCCTTTTCCTCACGAAGTTCATTAAAATATCTTTTTTCTTTATCCGTTAAGTTTAAATCCACACTAGCAAAGCGATCATAATCTGTTTGAATTTGTACTAATTCATTCATATAACCATTTAATTTTTGTTCTTTT
>DVKJ01000029.1 GCA_018716065.1 Candidatus Pelethosoma merdigallinarum
GAAGCACTGAAAGATGAAATTAAAGACGAAAAATTGTTACGAAAGATTTTAAACATACAAAACATTGTTAATGCCTAATACAAAGTACTTACAAATTCACAAAAGTTGCACTTGACATTTTAATTAAAAAAAGAGAAATTTTTCTGATACATAAATAAAAAGAGGAATTAATCCTCTTGATACTGAATGACTACATAACGTCGTGGTTCAGCTCCCTCACTTTTCGTTGTAAGATGATCATATTCATTGACTACACTATGAACTAATCTTCTTTTATAAGAATTCATAGGATCCAATTTTACATCAACATGGCTTTTTAAAACCTCACGACAGATTTTTTTAACTTCTTTTTCAAAAAAGTAATTTTGTTTTTCTTTATAATTCGATACATCGACCATCAATGATACCTTAAATCCAGTCTTTGCACTAATCGATTGACGAAGAACTTGTTGAATCGAATTCATCGTTCTTCCATCTTTTCCAATCAATAAAGAATTATGATCAGAAACTAATAAAATTTGAAGAATTCCATCTTGAAATTTTACCTCACTATGAATTTCCATTTGTAAATACTTTGATAATTCATCGATGTATTCTTTCACATATTGAATGATATCTTGTTTTGGTAACACTTCTAATTTTACTTTTTTTGCTTTAAATAGTTTGGCCTCTGTTTCACTTTCTCTAATATATAAATCATCTTCTGAAACATGAAGTTCATCCAAACATTGTCCAAGAGCATTTTCTCTTGTCTTATCTACATATTCTTTTACTTTAAGCATTTTTTTCTTTTCTCCTTTTCACCCATAAATTTTGAAGAATGGTAAAGGTACTATTGGTTACCCAATAAATCGCAATTCCTGTAGAAAGAGATACTGAAGCGATTCCTAAGAAAACGATCATCATATTCGTCATCATTTTCATTTGAGCAGCTTGTTCTTTACTCATAGAAGCTGTACTGTTCAGTTTCATACTTAAATAACTAGCTCCAATGACTAAGACAATCACAATTAAATAATAATATTGTCCATTACTAATTCCTGCCATAGGCGTTGTACCTAATTGTAATCCTAAGAAATGTCCTTCAAAAATTACTGGTAAACGATTTAAAGCTTCATAGAAGGCTAAGAACAATGGAATCTGTAAAAAAGAAAATAAACATCCAGACATAGGATTAATCTCATATTTTTTATAAATCATCATCATCTCTTGTGATTTCATCATCATACTTTCTTGATCTGTACGATTTTTATATTTTTGTTCTAAGCGTGTTAATTCTGGTTGAGCTTTTTTCATATTTTCTGATTGTAACGCTGTCTTCTTTGTTAAAGAAATAGTTACTAAACGAATAAGTAAAGTTGTAATTATAATAGCGAGACCATAGTTTTTAACAATATTTCCCACTTGAACAATCAACCATGCAAGAGGACGAACAAAGATCGTATCCCAAATTCCATCATAAGTGTCATTTACAATACTTAAATTCTCACATTTTGGTAACTCTTCTACTTTTACTTTATTTTTATTATATTGTTCAATCGTTTCTTTTTCTGTAGGTTGACAAAAGATATTTTTGGTTAATACTTGTCCCGTTGTTTCATTCACAACCGCTTTATTATCCGAATCTTTTAACCGTTTCGTACACCCTGTAAGAGCTAAAACCGTACACAGGATGATTCCTAATTTTAAATATTTTTTTCTTTTCTTCATGACTTTTCTCCTTTAATTATATTGATCTTTTCTAACACTGTCCATAAATCTTCCTGCATCTCTTGAAAAGATAGATCAAGAATGCCCTTTCTAACTATTATAATACAATTAAAGCCATTTTTATAGACCTTTTTATCTAGAATGTTTTTTATTTGCCTTTTTATTTTATTACGAACCACCGCATTTCCTATTTTTTTACCAACAGAAAATCCAAAGTGATACGTATCTTCCTGATTTTTTTCCACATATAAAATATATTCTTTATATTTATATGGCTTATAATTTCTAATAATACGATTATAATCTTGATTTTTTTTGACAATATTTTTCTTTTTCATACTGACCGACCACCTACATGTCATATAGTAAAAAACCACTGATTGGACTTACGACTGACAATCAGTGGCTATCTATTAATGAGCTAAAACTTTACGTCCTTTTCTTCTTCTACGTGCTAAAATATTTGTTTTTTTACGTGCGAAGAATCCATGTTTTTTTGCTTTTTTACGATTGTTTGGTTGATAGGTTCTTTTCATGAAAATCCACCTCCTGAACTTTTTTTCCCAATTGCTTTATTAATTATATAGAAAAAGATGGTATTTGTCAAATCTTTTTACATCTTTCCACAATATTTCCCAAAAAACGACAAAGTCCTACTTTTTTACACAGTTTTTTTCCTGTGGAAAATGTTTTTATTTATTTTTCAACACACTTTTCCACATAAACTAACCCTTGAAAAATAATATTTCCCAGTATTTTTCCACAAAACTGTTGAAAATTAATTCACAGTGTGTATAATAAAGAATAACTTTTTCCACTTTTTCGTGGAAAACACAGATAAACTAGATTTTTAAACTCTTTTTCTTGTGGAAAATCTTGTGCATAATTTATTTTCCACAAATATTCGTGTTTTTCCTTTTATTTTCAATCATTTTATTGTAAAATGTTAGTAGTTATGGGAGTAGGTGATACCGTGAATGTGGATATAATTTGGCAAAAATTTTTGGAACGTATGAAAGAAAATATTTCACCGATGCTATTTGAAACATGGTTTTTAGATACAAAACTAGTTCGTCTAGAGAATTCACAAGCAACTGTAATAGTTCCTATGCACGTTCATAAAAAGCACCTAAGTGAAAATTATAATGATCTTATTGAAGAAATTTTTACAGATATTACAGGAACAAACTTTAAAATCATATATTTAACGGAAGATGAATACCAAGAACAAAAGAAAAAAGTGGAAATTCATCAAGATGTAACATCGAATCGTAAGATTGAATCCAATTTAAATCCTAAATATACTTTTGAAAATTTTATTGTTGGAGAGAGTAATAAATTTGCAAAAGCAACCGCATTAGCAGTTGCGGAAAAACCAGGTTTTATGTATAATCCTTTATTTATCTACGGAAATAGTGGATTAGGAAAAACCCATTTGATGCACGCCATTGGAAATTATGTTCTAGAACATTCTGATAAAACCGTTCTATATGTTACTAGTGAAAAATTTGTATCAGATTTTATTGGTATTAATAAAAGAAGTAAAGATGGCAATAATTTTGATAATGTGGATATTTTCAAAAAGAAATATCGTGATGTGGATATCTTAATTATCGACGATATTCAATATTTGGGAAATGCCAATCAAACACAACAAGAATTTTTCAACACCTTTAATGATTTATATGGAAATAATAAACAAATTATTATTTCTTCAGACCGTTCTCCAGATGATCTAAAATTGTTAGAAGATCGTTTAAGAACTCGTTTTAACTGGGGATTAACCATTGATATTTTACCGCCAGACTTTAATTTACGTATGGCGATTATCGATAAAAAAATTGAAGGTCATCAAATGTATAATACTTTACCTCAAGATGTAAAAGAGTATATTGCCAGTAATTGTACCAGTGATATTCGTAAACTAGAGGGTGCGATTACGCGAGTATTTGCTTATGCGACAATGATGAGTGGAAGTGAAATTACATTAGAATTAGCAGTAGAAGCTTTAAAAGACTATTTTGTAAAAAGTATCATTTCCAAAAACAAAATCGATCAAGTTCAACAATTAGTCGCAAATCATTATAATATTACGGTAGAAGACTTAAAAAGTAAAAAAAGAAAAGCAAGTGTCGCTTTACCAAGACAAATTGCTATGTACATCTGTCGTACAGAACTCGGAGAGTCTTATCCTAAAATCGGTATTGAATTTGGTGGAAAAGATCACACCACCGTGATGCACTCTGTGGATAAAATTAAGAATGAAATTAAAAACAATGGAATTTTAGAAGTGGAAATCAGTAAAATTATCCAAGAAATTAAATAAACCTGTGTAAAACTAAAGGTTATCCACAAATTTTACACAGGATAAAAAGTCTATTTCCCATTGATTTTAAATGCTTTTTAGACTTTTCCACACAATCCACTGTAATAATAAAAATAATCTATATATAATAAGAAGGAGAGAATGCAAATGAAATTAAAAATTAAGCAAAATGTATTAATGGAACATTTAAATTATGTAATTAAAGGAATCTCTAGTAAAAATTTGATTCCTATTCTTAATTGTATTAAATTTGAACTTACTGAAAATGGTTTATATTTAATGAGTACAGATAATGAAATTGCAATTAAGACCTTTATTGATCGTAAAGATATTGAAGAAGTAGAAAAATTAGGAGATATTGTGATTTCTGGTAGATATATGTATGATATTGTACGTAAATTACCTGGGGAAATCATTCATATTGAAGAAGTAGTAGATAATAAATTATCGATATCAACCAACCATTCTAACTTTCATTTAAATTGTAATAACGTGAATGAATTCCCTAATTTAGATTTAGAAGAACATAAACATCCTATTATTATGAAACAACGTGTGTTTAAAAACATTATTAATCAAACATCGTTTGCGACATCAAATCAAGAATCTCGACCTGTTTTAACGGGAATCAATTTTAAAATTACGGGAAATCTCTTAGAATGTACCGCAACAGATTCTTATCGCTTAGCGAAATCAGTGATTCATATCAATTCTGAATTACCAGAAGATGTTAATATTATTATTCCTACTAAAAACTTAATTGAATTAACCAGATTATTTAATGATGATGACGAAAATTTGGAGATGCACATTTTCAATAATAAAGTAATCTTTAAGTTTGGAACGATTATTATGATGTCAAAACTGATCAATGGAACTTATCCAGATACTTCAAAATTAATTCCAACAGAATTTGCTTTATCAATGCGTGTTTCTTTGAATATGTTTTATGATTCCATTGACCGTGCCTCTTTATTAACGAATGAATCGGATAAAAATACCATTCGTTTAGAAAGTCATCAAGATGAAATTGTTGTATCTTCTAATATCCCAGAAATTGGTAATGTAGAAGAAACGATGAATGTCGTAAAAAATAATGATCAGGAAATTAAAATTGCTTTTAGTTCTAAATATATGTTAGAAGCACTAAAATCATTAGATTGTGAAGAAATTGAATTATTATTTAATGGAGAAATAAGTCCCATTATTGTTAAAAATCCAGAAACTGATAATTTAATTCAATTAATTTTACCAATTCGTACTTACTAAACTATCAAATTTGATAGTTTTTTTATATTTTTTTTCCATTTCGACATCAATCGTCAAGAAGCGACATTTGATTGAATATAATACAAGTCAATTGATTGGGAGAAATCTCAATGAATTAGAAAGGAAATGGGAAATGTTAGAAGAATACGAAATTAATGATCAAACGTTAGCGATACTTCCTGTGGATAAAGATACTTCTCAAGTGTTAGAGACGAAACGTCGTTTTTATGTTTCAAAAACACCAAGAATGATTATTTCTGACAGTTGTGAATACTACGGAAGTACATTGGACGGGCGTATGCATGGAGCGAAAGTATTAACTGGTATTCAGTATAAAACTCCAATTGTAGTAGAAGAAAGTTCACCGATGATCTTTTTCCCTACAGAATCTCCACGAAAAGATCTTTGTACTTGGATTAATTTAAAACACGTAAAAGATTATTATGAAAGTGGAAAAAAGACCGTAGTTCTATTTGAAAATAACAAAAAAATCAAAGTCAAATTATCCAAAACTTCATTTCAAAATCAGGTCTATCGAGCTGCTCGTTTATCGCAACGACTAAATGATCGAAAAATTGTTAAAAAATAAGGCTAAATGTCTTATTTTTTACTTTTTAGGGTCATTTTTGTGATATAATATATAATGTGTAGAGGTATACTAATATACCCTATATTTCTGAAATAGACCTAAATAATCGAAAATTTGGTGATGATCATGTATTTAGAAAAAATAGAAGTAACAACTTTTCGAAATTATTCACAGATTTTGTTAGAATTGTCGAAAGGATTAAATATTATATACGGAAATAATGCTCAAGGAAAAACCAATTTGTTAGAAAGTATTTATGTATTAGGTCTTACAAAATCTCATCGTTCTTTTATCGATCAACATTTAATTAAACAAGACGAAAGTTTTGCCCGTGTAAAAGGAATATTAAATATTAATGATTATCGGAGTACATTAGAACTATTAATTCAAAAATCGGGAAAAAAAATGAAAATAGATGGAATGGATGTTAAAAAAGTTGATGATTATATTTCGAATATGAATATCATCATTTTTTATCCCGAGGATTTGAAAATTGTTAAAGATTCTCCAGGTGAAAGAAGAAAGTTTTTAAATACAGAATTAAGTCAATTATATAGTAATTATTATCATGTTTTAAATGAGTATAATAGACTATTAAAAATGAGAAATGATTATTTAAAAAAGACGTTGAATTCTTCATTTGATGATTCTTATTTTGACATCATCACAGAATATCTCATTGATAAAGCTATATTGCTTTATCGTATGAGAAATCAATTTGTGAATGATTTGAATCAACGATGTGAAGAGATTTATCAACGTATTACAGGATTATCTTCTTTTCACATTCATTACAATACGAATATTGAATTAGGAAATACAGAAGAAATGAAAGTACAACTACGTGATAAATATAAGAAATTACGGGATGTAGAACGAAAAATAGGTTCAACGATGGTCGGACCTCATCGAGATGATTTAGATTTTTTATTGGGTGAATTAAATTTAAAGAGTTATGGTTCGCAAGGACAACAACGTATTGCCGTACTCGCACTTAAATTAGGTGAAATTGAAATATTCAAACAATATAAAGGTTATTATCCTATTTTATTATTAGATGATGTATTTAGTGAATTAGATGAGATGAAAAAAAATAATCTATTATTTTATATTAAAGAAGAAATACAAACGATTATTACCACTACAGATCTTCATTTAATTGATGATAAGATTATTCAAAAAGCAAAATGTTTTCACATTGATCATGGAACATTAATAGAAAGTAAAGAGGTGTAGCTATGGAAGAAAATAAAACACAACATTATGATGCGTCAGACATTCAAGTTCTTGAAGGATTAGAAGCTGTTCGTAAACGTCCAGGTATGTATATTGGAACTACCAGTGTGAAAGGACTTCATCATTTAGTTTGGGAAATCGTCGATAATGCGATTGATGAAGCTCTTGCTGGGTATTGTGATGATATTGAAATCATTATTAATCCTGATAATTCTGTGACCGTTAAAGACGATGGTCGTGGTATTCCTACAGGGGTACATAAAAAGACCGGACTTTCTACTGTAGAAACGGTTTATACGGTCCTTCATGCCGGAGGTAAATTTGGAGGCGGAGGATATAAAGTATCCGGAGGTCTTCACGGAGTTGGTGCCTCTGTTGTTAATGCCTTAAGTTCATGGGTAGAAGTAACCGTTTATCAAGATTCTAAAATCCATTTTATTCGTTTTGAAAAAGGTGGTCATACTGTTGAACCATTAAAAGTAATAGGTAATTGTTCACCAGAAAGAACGGGAACGACAGTTACATTTAAACCAGATCCAGAGATTTTTACAGAAAGTACTATTTTTGATTACGATACATTAAAAACACGTGTTCGTGAACTTGCTTTCTTAAATCGTGGATTACGTATTATTCTTTGTGATGATCGTGGTGAAGAAAAGAAAAAAGAAGAATTCGTTTATGAAGGTGGAATTAGTGAATACGTGAAGTATTTAAATAAAAATAAAACACCAATTCATCAAGATATTGTTCACTTAGAAGGAGAAAATCAAGGAATTACAGTAGAGGTTGCGTTCCAATATAACGATGGATATGTATCTAATATTTATTCTTTTACTAATAATATTAATACTTATGAGGGAGGAACACACGTTGATGGTGTTAAAAGAGCTCTTACTCGTGTGATTAATAGTTATGCTCGTAATAACAATTTGTTAAAAGAAAAAGATGATTCTTTAAGTGGTGATGATGTTCAAGAAGGATTAACTATGATTATTTCTTGTAAACATCCAGATCCACAATTTGAAGGACAAACAAAAACAAAATTAGGAAATAGTGAAGTACGTAAGATTGCGGATAACTTATTTAGTGAAGGATTAGAACGTTTCTTATTAGAAAATCCAGATGATGCGAAAATCATTGTCGAAAAAGCTATGACAGCCGCACGTGCTCGTGTTGCTGCTAAAAAAGCTCGTGAATTAACTCGTCGTAAAAACGTACTTGAAGTATCTAGTTTACCTGGTAAACTAGCAGATTGTTCTAGTAAAGATGCCAGTGTATCAGAAATTTTTATCGTCGAGGGTGATTCAGCAGGTGGAAGTGCTAAATTAGGACGTAATCGTGAAACACAAGCTATCCTACCATTACGTGGTAAGATCTTAAACGTAGAAAAAGCGCGTTTAGATCGAATTTTGGGAAATGCGGAAATTCGTTCCATGATTACTGCATTTGGAACAGGTATTGGGGAAGAATTCGATATTAGTAAACTTCGTTACCACAAGATTATTATTATGACCGATGCCGATGTCGATGGAGGACATATTCGTATCTTATTATTAACGTTCTTCTATCGTTATTTTAAACCATTAGTAGAGCAAGGTTATGTTTATGCGGCCAATCCACCTCTATATCGTATTGATTGTAATAAAGTTCAAAAATATGTATATTCTGATGAAGAAAAAGATGCTTATATGGCAACTTTACCAGAAAATGCAAAGATTGGAATTCAACGTTATAAAGGTTTAGGAGAAATGAACGCTGAACAATTATGGGAAACAACCATGGATATTGAACATCGTTTATTAACCAAAATTACAATTGAGGACGCCATGGCCGCAGACCAAGTATTAACAGAGTTAATGGGAGAAGAAGTTGCTCCACGTCGTGAATTTATTGAACAATATGCACAAGAGGCAGAATTGGATGTATAGGAGGTAAAGTATGGATCAAATTCAAGAAAGACAATTTACAGAAGAGGTAAAAAAATCATTTATTAATTATGCAATGAGCGTTATTGTTGCCCGTGCTTTACCAGATGCAAGAGATGGATTAAAGCCCGTGCAACGTCGTATTGTTCATGGAATGAATGATTTAGGAGCCACAGTCTCTTCACCATATAAAAAATGTGCTCGTATTATCGGTGAAGTTATGGGTAAGTATCACCCACATGGTGATAGTTCAATCTATGAAGCATTAGTTCGTATGGCTCAAGACTTTTCATATCGTTATATGATCGTCGATGGTCATGGAAACTTTGGTTCTATTGACGGTGACGGTGCCGCCGCGCAACGTTATACTGAGGCTCGTATGTCTAAAATTAGTATGGAATTAGTTCGTGATATCAATAAAAATACGGTTAATTTTATTCCTAACTATGATGGAGAGGAAAAAGAACCTGAAGTATTACCAGCTCGTTTTCCAAACCTTTTAGTGAATGGTTCAACTGGAATCGCTGTTGGTATGGCAACGAATATTCCGCCACACAATTTAGGAGAAACCATTGATGGAGTTATTGCTTTAATTGATAATCCAGATATTACCATCGATGAATTAATGGAAAAAATCAAAGGTCCAGATTTTCCTACAGGAGCGATTATCTTAGGAAATAGTGGAATTAAAAAAGCTTATGAGACGGGAAAAGGCATTATTACAGTTCGTTCTCGTGCTGAAATTCATGAAGTAAAACCTGGAAAATCACAAATCATAGTTACAGAAATTCCATATATGGTCAATAAAGCTCGTATGATTGAACGTATTGCCAATCTAGTAAAAGAAAAAGTACTAGATGGTATTACGGATTTACGTGATGAATCAAATCGTGAGGGAATTCGTATCGTTATTGAACTACGCCGTGATGTTAATCCTAATGTATTATTAAATAACTTATATAAACATACTGATTTACAAACATCATATGGTATTAATTCTCTTGCTTTAGTAGATGGAGCTCCAAGAATTTTATCTTTAAAAGAAATGCTTGAAGTTTATTTAAATCATCAACGTGAAGTCATCATTCGTCGTACGCAATTTGATTTAGATAAAGCAGAAGCTCGTGTTCATATTTTAGAAGGTTTAAAAATCGCATTGGATAATATTGATGAAATTGTTCAATTATTAAAGAAAGCGAAAAATGATCAAGAAGCTACAGAACAACTTATTTCCCGCTTTAAATTAACGGAAATTCAAGCAAAAGCTATTCTAGAAATGCGTTTACGTCGTTTAACTGGCTTAGAACGTGAAAAGATCGAATCTGAATTAAAAGAATTAGAAGAATTAATTGCTGAATTAAAATCTATTCTAGCTAGTTCAGAAAAGGTATTAGCGATCATTAAAGAAGAATTAACAGAAATTAAAAATAAATATGGCGATGAACGTCGCACATCAATTGATATGTCTGCAATCGATTATATTGAAGATGAATCATTAATTCCTGTAGAAAACATTGTTGTAACATTAACGAATAAAGGTTATATTAAACGTGTAACAACGGAAACTTATCGTTCACAAAATCGTGGTGGAGTTGGTGTTAAAGGAATGAGTACCAACGAAGAAGATTTTGTAGAAAATATGATATCTATGACCACCCATGATTATTTACTTTTCTTTACAAATAAGGGTAAAGTATACCGTATTAAAGGATATGAGGTACCATTATATGGACGTCAATCTAAAGGATTACCAATCATAAATTTACTTCCAATTGAAAAAGATGAAGTAGTAAAAGTCATGTTGAAAGTAGAAAATGAAGAACAATCTCGATTTATTGTATTTTGTACACAAAATGGAGTTGTAAAACGTACTGATATTAAAGAATTTGATAATATTCGTAAGAGTGGTAAAATTGCAATTACACTTCGTGATGGTGATGAGTTAATAGCTGCTAAAAAAACGTCAGGAAATAGTGAAATCTTAATTGCAGCTTCAAATGGACGTATGGTTCGATTTGACGAAAGTGAAGCTCGTGTAATGGGTCGAAGCGCATCCGGCGTCAAAGGAATTGACATAGAAAACGGAATATGTGTTGGATGTGAAGTTTCAGATGAAAATCAACAAATCCTTGTTGTAACTGAAAAAGGATATGGTAAGAAAACCGATTTAAGTGAATACCGTAAAACTCATCGTGGAAGTAAAGGTGTAAAAGCTCTTAATATTACAGATAAGAATGGAAACTTAGTTGCATTCAAAACAGTTCATGGTGATGAAGATCTTATGATTATGACAAACAGCGGAGTAATTATAAGATTACCACTTGAACAAGTTTCTACAACTGGACGTGTTGCCCAAGGAGTTCGTTTAATTCATTTAAAAGATGATCAAATGGTAAGTACCGTTACTACAATCCAAAAAGAGGTAGAAAACATTGAAAGTGAAGAAGAATAATCTTCACTTTTTTTGTAAAAATATTGCCCGGGCAATATTTTAGGTAATTATATATATTTTTTTAACAACGTTTCACGTGAAACATAGAAAATAAAATATGAATAGAACAATGTTTCACGTGAAACATAAGAAATAGAATATAAATAAAACAATGTTCCATGTGAAACATATGAAATAGAATATAAATAAACAATGTTTTACGTGAAACATATGAAATAGAATATAAATAAAACAATGTTTCACGTGAAACATAGGAAATAGAACATAAATAGAACAATGTTTCACGTGAAACATAGGAAATAAAGTATAAATAAAACAATGTTTCACGTGAAACATATAATAATCTGTTTATTAAATGCTATATTTGCTTGAAAAAATATTTAAAATTCGTTATATTATCTATGACGCAACAATAATGATTGAACCAGGTCAGAGTTGGAAGACAGCAGCCTTAAGGTCCTCTTATTGTGTGCGTCTTTTATTTTAAAAGAAGTAAGGTGATCCTATGGATGAAAAATATATGAGACTTGCTTTAGAAGAAGCTAAAAAGTCATATGAAAGTGATGATGTTCCTGTTGGTGCAGTTATGGTATATCATGATCAAGTAATTGCTAAAACACATAATTTGAAACACACGAATCAAATAGCGACACATCATGCAGAAATTTTAGCTATTAATTCCGCATGTAAACAATTGAATAATTGGCATTTGGATGAATGTACTTTATATGTAACAATGGAACCTTGTTTAATGTGTGCGGGAGCTATTCTTCAGTCACGTATTAAACGCTTAGTATATGCGACAACAAATCCTAAGTTTGGGTATGTAGATAGTATTGATCATGTATTAAATCGTTCGGAAAATAATCATGAAGTTGAAGTAGTATCTGGTGTTTGTAAAACAGAAGCAGCAGAATTGCTAAAAGACTTTTTTCTAGAAAAAAGGAATTAAAATTCAAAGTTAATTCCTTTTTTAATAAGACTAAAAATGTTATAATAAATGTCAGAGGTGATAATATGTATCAAGCATTATACAGAAAATATAGACCGCAATCTTTGGACGAAGTTGCTGGTCAAAAAGTAATTACCAAGACGATTACCAACGAAATAATGCATAATAAATTATCACATGCTTATTTATTTGCTGGACCACGTGGTACGGGAAAAACAAGTATTGCTAAAATCATTGCTAAAATTATTAATTGTGAACATCCTAACGGAATAAAGCCTTGCGAAGAATGTGTAAATTGTACACAATTTAATTTGAAGCAATCTACAGATATTATTGAAATCGACGCTGCTTCTAATAATGGAGTCGATGAAATTCGTGAATTAAAATCGAAAGTAAATCTTGTTCCTACTACTGGGAAATATAAAATTTATATTATTGATGAGGTACATATGCTTACTGTAGGAGCTTTTAATGCTTTGTTAAAAACATTAGAAGAACCACCAGCTCATATCATTTTTATTCTTGCAACAACCGATCCCCATAAAATACCAAATACAATCTTATCTCGTTGTCAACGATTTGATTTTGAAAAAATATCTGAGAACGATATTGTAGATCGTTTAAAGCATATCGTTGAAGTGGAAAATATTCAAATTCAAGAAGATGCACTTCACGAGATCGCCCGTTTATCAGATGGTGGAATGCGCGATTCAATTAGCATGTTAGATCAAGTCATTTCTTACGTAGATGAAGGTGTAACAATAACAGCTAAAGAAGTTCATGAAATGAATGGATCCCTTTCACAAATTCAATTGACGGAGTTTATGAATACCTTTATTCATCACGATTTGGAAAATGTTTTTTTGTTGGTTGATCAATATAATCAATCTGGAATGAATATTATTAAACTGACGGAAGAAATTATTTTATATTTACGTAATCTAATGTTATATAAAGAAGTTCCTCAATATTTCCAACACCATCATTTTGATCTAGATATTTACAAAAATATTGCCCAGGAAATAAATTTGACGGAAATTATTTCGATGATTGAGGTCTTAAATCAATCTTTAAATGAAATGAAAGGAGCTAGTTCTCCTAAAATCATATTGGAAATGACTTTAATTAAGTTATTATCACACACAAGTGTACAAAATACACAAAGTGAAATTGTTAAAAATGATATTAAAGTTGAAGAAGTTTCTGTTCCATCAAAAACAAAAACAGAAACGAAGACAGTACAGGAAAATAAAACGGTAAAAATAGAATCAAATAAGGAAGAGAATGAAAAAAAAGATTCTGCTCCATTAGAAATTTCACCGGTTGATTTAGAAATAAAAGAAAAGATGAAACAGGTGAAACAAATTCGTATTGATAATGCTTTATCAAAATTAGATAAAAGAGTGATTTTATCGATTCGACAAATGGAAGGAGAAATCCGTTCTAAGATCTTAGATCCTGAGTTTAATCAAGTGGCTTCCATGGTGATGGATGGAGCTTTAAAAGCAGCGGGAAATGAATATTTAGTTTATGTATATCCTGATGAAAATAGTTCGGATTTATTTAATGAAAATATTCTTTTAACAGAAAAAATGTTTGAACAAATTTTCCATCATTCCTATCATTTAATTTCAACGTATCAAGATGATTGGGATGTCATAAAAAATGAATTTAATCATAAATTAAAAAAATATGAATATCAAGAAGAAACCTATTCACTCGAACAACTACTTAATGGAAATAAAGATTCTAAAAAAGAAAAAGATCAAATGCAAGAGTTGTTTGGTGATATTGTAGAGTATCAATAATAGAAAGAGGAGATAAATATGAATATACAAGCAATGATGAAACAAGCACAAAAATTACAAAAAGATATGATGAATGCGAAGAATGAAATTGATGAGATGACTTTTACAGGGAAATCATCTTTTGTAACAGTAGAAGTAAATGGTAAAAAAGAAATTTTGAAAGTAACGATTAATAGTGACCATTTAGATAAAGAAGATATAGAAATGGTAGAAGATATGATTATGGTTGCGACGAATGATGCGATGAAACAAGTGGATAAAGTAACAGAAGATAAACTTGGGAAATATACACAAGGAATGCCAGGATTGTTTTAATTATGATGAATTATCCTAAAACGATTCGTTCTTTAATTGAATGTTATAAAAAATTACCAGGTATTGGTGAAAAGACTGCCGAGCGTCTCGCTCTTGCAACCATGGATATGGATGATGAAGTCATACATTCTTTTTCAGAATCTTTAATTGGTGTTAAAACAAAAATTAAACGTTGTAAGTGTTGCCATAATTTAACAGAAGATGATTTGTGTATGATTTGTACGGATCCTACACGTAGTCATGAAACCATTTGTGTAGTAGAAGAACCACGTAATGTTATTTCTTTTGAAAAAACAGGTACTTATCATGGTATGTATCATGTTTTAGATGGACTTATTTCCCCATTGGATGGAATAAATCCAGAAGATATCCATATTGATTCATTAGTGGAACGTATCGAACAAGAACAAGTAAAAGAAGTAATACTTGCTCTTCGACCAAGTATTGAAGGAGAAACAACTTCTTTATATATTTCAAAAAAATTGGAAAATACTGGAGTTACTATTACTAAGATTGCGCATGGAATCCCAATTGGTGCGGATATGGAGTATATTGATTCCTTAACTTTAGGAATGGCTTTAGAAGATCGTAAACCTGTCTCATAATTGTTTTCCCCTTTTCATATATTGAAGAGAGGTGGACAATCATGTTAAAAAAACTGTTTCATTTAATTAGAAGAGTAGTTGTTAGTGCGTTTGTATTATATGGGTATAATTTAATCGTCGGACCTTTAAATATGATGATTCCAATTAATATTATTACGGTAGGTCTTTTAACCATCTTTGGCGTCCCTGCCTTAGTCTCACTGATTGTGATACTAGTATTAGTTTATTAGAAATGTGGTGTGTATGATGATGTTGGATGAATTTAAACAAGAACAGCCAATTGCGTATAAAATGTTAGTGAATTCATTAAAAAAGAATCGTTGTTCTCATGCCTATTTATTTGAGACCAAACACTATCCCAAAAAAAATGAATTAGCTTTAGCGTTCGCAAAGTATCTTTTATGTCCTTCTCATCACACATCAAAAGATGATGGAGAAAGTTGTACGGTATGTAAACGTATTGAAGATGGTAATTTTACAGAATTAAAAACGATTGAGCCAGATGGTGCGTGGATTAAAAAAGAACAAATAGACGAGCTTCAAAAATCCTTTAGTACCAAGTCTGTAGAAAGTTCTAGAAAAGTATATATTATTCATTCTGCCGAAAAAATGAATGCGAGTGCGGCAAACTCTATTTTGAAATTCTTAGAGGAACCAGAAGAAAATATTGTAGCTATTTTACTAACCGATAACGTTTATCAATTACTTAATACAATTGTATCTCGTTGTCAAAGAATTCCTTTACAAGATATCAATAGTGAAGAAAATCTTTCTACGTTAGAAAAAGTAGCTTATATGATCAAAAATACAAGTGAAGAAATTCAAGAATTTATTCAGGATGAAAAAAATGAGGACAAGCTTCACGCGATTGTTCATTTTGCATTAGAGTATGAAAAGGAACATAAAAATGTATTATTAAATAGTAAAAAATTGTGGTTTGATGTTTTCAGTGATCGTGACAAAATGAGTGATGGTTTAGAACTATTAGTCTTATTTTATAAAGATGTATTAAATCACAAACTACATTTAAAATTAGATATTTTCCAAGAATATATCGATCAAGTAGAAACATTAACGAAACTACTTACTCCAGAAGATATTTGTAATCGTTTAGATGTAATACTGGAATATAAAAATTATTTAAAGGTAAACGCAAACATTAATCTTTTATTCGATAAATTAGTGATAGAACTAGAAAGGAGAAGATAATAATGAAAGAAGTCATTGGTGTTACGTTTGATGGAAAAAGTAAAATTTATTATTTTTCTCCCAATCAACGAAAAATCAAAAAGAACATTAATGTAATTGTTGAAATGGAACGTGGATTACAGTTTGGACAAGTTGTATTAGAAAACTTTGAAGTATCCGAAGACAAACTTATAAGTCCTTTGAAAAATATTGTTCGTATTGCGAGTCGTGATGACTATAGAAAACACCGACGTAATATGAAAGATGCGAATTATGCTTTGAAAAAATGTCGATACTTAGTAGATGAATTAGAGATGAAGATGAAAGTACTAGATGCTAGTTTTACTTTTGATCGTAGTCAGTTAGCTTTTCGTTTTCTTGCAGATACTCGAATAGATTTTCGTGAATTAGCGAAACGTCTTGCATCCATCTACCACACGCGTATTGAGTTACGCCAAGTCGGTGTTCGTGATAAAGCAAAAGAAATTGGTGGAATTGGTAGTTGTGGTCATGAATTATGTTGTACTCGTTTTTTAAAGGAATTTGATTCGGTAACGATTAATATGGCTAAGGATCAAGGTATCGCCTTAAATCCAACTAAGATTAATGGTTTATGTGGACGTTTATTGTGTTGTTTAAAATATG
The DNA here is from genome assembly GCA_018716065.1 of Candidatus Pelethosoma merdigallinarum. Taxonomy (GTDB): domain Bacteria; phylum Bacillota_I; class Bacilli_A; order RF39; family UBA660; genus Pelethosoma; species Pelethosoma merdigallinarum. The sequence goes on from DVKJ01000029.1 coordinate 17,021, forward strand.
AAGATGAATGTTATAAGGAATGTAAGAAATTACTTCCTACTATTGGTTCTACTTACAAAACTTCGCAAGGTGAAGGAAAAGTAGTGAGTGTTGATGTTCTAACTAATATGGTTACTGTGGACGTCCCTGAGGTAGGATGGATCAAAGAAAAGGTGGAAACTCATGGAAGTCGTTCATGATTTATTAAATTATAAAGGTTTAAAAATTGTTCAGAATCCAGATATGTTTAGCTTTTCTTTGGATTCTGTTCTTTTACCTAACTTTGTAACACTCAATAAAAATGTAAAAAAAATATTAGATATTGGTTGTGGAAATGCTCCGGTGGCCATGATGCTTAGTACGAAAACTAATGCCCATATTACCGGAATTGAAATTCAAGAAGAAGTCTATCAAATGGCTAAAAAATCAGTGGATATGAATCATCTTGATGAACAAATCAATATTATTCATGGAGATGTGAAGGAATGGTATCGGGAAATGGAAAGTGATCAATTTGATACGATTGTTTGTAATCCTCCATTCTTTAAAGTAAACAATCATTCTAGAAGAAATGAAAGCGAGTATAAACAAATTGCTCGACATGAGCTCACTTTAAATGTAAATGATGTCATTCAAATTGCTCGTAAATTATTAAAGAATAATGGAAATTTAGCCATTGTTCATCGTACAGAGCGATTAATTGATATTATTACGGAAATGCGTAAACAGAATATTGAACCGAAGAAAATTCGTTTTGTATATCCTAAAGTAGGAGAAGAATCTAATATTTTATTAATTGAAGGTAGAAAAAATGGTTCACCTGGAATTAAAATTTTACCACCGCTTTATAGTCATACCAATGACGATGAATATACGGAAGAAGTTAAAAGAATGTTTTATTAATATTCTTTTTTTGTGAGGTTAGAATGAGGATCAAAGATAAAAACATCTAACCAAATTAAAATTTTAAAAACTACTTAATTCATGTTATAATAGGAAACGGAGGAAAGAGTTTTTATAACTTGTACGTTGTTTAAATAAAATTAGATATGATTTTGTTATCTATAAAAATAAGGAGTGATTCCTATGTCACAAAAAAGTTATAATCAAACACCTACGTTATATTTAATTCCAACACCGATTGGAAATTTGGATGATATGACGTATAGAGCCGTAAAAATATTAAATGAAGTCGATGTTATATTTTCTGAAGATACACGAGTAACAAAAGAATTGCTTCATCATTTTAATATTCAAAAAAAGTGTATTGCTAGTCATGATCACAATGAAGCTACCAATAAAGAGAAACTTTTATCTTACTTAGAAGCGGGAAATAATGTGGGATTGGTAAGTGATCGTGGGACACCTGTCATTAGTGATCCAGGCGAAGTACTTGCTCGTACTGCTATATCTGCAGGATATAATGTAGTGGGATTACCAGGGGCAACCGCTTTGATTCCGGCTTTAATTACTTCTGGAATTGAAACCAATCATTTCATGTTTTATGGATTTTTAGATCATAAAGAAGGAAAACGAAAAAAAGAATTAGAAGAATTAAAAGACTTTCGTTATACGTTAATTTTTTATGAAGCTCCACATCGTATTGAAAAGACTTTAAAAAATATGTTAGATATTTTTGGTAATCGTAAGGTTAGTTTAAGTCGGGAAATTAGTAAAAAATATGAAGAAATTTATCGTGGTACTTTGACTGATATATTAAAAGAAATCCCTGGGGCAAAAGGGGAAATGGTATTAGTAGTAGAAGGAAATAAGGACGAACAAACCTTTGATCACCTAACGATAACCGAACACGTTAATTTATATATTAAAGAAGGAAAAACATCGAAAGAAGCGATTAAATTAGTCGCCCAAGATCGTCATTTACCAAAATCAGAAGTATATAATGCTTATCATATAGAAAGATCGTGATACTATGAAACTAATTGTAGGATTAGGTAATCCTGGCAAAGAGTATGAAAATACAAGACATAACATGGGATTTATGGCCATAGATACGTTTGCTAAAAATCACCAAGTTACTATCAATAAATCTAAATTTGGCGGGATTTATGGAGAATTTAGATACAAAGATGAAAAAATTATTCTCTTAAAACCTCAGAAATACATTAATTTATCTGGCGAAGTCATTCGAGATTATCTGAAGTTCTTTAAAATTCCGATGGATCAGTTATTAGTCATTAGTGATGATTTAGATTTAGAATTAGGTCGTATACGTTTACGTTACCAAGGAGGTAGTGGAGGTCATAATGGTTTAAAAAATATTGAGCTTCATTTAAAAACAAAAAAATATAAACGTATTCGTATTGGAATATCTAATAATAAAGAAATGGATACAAAAGACTATGTTTTAGGTCGATTAAGTACAGAAACTTTAAATCAGTTACAAAATACTTTTAATACTGTATCTCATATTCTAGATGATTATTTAGATATGGATTTTAATAACGTTATGAATAAATATAATAAGTAGTGGTACTTTGCTGAGTACTACCTTTTTCCGTTAGAGGAGGTGAAAATATGTTTGAACATTTATTTCAAGAACTGGATCATGAAGAAATATTAGGTCTTACAGATGAGGCAAAAGCACTTTATTTATATAATTATTTTCTTCATAAAAAGAAATCAATTGTTGTTGTAACATCATCATTATATGAAGCTAATAAATTGTATCAATCATTGTTTAATTATACAGATGAAGCCTATTTTTTTCCTATGGATGATTTTTTGACGAGTGAAGCTTTGGCGATTAGTCCGGATTTAAAGATTCATCGTTTAGAAACACTCAATGAAATCGTTTATAAAAAGAAATCGATTGTTGTTACCAACTTGATGGGATATTTAAGATATTTACCAACAAGGGAGAATTATCTAAAGCACCAATTAACGATTAAAGCAGACATGGATATCGATATGAAACAATTCGTTACGACTTTATATGAAATGGGATATACGCGAGAAACTATTGTAAATAAAACCGGAGAAATGTCTGTACGTGGCTTTGTCATCGATTTATTTCCCTTAGATTTTGATCATCCGATTCGTATTGAATTTTGGGGAGATACGATTGATTCAATTCGTGAATTTAATATTGATACTCAACTAACGGAAAAAGAATTATCAGAAATATCGATCGTTCCGTGTAGTGAAATGTTAGTTTCTACGGAAGAGGAAATCAAACAAAAAGACCTTCCTAAATATATGGAAGTTGCGAGTATCAATTCGTATTTAGATCATCCCGTTGTAGCTTTTTCTGGTTATCACGATTTGGAAAATAGTTATTTACTATTAAAGAATGAAATGAAAGAATATAGTGAAGATCAAGGATTAGATCCTCATACAAAATATATGTTTGATTTAGAAGAAATCCCAACCTCGTCTGTCATCTATTTAAATAACTTTGATAATCGTATTTCTTCTGTATCTTCCACTAAATCCTATCACACTTCAGAAGTTCCTGTATTAAAAGGGAATATGGATGATATCAAAAAACAATTAGCGCATTATTTAAAACAGTATCGTCTTGTTTTATTATGTGTAGAAACGCGTTATCACTTAAATAAAATTGAAGAAGAATTTAAAGATTTACACCCTGTTATTACAAATGAGAATGAACTCTATGATCATAAAATCAACGTCATTTTAAAAAATATTCGTGAAGGTTTTGTCTTTGAAGACGTAATTGTTTTAAGTGAACGTGAAATCTTTGGTAAGAAAGAGTATCAAAAACCTTTAAAAACAAACTTTAAATTTGGTACTAAAATTCGTGATATTAACAAATTAAACATCGGTGATTATGTTGTTCACAGTGTCCATGGTATTGGAAGATATTGTGGAATTAAAACATTAACCAAAAACGGATTAAAAAAAGATTATTTACAAATTGAATATCGTGATAAGGATAAATTATATATTCCCGTAGAAAAAATTGAATTTATTAATAAATATTCCAATGGGGATGGTGTAGCTCCTAAATTAAATAAACTAGGAAGTACGGAATGGGAGAAAACAAAATTACGTGTTAAAAAGAAAATTGAAAATATCGCAGGAGATTTATTAAAGTTGTATGCAGAAAGAGAACGTACCCAAGGTTTTGCTTTTTCTAAAGATACCGAAGAACAAGCCATTTTTGAATCCCAATTTCCATACGAAGAAACTGCGGATCAATTAAAAGTTATTGAAGAAATTAAGTCTGATATGGAAAAACCAGTTCCTATGGATCGTTTGTTATGTGGTGATGTTGGATTCGGAAAAACAGAAGTTGCCTTTCGTGCGATGTTTAAAGCTATTATGGATGGAAAACAAGTTGCCATGTTATGTCCAACAACCATTTTATCTAGTCAACACTATGAGAATGCTTTAGAGCGTTTTAAAGAATTTCCAGTTAATATTGCTTTATTAAATCGTTTTGTTAGTTCAAAAGAGACAAAATCTATTTTATCTCGTTTAAAAGAAGGTAAAATTGATATTCTAATTGGAACACATCGTATTTTAAGTAACGATATTCAGTATAAAGACCTAGGATTACTAGTTGTAGATGAGGAACAACGTTTTGGTGTTAAACATAAAGAAAAAATTAAAAGTTATAAAACTAATATTGATGTATTAACACTTTCAGCCACACCTATTCCTCGTACCTTGCAAATGTCGATGTCAGGTATTCGTAATCTATCTTTGATTGAAACCGCACCTGTGAATCGTTATCCCGTTCAAACCTATGTTTTAGCGGAAAATAAAGCAATGATCAAAGATGCGATTTATAAAGAACTATCCCGTAATGGTCAAGTCTTTATTCTTTATAATCGTGTTTCAGACATGGAAAGAAAAGCAAAAGAAATTTCTCACTTAGTACCAGATGCTCGTATCGTTACCGCACATGGGCAAATGAATCAACGTGATTTAGAAGATGTCATGGTTAAATTTATCAATCATGAATACGATGTCATGTTATGTACGACCATCATTGAAACCGGAATCGATATTCCTCGTGTTAATACTTTAATTGTCATTGATGCTGATCGTTTTGGTCTGGCTCAACTCTATCAACTTCGTGGTCGTGTCGGACGTAGTGATAAAATAGCTTACTGTTATCTCATGTATGAACCCATCAAACAACTTACCGATATTGCGACGAAACGATTAAAAGTCATCAAAGATTTTACAGAATTAGGAAGTGGTTTTGCAATTGCTATGCGTGATTTATCTATCCGTGGAGCAGGTGATATTTTAGGTAGTGAACAAGCTGGCTTTGTCGATAGTGTCGGTATTGAATTATTCTTAAAAATGTTAAATGAAAAAGTAGAAGAATTAAAGGGAAATACAAAAGAAAAAGAACTCAACACCACTTCACAACCATTGATTGAAGTAGAAACTAGTATTGATGATCACTATGTAGAGGAAGAAGAATTAAAAATTGAAATTCACCAAAAAATCAATGAAATTAATTCTTATGCCGCGTTATTAAAAGTGAAGAAAGAATTAGAAGATCGTTTCGGACATATTAGTGAATCATTACTGATTTATATGCATGAAGAATGGTTTGAAAAACAAGCAGATGAATTAGGAATTAAAAAGGTAAAACAATTACGTAATTTTATTGAAGTTACCTTACCAGAATCTTTAACAAATAGAATTAACGGAGATACCTTATTTATGAAAGTCAATGAATTAAGTCGTATGTTCCGTTTTAAAATGATTCGTAATGAACTAATTATTGTATTAGATACTGTGAAATTAGAAAGTCATTTTATTTATTATTTAATTGATTTAATGAAAGCGATTAAAGAATCTTTAAAAACAGATCATGATTAGATCTGTTTTTCCTTTATATTATGAATGATTTTTTGTGTTTCTTTTCTAGCAAAACTTTCATTTGAAATTAATTTTAAAAGATATTCATGTTCGTAATTTTCTATTAAAAATTTTATAATATAGGCATAATTTTCATAATTTACGACTTCGTTATTTAAAAATGCTTCTACAGGAATACGATTATTAAATATTGGATTGGGATATTGTTCGCTTAAATAGGATGCGAGTCCTTCTGTTAAATATAGAAATGATCGAGGTTCATTTCCATGATTACGATTATATTGTAAATGCAGATCATGAATAATTTCGTGTATGACAAGTTTTAAATAATCTTCTTTTGTTTGATTTTGATGTCCTTCTGTCAAAAGATAGTTTTGATAATCTAAAAGATGAATTTCATTTTTTCCTTGAAAACCGCAAATCCAATTTTTATACTCTTTCTTTGTTTTATTTTGATAGTTATTTTTAAACATTAAAAGGTCATCATAAATAAATATTTCTAAAGTGTGATCTAAACATGATATATGAAAAAAAGCTAATAATTTTGGTAATTTTCTATTGATATAAGATAAAATATTATTTTTTTCTTTGGAATAGTTTATATGTATTTGTTGTTCCATTACGCCACCTCTATTTTAGTATAACAAAAAAATAGGTTCGTGAAAACCTATTTATCTAATACTTTCATAATGGCTGGAACCATTTGTTTTTTTCGTGAGATACATCCTTCAATGAATGTTCCTTCTTCTAAGTCGTTCATATGGAAAGATTTACGCCAGATATCTTTACTTGAATGATTAAAGTAGATATAAGAACCTTGGTTAATAATATCAGTGATAAATAATCCGACCACATCATATCCCTTGTTTTCTGCTTCTTGATCTAATAATGTAATGTATTCTTCTTCTACTTGTTTAATTTGATCAATATCCAAAGTTAAAACTTGTCCAATACCAACAACAAAGTCATTCATATGGAAGTTTTTAAAGTCGCTATATAGAACTTGTTCTTTTGTCATACCTTCTAAACTAGAGGCAGCTTTAAACATTTTCATTCCGTATTCTTCATAATCTACTTCCGCAATTTTGGAAAGAACTTTAATCGCTTCTTCATCCATTTTTGTGGAAGTAGGTGATTTTAAAATAAGGGTATCAGATAATATTCCGGATAACATAATTCCTGCGATTGATTTAGGAATTTCAATGTGATGTTCTTTATACATTAAATATAAAATGGTATTGGTACTACCTAAAGGCATATTTCTAAAGTTAATTGGTGCGTTTGTACCAATAGATCCAATCTTATGATGGTCAATAATTTCCACAATATCTGCTTGATTTAATCCATCCACACTTTGTTCATATTCATTGTGATCAACTAAGATACATTGTTTTCTTTCAACATCATCCATATCCCCAAGACGAAGAACACCTAAACATTCATCTTCATCATTAATAATAGGGTAATTACTGTATTTTACCTCACTCGCTGTTCGTTTTACATAATCTAGTGTGTCATCTTCGTGAAAAGAAACAACATCTTTATTATTTAAAATGGTACTAATATAATTACTTAAACCGATGTGTTTAGATGATAAGAAAGTATCTGATTCTGTACGAATAAGATTGATTTTGTTCTTTTTCGCTTTCTTTAATAATTCTTCACTAATAGGTTCATTACCAGTCATAATAATACAAAGTATTTTTTGATCAATCGCATGTTCTAAGACATTATAACGATTTCCCATTAATAAAATGGTCTCATGATCGAATTTAACATCATTTAAAATTGTTGCTTTACTATACGATGCGATTTTTATATTTCCTTTAATTTCTTCATCAAAACGCAATATTTCTTCTCCATTAATTGCCACTAATATATTGTCATATGAAGTATTAAGCGTATTAATATTTCCACTAATTTGATCTCGTGCAATATCTTTCATCGAAACAATACCTAATAATTTTTTTGTTTTTGTATCGATGACAGGTAGAGTTGTAATTAAATTATTCATCATATAATTAAACGTATCTAAAATAGAAAAATGACGATTAATAAAATGATTCTTTAAGTAATGAACGTCTTTTACTTGTAAACGTACACTATCTAAGCGTTTAGGTTCTTTAATATTAAAGTAATCTAACGCAAATAAAGATTCTTTATTTAAAGATCCTAAGGCACGTGGCTCTGTATTTTCTCCTAATTGATTTTTTAAATAAGAAAATGCGATCGCACTGGTAATACTATCCGTATCTGGTTTTTGATGTCCAAAAATAAATGTTTTTTTCATAATATAAACCTCCTTAAATGGTTTTACTATTCTACCACAAATTTTACCAAAATTAAAATAACTTGTAAATATATTGAATTTTTTGTATAATATTTATACTTTTAGGAGTGATTTCAATGAAACTAGTGATCAATTATGATCTAATAAAAGAAATTCAGAAAGCAAAAGAACCATACACTCTCGTAAAAAATATAAAATATAATTATCGTTTTTATGTAGGCTTAGGTGCGTTTCTTACAAGTATAAATTTATTATTAACAGATGAAACTTTACTTGAAGCCATGGGAAGGATGATTACTTATGGTGGATTAGGTTGTATTTTTGGTAGTTATTTAGGACAAAAAATGTTTGGAGAAGATGGTGATATTTATGGAAAAAAGGCTTATTATAATTTAAGTCATTTAGTCCCCCAATTATCTGATTTAAATGTTCATACAACCTATGATTTATTGTTAGAATCTGAGCAATATTCCAAAACTTGTAAAATCTTTTTAAACGAAAATAAGCTTCCATCTCTATTGGAAAAGAAATATATTTTAGTACCTACTTATGATTATTTAGGGGAAATCCAAAGTACATCTATTCTTCAAGAACATGTAGTTGGTTCTAAAATTTATGTATTGTCTTTAGGTTCTGAAGCGAAAGAATATCGTTTTGCTTATTCTGGTGTTTAGGTGGTAGTGAAGAGGATGAAAAAGATATCGCCAAAAGATTTATATCATCCTCACCTGAAACCTTTGAAGAAGAAGCCATTCAACTATTACAAGAGAAAAATAAAAATCAGGGATACTATATGGATGTAGAGTATCCACAAAATAAAGTAAAAAAGTTAATGAAATTTATAAAAAAATAATAAGTGAGAAGAGAAATCTTCTTCTTTTTTTATAATTTTTTAAAAATTCAAAAACAAAGGTATAAATCATTTTAAACAGACAAAAATAGTTATAGAAAGTGAGGTTTTTATGAAGGCCACAGGTGTAATACGAAGAATTGATGAATTAGGTCGAATTGTTATACCTAAAGAAATAAGAAAAAATTTACGAATCAAAGAAGGTGAAAGTTTAGAAATATATGTCGATAATGAAGATAGAATTATATTAAAAAAGTATTCTTTAATGAAGAATATGGAAGAGTTTGTTGTTTTGCTTGCGGATTCCTTATATTCTTTAATTCATAAAAATATTTTAATTACCGATGGCGATACGGTTTTAGCGTCATCTGGTCCTTTAAAAAAGGAATATGATGGAAAGGTCATTAGTGAAATGTTAGATCGCTCTTTAAAAATGCGTGAAAATGTTGTTGAAACTCATAAAAAAGAAATATCTTTTATTGAAGAAAAAAAGGAAGAATGTACTTATACGATTCAATCGATTATTGTAGGTGGGGATGCCTATGGATTAGTGATTGCTTTTTCTAATGAGGAACCTATTACGGAAACTGATGGAAAAATGATTACGATGGCAACGACTTTTTTATCGAAATATTTAGAGGAATAAGGTTGAAAGTCAAGAGGTTATGTGTTATAATACCGACATAGAAAAGACGAAGAAGGAAAGAAAAATAATGGATTTGATAGAGACTTTGTGGGTGGTGGAAACAAAGATTGAAGTTATTTCGAATGGTTCTGGAGTCTTGTTATCGATAGGTAGGTAACAACGTCACACGCGTTAAGTGGTTAAGGTGATTTATGGTTTTCATAAATTATAAAATAAGGTGGTACCACGTAACACACGTCCTTAAGTGATGTGTGTTTTTTTCAAAAATTTTTGCGTATATTAATATAGTTATCTACCATTTGGAAGGAGATTAAAACATGGAAAAAGAAAAATTTTATATTTCAACCGCCATTGCGTATACTTCAGGAAAACCTCATATTGGAAATACCTATGAAATTGTCCTAGCGGATGCGATTGCTCGTTATAAACGTTTTTTAGGATACGATGTGTATTTTCAAACAGGTACGGATGAACATGGGGAAAAGATCGAACAAAAGGCGAAAGAAGCGGGAATTGCCCCACAAGAATATGTAGATAATATGGCTTTAGAAGTAAGACGTATTTGGGATGTTATGAATACCAGTTATAATCGCTTTATTCGTACAACGAATCCTGCACATAAAGAAATGGTTTCTAAAATATTTAAAAAATTATATGATCAAGGAGATATTTATAAAGGAAAATATGAAGGTTTATATTGTACTCCTTGTGAATCATTCTTTACAGAAAGTCAATTAGTCGATGGGAAATGTCCAGATTGTGGACGTGAAGTCCATAAAGCCAGTGAAGAAGCTTACTTCTTTAAAATGTCTAAATATTCAAAATGGTTAGAAGAATATATTGAAAGTCATCCAGATTTTATTGAACCAGAAAGTCGTAAAAATGAAATTATGAATAATTTTATTAAACCAGGGTTACAAGACTTGTGTGTAAGTCGTACAAGTTTTACTTGGGGAGTGCCTGTAACGTTTGATGAAAAACATGTTATTTATGTATGGATCGATGCTTTAAGTAATTATATTACTTTCTTAGGATATGATGTAGATGGAAATTCGAGTGAAGAATTCCACAAGTATTGGCCTGCCGATATTCATCTAATTGGAAAAGATATTTTACGATTCCACACGATTTATTGGCCAATTATGTTACATGCATTAGGGTTAGAAATGCCTAAGAAAATTTTTGGTCATCCATGGGTATTATATGGTAATGATAAAATGAGTAAAAGTAAAGGAAATATCATGTATGCGGATGATTTAGTAACTCATTTTGGAGTCGATGCGATTCGTTACTATTTACTTCATGAAATCCCATTCTCTTCCGATGGAACCATTACATATGATTTAATTATTGAACGTATTAATTCTGATCTTGCCAATGTTTTAGGTAACTTAGTGAATCGTACCATTAGTATGTCTAAAAAATATTTTGATGGAATTGTACTCGCACCAACTGCGAAAGAACCAATGGATGATGAATTTATTCAATTGGTATTAAGTGCGAAAGATCGTGTAACGGAAAAAATGGATCAATTGCGTATTTCTGAAGCTCTTGATGAAATTTTTGAAATTTTTAGAAGAAGTAATAAATATATTGATGAGACGATGCCATGGGTTTTAGCAAAAGATGAAACTAAAAAAGAAAGACTTGCGACGGTTTTATATAACTTGTTAGAAGCGATTCGTCAAGGCGCAGTTCTTCTACAAGCTTTCTTACCTGACACATCTAAAGAAATTCTTCATCAATTAAATACAGATAATCATTTTATAGAGTCTTTAAATGAATTTAATGGTTTAGATGAGGGAATTCATTTAAATGATCCACATCCAATCTTTGAACGTATTGATAAGGCTAAAAAAATAGAAGAATTAGAAAATATGAATAAATAAGATTGTAACGATATTAAAAAAATAGGATTTTTATTCTATTTTTTTGTATAGTTGTGTAAAATGTCGAACATTCTCGACTGAAAAAATAATCATTTCCCGGGTTTTCATGTTATAGTGAAAGAGTAGCAGTACACAGATACATAAGTAATGTTTATAAAACATTATAACGAAACACCATGATCGAAATCTGAAAATAGGATCAAGGAGAGATTAAAGTGGATAATAAAAATAGTATGTGGTCTGTAGTACTTGTTTTTGTTTTAATTGTTTTATTAGTATTAGGAAGTTTAATTCTTTCATTAAATTTATATGATGGTTTATATTTGGCTTTTATTATTATATGTATGTTTAAATTCATTTATTTGAGAAAACATAAATCATCAGATTCCATCTTAGATAAAGAATCATAGAAATTATATCTTGATTGTGATATAATTTTTTTGCTTGGAGGGATCATTATGATGATAGATACTCATTGTCACTTAGATATAGAAGATTATGAAGATGTAGAAGAAGTGATTCATCATATGGATGGTAACTATATGATTGCGTCCGGTGCATCGCCAGAAGGAAATAAACGAGTATTAGAGTTAGTAGAAAAGTATCCTAACATCTATGGGACCATTGGTCTTCATCCGGAATGTGCCTCTACTTATACGAAAGATGATCTTTTATTTGTAGAAGAGAATCTAAATCATCCTAAAATAGTAGGAGTAGGTGAGATTGGTCTGGATTATCACTATTCAGATATCGATAAAGAAAAACAAAAAGAGTTATTTATAAAACAAATCAAACTCGCTCAAAAATATCATAAAACGATTGTCATTCATAGTCGTGATGCGGCTATGGACACGTATGATATTTTAAAAGAATATTTACATCAACATAAAGCAATCTTACATTGTTATGGATATAGTAAAGAAATGGCTCTTCGTTTTAAAGAATTTCCAATTAAATTTGGTATAGGTGGAGTCGTTACTTTTAAAAATGGAAGACGTTTACAAGAAACAGTAGAAGCTTTAGATTTAGAAGATTTAGTCTTAGAAACCGATAGTCCATATCTAACACCAGAACCTTTTAGAGGTCATAAGAATGAACCATATAATATTTATTATGTCGCAAAAAAAATTGCCCAAATAAAACATACTACTTTGGAAAATGTATTAAAAACAACGCTTTCTACCAGTATTTCCCAATTTGACTTGAAGTTATAACTATGTTAAAATGAGTACAGTTATTTGAAGTAAAGCGGGGTGCCCATATGAACATTTATTTACTTGAAATATTAAGTAAAATCGTTCGTATATTGTTTGTTTCTATGGTGTCTTTGTTTCATTCTTTTAGTGTTAGTACAACGACCTTAGATGCGAGCAATACAGTTATTAATAAGAGTTTAAATGCGAATAATCGAATTATTCAACATACAACTCAAGTAACTTATAATTCAAAACTTCCATCTAACATTTCTAAAGTGATTACTCCCGGAGTCGATGGTGTTGTATTTGTAGATGAATTAAATAATCAAAAAGTGTTAAGAGGAATGGTACCTGAGGTAGTGGAACAAGGAACCGGTGATCAAGGAGAATATGTAGGAAAACTCTCTGGTTATGGTCCGGATTGTGCAGGATGTAGTAAAGTAGGAAATGTTGCTTGTTATACTAGAGAAGGAAAAAAACATAGTTTAAAATATGATGGTATTTATTATAATGATTACCAATATGGACAAGTTCGTATCTTAAGTGCGGCTCGTGAAAAATTCCCATGTGGAACGATTATTCAAATTGATAATGGTAAAGTAGAGCCTTATTATGCGGTTGTATTAGATAGTGGAGCTTCTATGGTCAATGCATGGAAAAAAGGTACCGTATGGATTGATTTAGCATACGCTAGTAGTGCGGCCGCTCGTGCAGGTAATACTTCTGGAAGTCATGTTAAATTTAGTGTACAAAGATGGGGTTGGTAAGCCTCATTTTTAATTGACTTTTTCTACTTAGTTACGGTATGATAAAAAAGAAAAGGAGGAAAATTATGAACTATTCCCCAATCAAAATGAAAGAATTATTAGAAAAACATGATTTTAACTTTAAAAAGAATTTTGGTCAAAACTTTATTATCGATGAGAATGTAATTACCAATATTATTAAAAAATCAGGAGTAGATCAAGATACTTTAGTGTTAGAAATTGGTCCAGGAGCTGGATCTTTAACGTATAAATTAAGTGAATACGCGAAAAATGTTATTTGTTATGAGATTGATACGAAACTACAACCAATTTTAGAAGAAACTTTATCAGACTGTTCTAATGTAAAAGTGATCTATCAAGATTTTTTAAAAAGTAATGTGCTAGAAACGTTAAAAGAATACAATTATAAAAAGTTATATGTCGTTGCCAATCTTCCTTACTATATCACTACGCCTATTATTGTAAAATTGATTGAGGATCACATATCAGTAGAAAAAATAGTTGTAATGGTTCAAAAAGAAGTAGGAAATCGTTTTAAAGCAAATTCAGGATCAAAAGAATATGGATCTTTAACGGTATTTTTAGATTATTACTTTGATATTAAGAAAGTCATGGATGTAAGTAAGAATGTTTTTCTTCCTAAACCGAATGTCGATAGTATTGTCGTCTCTTTTACTAAAAAAGTTCAAGTATTAACTGCTCAAAATGAAGAATATTTCTTTCAATTAGTACGTGATAGTTTTAAACAAAAAAGAAAGACATTACGTAATAATTTAAAAAGTTATAATTTAGAAGTTGTAGAAAGAGTATTAAAAAAGTATGATCAGGATTTAAGTGTGCGTGCAGAAAATATTACACTAGAAGAATTTATAGAAATGAGTAATGAATTGTGCAAGGAAAAATAATTTATGATGAGAATGGAAATATAAAAGAAGTATATGGATATAAATTGTTTTCTGAAGATTTAAAAGGTTACAATGATTTTCAATTTGAAATTGGTAAACAGTATCACATTTCATCCATTCAAGCGAAATCTTCAGGTTTTCACTTTGCCCTACGCTTAGAAGATACCTTGCGTTATCAATTTAAAGAGCAAGAACCTCGTATTTGTTTGGTTCATGGCTTTGGTGAAATTGTTTCTTTTGACGATGATTATTATGGATACGATAACCTATATGCTAGTACAGATATTGAGATTATAAAAGAAGTCTCACGAAAAGAAATTATTGCCTATTATGAATCAATTAAGGATAATCCATATTATACAAGAGAACATCAACGATTTTGTCAATTATATCCTTTAACAGACGAAGAAAGAAGTCTATTGAAAAGAACGAAACGCCCTCATCGTCGATAGACTTATTTTGTTTTAACAAAATAAATGTCAAAAAAAACAAAGTTATTTTGTTTAAACAAAATAACTTTACAAATGATAGAATAAACTATATAATATGAATAGAGGTGATTTTCATGTTAAAAAGAGAACTTTACTTGTCCCAAATTAGAGGTTTTTATCATTCTGATTTGGTTAAAATTTTAGTTGGAATAAGGAGATGCGGAAAATCAGTAATTCTAAATCAGATTATAGAAGAAATTAAAGAGGAAGGCGTTGATGATAACCATATCATTAATATAAATTTTGAATTTATAGAATTTGAAGAATTGAGAGATTATAAAAAATTAAATGTTTATATTAAAAGTAAAATAACGGATCAGAACATGTATTACATTTTTTTGGATGAAATTCAAAATGTCAATCGTTTTGAATATGTAGTTAATTCTTTACGTGCTTCTTTAAAAAATATCAGTATTTTTATAACTGGATCTAATAGTAAACTATTATCGGATGAATTATCTACTGTTTTATCAGGAAGATATGTTTTATTTCATATATATCCTTTATCTTATAAGGAGTTTATTGCTTTAACGGAAAAAGATCCTTATGATGAAGATAGTTTTTGGAATTATGCTAGGTGGGGTGGATTGCCTAACCGTTGTGAATTTTCTAATGAAACAGATATCAAAAATTATTTATATAGTGTATTTGATTCTATCATTTTAAGGGATATTGTGAAAAGACTTAAATTGCAAGATACAACTCTTTTTGACCTTCTTTTACAGTATCTAATTGATACAACAGGGAGAAAATTTTCTTCAGAAAATGTTATTAAATATTTGGAAAAAGAAAACCGTAAAATTTCTACTGAAACATTGTATACTTATGTTTCCGCTTTATGTAAAGCTTTAATTTTACAAAGGGTTTATCGTTATGATGTTCATGGCAAAGCAGTTCTTAAAACATTAAATAAATATTATGTCACAGATTTAGGAATTGCTCAAATAAAACACAATAATACAAGTTTTAAAAATTTTTTGATTTTAGAAAATGTTGTGTATAATGAATTGAAAGTTCGTGGTTACGAAGTATATATTGGTAAGACAAAGAGTGGTAAAATTGATTTTGTAACCAAAAAGGATGGAAATACAAAATATATACAGGTTTCTTATGGATTAAATAGTCCTGAAGTGATCGAGAGAGAATTTGGTGTGTTTAAAACAATTTCAGATCATTATCCAAAATATGTAATTTCTTTAGATCAAGAAGATTATTCACAAAATGGTATTAAACATATAAATTTGCTTGATTTTTTAATGAGTGATGAATTTTAAAATTTGAACAAAGAATTTTGTTCTTTTTTTTGACAAATTTAGAAGATTCTTTTGGATATAATGAGCGCGGTGATCATTTATGTTGGAAAGTGTTAATAAGTTATTATGGGGCCTTGCTTCTTTTATGATTATAGGTTGTGGTTTTCTCTTTACCGCTTTATTTCGGGGACCACAGTTTCAATTTAAAAAGATGTTCCAAGCTCTATTTAAAAAGAATAGTGGTGAGGGAATTAGTGCGATGGGAACACTAATGATGGTTTTAGCTGGGCGTATTGGTGTAGGAAGTTTAGCCGGAGTAGCTTTAGCCATTTATTATGGAGGTCCAGGCACTATATTTTGGATGTGGATGATTACGCTCTTATGTGCGATTCATACTTTTGCAGAAACCGTATTAGGAAATCTATATAAAGAAAAAGATTTTAAAAAGGTATATAAAGGTGGACCAATGTATTATATAAAGAATGGTCTATCAAAACCCAAATTAGGTTTTATTTATGCACTTTTTATTTTAATTGCGTACGTAGGAGGATTTATTGGTATTCAAGCAAATACCATTACAAAATCACTAAATATGATTAATCACTTCCCATCTTTTCTAGTGGGACTTATTTTAGTGATTTTAACCGCATTGATTATTTTTGGTGGTGTCGAACGTATTTCTTCTATGACCAATAAACTGGTACCTTTTATGACTTTGTTCTTTGTCAGTGTATCTCTTTATATTTTGATTCTTTCTTGGAAACAAATTCCATCTATTCTAGGTAGTATTATGACGAATGCCTTTACCATAAAATCATTTTTAGGAGGGTTTATCCCTATGATTATGATTGGTATTCAACGAGGTATCTTTGCGATGGAAGCAGGCCTAGGAACTGGAAGTATCGCTTCTTCGATTACTAATTCTGATGATTCCATCTCTTTAGGTTATATTCAAGTCATTGGTGTTTATATTACGATGTTTTTAATTTGTACTTCCACCGCTTTGGTTATTTTATGTTCTAATTATGTAGAAGTTAATTTTATGGATATGAATGGAATTGAATTAACCCAACATGCTTTTACGCACTTTTTAGGATCTTTTGGAAATTATTTCATTTTTATTAGTATTTTATTGTTTTCTTTTTCGACGATTTTAACTGGATATTATTATGGTGAATCAAGCTTAAAATATATGATTCCAAAAACAACTCCTATTCACCTAACGATTTTGAAAATGATTACCTTATTGATTTTATTTATAGGTGCGATGATGTCTTCCACTATACTCTGGAAAATCGTAGATATTATGGTAGCTATTCTAGCAATTATTAATGTTTATGCTTTATATGAATTAAAAGATGATGTAAAAAATGAGATTACCCTTAATAAACAAAGAAAAGTATGATAAAATGGACATGAGGTAATGTATTATGATTAATAAGAAATGGGATCTTGTTTTACAAGATGAAATGAAAAAAGACTATTTTAGAGAATTAGGAACTTTTGTAAAAAGTGAATATAAAACAAAAACGATATATCCTCCCTATGCGGATATTTTTAATGCTTATCGTTATACCGATTATGACGATGTCAAAGTCGTGATTTTAGGTCAAGATCCGTATCACGGTCCTAACCAAGCTCATGGTCTTTCTTTTTCTGTTTTAATTGATAAACGACCTTCTTCTTTAAATAATATTTTCAAAGAATTGTATGATGATTTAGGAATCCGAAGAACCAACAATAATCTCAGTGATTGGGCCCGTCAAGGAGTACTCATGTTAAACTCTATTATGACAGTAGAAGCCGGACATCCTCTTGCTCATCAAGGGAAAGGATGGGAACGTTTTACAGATCGTACGATCGAACTTTTAAATGAACGTGAAAAACCAGTTGTATTTGTTTTATGGGGAAATTATGCTCGTAGTAAAAAAAGTTTAATTACCAATCCTAGACATAAAATTATTGAATCGGTTCATCCATCAGGTCTATCTGCAAATCGTGGTTTTTTCGGAAGTAAACCATTTTCTAGAATTAATGCCTTTTTAAAAGAAAATGGAATGGAAGAAATTAAGTGGTAGAAATGAAGAATGTTGAAACTCTTTTAAAAGAAATATCTTTAAAAGAAAAAGACACGATTGTTGTCGCCGTGAGTGGAGGACCTGATTCTATGGCTCTTCTTCATATGCTTTATCAGTTTCAAAAAAAATATCCTTTTACTTTAGTCTGTGCGCATGTAAATCATAGTAAACGAAAAGAGAGTGAAGATGAAGCTATCTTTGTAAAAAAATATTGTGAAGAACGTCATATCTTATTTGAATATTTAAAAATTGAGGATTGGGGAAACAAGAACTTTCATGATGAAGCTCATCACAGACGTTATGAATTTTTTGAAACGGTAGTTAAAAAGTATCACGCTTCATACCTTTTTACGGCTCATCATGGGGATGATTTAATGGAAACGATTTTGATGCGTCTTACTCGAGGATCAACCATGCATGGGTATCACGCTTTTAGCCCATTGGAAAAAAGAAAGGAATATACACTGGTTCGACCTTTGTTACACCAATCAAAAGAGGATTTATTAGCGTACGTACAAAAACATCAAATCCCTTATGTGATTGATCAAACAAATATGAAAGATACTTATACGAGAAATCGTTATCGTAAAGTTGTTCTGCCTTTCTTAAAAAAAGAAAATCCAAATGTAATTGAAAAGTTCAATGAATTTAGTTCTTTATTAGAAGAATATGAATTATATGTTCAAAAACAAGTTCATGAGATTTATGAGAATATTGTACATGATTGTTACATCAAGGTATTAGAATATCAAAACCAAACATCTCTTATTCGTAAAAAAATTCTTGAACAGTGGTTATTAGATATTTATGGAGAAGAAGTTTCTGCATTAAATCAACGTCATATCGATGCGATAGATAATTTATTGTGTTCCACAAAGTCGAATGGAACCTTAGATCTTCCAAATCATTATCATTTATATCGAAATTATGATCAAGCACAAATTACTCATGAAAATTTCACAAATGATCCGTATGATTATGTATTGGGAGATGAAGTATTACTACCGAATGGCAAAAAAATAGAAAAGATTTCCCATTCCAAAGAGACAGATAACTTTATTTGTTATCTATCTACAAAAGAGATCCAATTACCACTCTTTGTTCGCAGTCGAAAAAGAGGGGATCGTATGGAAGTAAAAGGATTATCTGGAACAAAAAAAATCAAAGATATTTTCATCGATGAAAAGATCCCTATTTCCCTACGAGATACTTGGCCAATCGTTTGTGACGCTAAAGGAAAAATTGTTTGGTTGCCAGGTTTAAAAAAGTCTAAATTTGATAAAACAAAAGAGAAAAAGTATGATATAATACTTAAGTATCATTAGAAGGAGGCAAAAAATGAATCGTAAGCAAATGAAAAGAAATTTCTTACCATATGTTTTTCTTGCCCTATTTATTGTAGGTGTCTTGTTCTTATTTGATAGTTTAAATCAAAAAGTAAATGTATTAACATATGATGAATTTATGGATATGGCTAGTAAAGGAGATATTACAGAAATTCAAATTGTACCAAAGAGTAGAGCGAGTGTCTATGAATTACGTGGAATCGCCGAGGGGTATAATGAGAGTGAAACATTCTTCTTACGTGTACCATTATCCAATGATGTCATGGGAGAGTTATTAGATCTTCAAAAGAAATATGATTTTAAAATGGATACTGCTCCAGATCCAGAATCTAGTACATTCTTATTATTTTTAATGAATGTATTGCCAATGGTTATTATCATTGGAGGTGCATTCTTCTTGATTACAAGACAAATGGGATCTGCCAACAAATCAATGGATTTTGGAAAGAGTCGTGCCAAATTAAATCCTGATAGTAATAAAGTAACATTCAAAGATGTCGCAGGATTAGATGAAGAAAAAGAGGAAGTTCAAGAATTAATTGACTTCTTAAAAGAGCCAAAGAAATTCCAACGTTTAGGAGCTCGTATTCCAAAAGGGGTCTTATTAGTAGGTCCTCCAGGAACTGGTAAAACATTACTTGCTAAAGCCGTTGCGGGAGAAGCGAACGTACCATTCTATTTTATCAGTGGATCTGATTTCGTAGAATTATTCGTTGGTGTCGGAGCCAGCCGTGTTCGTGATATGTTCAAACAAGCAAAACACAATGCTCCATGTTTAATCTTTATCGATGAAATTGATGCAGTTGGACGTCAACGTGGAAGTGGAATTGGTGGAGGACACGATGAACGTGAACAAACCTTAAACCAATTATTAACTGAAATGGATGGATTTGGTGCGAATGAAGGAATTATCATCATTGCCGCAACGAATCGCCCAGATGTTTTAGACCCAGCCTTATTACGTCCAGGACGTTTTGACCGTCAGGTAACCGTAAATCTTCCAGATAAAAAAGGACGTGAAGAAATCTTAGCTGTTCATGCCCGTAATAAAATCTTTGAAGATAACATTACCTTATCTAATATTGCTGCTCGTACCGTTGGATTTAGTGGTGCAGACTTAGAGAACTTACTAAATGAAGCCGCACTGCTTGCTGTACGTCGTAATAAAGCAGCTATCAGTATGGAAGAATTAGATGAAGCTCATGACCGTGTCATTATGGGACCTGCTAAAAAATCTCATAAATATACGGAACATGAAAAGAAAGTGGTTGCTTATCACGAAGCTGGACACGCTGTATTAGGACTTCGCTTAAGTGGAGCCAATGAAGTTCAAAAAATCACGATTATTCCACGTGGTAACGCTGGTGGATATAACTTAATGTTACCAAAAGAAGAAACTTATCTTTCAACTAAAACTGAGTTATTAGAAACCATTAGTGGTTTACTAGCTGGACGTGTCGCTGAAGAAACTGTATTTGGTGAAATCACAACCGGTGCACATAATGACTTTGAAAAAGCCACGAAAATTGCCCGTAGTATGGTAACCGAATATGGAATGAGTGATTTAGGACCTGTTCAATTTGAACATCAAGAATCAAGTGTATTCTTAGGTCGTGATTACAATAAGAGTCGTAATTTCTCAAGCCAAGTTGCTTTTGAAATTGACCAAGAACAACGTAAAATTATTAACGAGTGCTACGAAGTAACAAAGAAAATTATTAAAGAAAATCTTGATTTATTAGACTTAATCGCCAACACGTTATTAAAATATGAAACCATTACCAAAGAACAAATTGAATATTTAGTCGAACATGGTCATATGCCAAATGAAGAACAACCAAAAGAAGATGAAGTAAAACCAATGACTTTATCGGATCTAAGTTTAGAAGATCTAAAAGAAATGGCAAAAGAACGTGGTATTACAAACTATGGTAAAATGAAGAAAGAAGATCTTATCAAAGCACTTGAAGACTATGAAGAAGAGGATGAATAATCTTCTTTTTTTAGTATTTTTTGTCGAATCGATTGTTCTAAATAAAGAAATGTACTATAATACTGTCAAATAGTGTAAAAAAACTAATCCATACCTCTCTTTTCCATAAACGTAACAAAATAAAGTGCATATCGTCACTTTATATTAACAAATTGCAAACGAACATACGGGGGGGGGTATTCGATATTGACTTTTTGATCTTTTTCTTATATGATTAAATAAGAGTAGGAGGATACTATGCGAACGAGACAAAAACAGAGAATAATCATTGGAACATTATGTGCGGTGATTATAGGTTTAGCTGTAGGATATGCCGTACTAAGTCAAACCTTAACTATTAACGGTACCGGAGGAATCGCATCGGATTTCAATATTTTATTTACGGATATCCAAGAAGGAACGATGAATGGAGCAACAACCGTAAATAAGCAAATCACAGATTCCACTACCGCTACTTTCACCATTGATCTTAAAAAGCCAGGCTCAAAAGGAGAGTATTTAATTACGGTAGAGAATCGAGGAACGATTGATGCGATGGTAGAGAGTATTAGTGGGATTGATGAGGCCAATCAAGCCGCCCCAACAGATATTACGTTTAGTATTTCAGATATCGCAGTAAATGATAAGCTACCAGCGAAAGAATCTAAAGTGTTTAAGGTAAAGGTAGATTGGAGTAGTGCATCAACGAGCATTCCAAATACGAATAAAGACTTAACATTAAAAATTAATTTTGTGCAAGATGCAAGTAGTACACCAACTCC
>DVKJ01000030.1 GCA_018716065.1 Candidatus Pelethosoma merdigallinarum
GAAGCACTGAAAGATGAAATTAAAGACGAAAAATTGTTACGAAAAATTTTAAACATACAAAACATTGTTAATGCCTAATACAAAGTACTTACAAATTCACAAAAGTTGCACTTGACATTTTAATTAAAAAATTAAAAAGAGGTAACCCTCTTTAAATCCAAACACCAAAGGCAATTGCGGCCATACTGAGTAACATTCCAACTGTCCAAAAAAGTTTTACAATGTCTCTTTCATCCCATCCAAGCTTTTCGAAATGATGATGTAAAGGAGCCATCAAGAAGACTTTTTTTCCCGTTAAGAAAATTGAAGTCATTTGAATAATACATACTAGTGTTTCAATAATAAATACTCCGGCAACAATGATTAAAGTTAATTCATGTCCCGTAATAATTGCAATAGAAGCAAGGGTTGCCCCTAAAGATAACGATCCGGTATCTCCCATAAATACTTTAGCCGGATGAGTATTATATAGTAAGAATCCTAAAAGTGAACCTACAAGAACAAAACAGAAAATAGCGATATCTTGTGTTCCATCTACCCACTGTGCATTCCAAGAGATTAGTGCAAAGGCGAGAAAGGCAATCGCACTAAGTCCTCCGGCTAATCCATCTAGTCCATCGGTTAAATTAACCGCATTACTACTTGCGACTAAGACAAATAGCAAGAACACACCGTAGAACCATCCCATATCAATACTAATATTTAAAGTATGAATATCTAAAACTGGTTGAGATCCACTCTTTAAAAAGATGTAGAAAAAGATTAAGGCAATGACTAATTGACCACATAGTTTTTGTATTTCCGTTAATCCTTCATTATTATGACGTTTAATACTTAGATAATCATCAATAAATCCGAGTACCGCATAAGCGATAAAGACAAACATCACGATAAATAGATTTTCTGAGAAATCAATTTTTCCCATCAAAAGTAAGATCAGAACGGATAAAATGGTCGGTATAATAAAAATTAATCCTCCCATGGTTGGAGTCCCATTCTTCTCTTTATGACGTCCTCTCAAAAAAATACTTACATTTTGTTTTACATTTAATTTTTTTAAAAATGGTATAAATATGAGACCAGCGATGACCGAAGTTACGAACCCGATCATCATGGCCAACATAGCTTTGGCTAAAATTAACATAGTTTCCTCCTATAATAATTCTTCAATTACTTTTTTATCATTAAATTCATATTTGACATTTCCTATCTGTTGATAGTTTTCATGTCCTTTTCCTAGTACTAACAGTATATCATTTTTTTTACATATTTGTAACCCTTTCTGAATAGCTTCTTTTCGATTTTCAATAATTTCAACATGTTCTAGAGAAATATTTTGGGTCATATCCTTTAAAATTTCCATGGGATCTTCATTTCTTGGATTATCACTGGTAAAAATACAGTGATCACTCAGACGATTGGCAATCTCTCCCATGAGACATCTTTTCTTTCGATCCCGTCCTCCCCCACAACCGATAACCGTGATAATATGGCCTTGTGCAATTTGTTGGGTAGTTTGTAACACTTTCTTTACCGCATCGGGTGTATGTGCATAATCAACAATAATTGTTCTTCCTTGATTTTGAATCTGTTCTAAACGACCAATTGGTGGAAATAGTTTGGTTGTATCTATTTTTTGTTGAAAGAAAAGCTCTGCCAATATTAAAACAGTGGTTATATTATATACATTATAATTCCCAAGCAAAGACATATTATACGACCCTTCATTCAAAGAGAAGGTTGTTCCTTCATTGGTAACCATAATATCATGAATCCAATAATCTACCTGATCTTTTTCCATTCCATACGTTATGTTTTGATTTTGCTTCAATAAAAAGGTTGAATGGAAAGGATCATCTTGATTTACAATGGCTTTTCCATTTGGTTTTAAATGATAAAACAATTGTTGTTTCACTTTTGCATATTCTTCCATATTTTTATGAAAATCTAAATGATCTTCCGTTAAATTGGTAAAAATAGCCGCATCAAACAATAACTTTCCAATACGGTGGTAGTAAAGTGCATGACTACTAACTTCCATAATCACATATTTACATCCCGCTTTTTTACTTTCTAATAACATTTCATAAATATCTAACACATCTGGTGTTGTATTAGATAAAGGTCGTACAAAATGATCTGTATAAAAACCAATCGTTCCGATACTCGCACAATGTTGTCCCAATTGCTCTACGGCTTGACGAAATAAAGAACAAGTAGTGGTTTTCCCATTGGTACCTGTTACACCAATCATCGTTAAATCTTTTAATTCGTCACGATACAGACGATCCAGTTCTTCTACTAAATAAGCATGTGTATCTTTAACAATAAAGGTATCGACAGAATATAACCCGTATTCAGCGATGATTTTACTTGCTCCTCTTTGAATCGCATCTTCAATATAATCATGCCCATCATGATCAACTCCACGAAGAGCTACAAATATATCGCCCGGAGATACACATTTAGAATTTGTCCTCAACATAAAAAATCACCTTCTATCATAGACTATGAATCTATTTTAGAATGGTGATTTTCTAATTATTAATCGCTCTTTTTTGAACACATTTTTGAATAAATTCTTTATCGTTAAAAGGAATACGACGATTTCCTACGATAATGACTTCTTCATGTCCTTTTCCAAGTACTAATAGAGTATCATTTTCTTCTAATAAACTAATTCCTTTTTCAATCGCATCTCCACGATCAACGATAACCTCATAATTTTTTTGTTCTAGTCCTTGCGTCATATCATTGATAATTTGACTCATATCTTCATTATGAGGATCATCACTTGTCATTATGACATAATCCGATAATGTTGTCGCAATTTTCGACATGATAGGTCTTTTCTTTCTTTCACGATCTCCCGTACAACCAAAAACCGTATATAAATGTCCTTTTGTAATCGGACGAACCGTTTCAATAATCTTTTGTAACGCATCTGGTGTATGAGCATAATCAACAATAATACTATTAGTTCCAAACACTACTGTATCCATTCTGCCTGGTGGACAAGAAAGCGTTTTGAATACTTCAGAAATTTGTTCATCTGTTATTCCGTTTTCTTTTAAAACAACAATGGCCAACAAAGCATTATAAATATTATATTTCCCAAGCATTTTAATACAAACCATATTTTCCTGACCTAAATGACAATAAGTAAATACCGTTTGAACATTATTCATTTGATATTTTACAATTTGATAATCACAATTTTTAGCAAATCCATAACGAATCGTTTGATTTTGATCTAAGATGAAATATTCTTTATAATCATCATCTCCATTTATAATCGCACATCCATGAGGACGTAATTGTTTAAATAATTGTTGCTTTGCCTTCGCATAATTTTCCATTGTTTTATGAAAATCTAAATGATCTTCTGTTAAATTAGTAAATAAAGTCATCTGATAATCAATGCCCTCTAAACGATGATTCGCTAAAGCATGGCTACTGACTTCCATCACTAGCGTGCGATATCCTTGATCATAAGCTCTCATAATCAAATCATAAGTATCACAAATATCTACACTGGTATTAGGTAAACTCATCACTTTTTCTTTTAAATAGAAACCAATCGTTCCAATGTATCCACATTTAATTCCTAATTTGTTAAATGCTTCATAAATTAAATAAGCTGTCGTCGTTTTTCCGTTAGTTCCTGTTATACCAATTAAATTCATCTCAGAGAGATAAGAGTGATAATGAGTGTGCAAGTATTCGGTAATATATTTTCTCGTATCTGGAACAACAAGCGTTTCTACCCCATAATCTTTATCCTGATGTTCCACCACAATTTTTGTCGCCCCCTTTTCAATCGCACTTTCAATATATTTATGACCATCGTTTACTTCACAACGTACTGCGACAAAAGTGTCCCCTGGTCTAATCTTTCTCGAATCGGTTTGTATATTTAACATATTTTCACCTTCCACATGTAACATTCTACTATAAAATGGCAATTATTACAATCATATTCACCTATATAATTATTATAAACCAAGAAAAAAAACTCATACTAACGAGTTTTTTCTACCTTATTTTCTTGAACTTGTGCCTTTTTAATTTCCTCTAACATATCATATACTTCTTTTAAACCAGCTTGACCTTTTAGTGTATAATTTACTTTCGTAACCAGTGATTTTAAAAGATCCGGTGAAATTAAATTACCTAGCTGCATATATAAAGTGTTTGCTTCTGTACAAAGTTTTGATACTTCTACTGAATCAGGTCCAACAATCGTTATGATTTCTTGTGCGATGACCTCTTGTGGTTCAAAAGGATTCTTTCCTTCATTTCCCACAAGTGCTTTTGCAATTCCAGGAGCTGCTATATTATGCATAATCTTCACCTCGTCTTGACATCATATCGATTACTGCGACCATCAGTAAATATTTCGCATCATAATCTTTTTCTAACTCACTTTTGACAATCACTAGTTTATTACGCTTATCATCATAATAAAGAGGAATATTAGAAACAAATTTGGATGTTGCTTCAAAATCTAATGTCTTTAAATTATTCATTAGATTTGTTAAATCAACTTCTGGTAACTTCTTGTTGAAAATTTGAATTAAAATATCCATGCTTTCTTTTACTTCTTCCGTCAAATGCGGATTTTCATATAAACACGCTTGGACTTCTTTTAAAGTTGCCATACCATCACCTTAAGCTATATTATATCATATATTTCCCAATTTGAAACAAAAAAGTAACACTTTGGGAAATTATTTTTCAAGTTGGGAAATAATTAAATTGGTGTGGTTTTCTTTAAATTTGTAATCTTTATCTGTGATTGATTACGTAAGAAAGCATCAATCACCTGTTCTTCCACTTCATCTTTCATAATCTTATCTAGTCGTCTGGCTCCAAAATCTGTATAATGAGAAGCTTGCAAGATTTCTTCTACTAGATCATCTCCGTATTCAATCATAATCTTTTTATCTTGATACTTATCTTGAAGTTGTTTTAATTTACGATGAATCAATTCCGTTATTTCTTCTTTGGTTAAAGAATGGAAAGCAATAATATTATCAATACGATTAATAAAAGGAACACTAAACTCTTCTTTTAATCGTGTTAAAACATTATTTTCCGAAAGTTCACCAAACCCAATATTACTCTCATGAAAACCTACATTAGAAGTCATAATCATAATCGCATGGTTAAGATGAACCATCATCCCATTGGAATCTTTTACTTTTCCTTCTTCTAACATTTGAAATAATAAATGAATAATAGAAGGATGAGCTTTTTCAATTTCGTCCAATAAAAGAACTGAATAAGGTTTATTACGAAGTTCTTCTAAAATGTGATGGTGATCCTGATAACCAACATAACCTGGAGGCGCACCGACAAATTTACTAATACTATGGGCTTCTGAAAATTCACTCATATCTAAGCGAATTACATTATCATGCCCTACTAATAACTCGCCAAATATTTTTGATAATTCTGTCTTTCCTACCCCACTTGGGCCACAAAAGAGAAAGGAATA
Source organism: Candidatus Pelethosoma merdigallinarum (assembly GCA_018716065.1). Taxonomy (GTDB): domain Bacteria; phylum Bacillota_I; class Bacilli_A; order RF39; family UBA660; genus Pelethosoma; species Pelethosoma merdigallinarum. Next base: position 5,501 of record DVKJ01000030.1, read on the forward strand.
ACAACGATCATCACAAAAACCTAATTTAATGCGACGAGCAATGTTTAATACCTCTTGTTTGGCTTTGATCTGACCCACGATTTTATTTTCAATTTCTTCTTTCATGTGTTCCATAATTTCTTCTCGATTTTGCAACAATTCATAAACAGGTATTTTCGTCTTTAAATGAATAATTTCTGCCACATCTTCTTTCGTAACGACTTTTCTTTTCTCTTGTTTGTAAAATTCCATCTCTAAACGATTGATTTCATCCAACATTTCATTTTCTTTTGTTTTTTGTTGATACGCCTTATCAAATTCATCGTGAATAATAGCTTCTTTTTTGCGTTTCATTACTTTTTGTAACTCTTGATTTAACTTACGATACCGTTTCATATTTTTACTTTCTTTTAAACTAGCACGCGCACATACCTCATCTAAAACATCAATTGCCTTATCTGGTTGATTTCGATCATAAATGTATCGTTCACTTAACTCAATAATGGTATCAATAATCTCATTCGATATTGTGACATTGTGATACTTCTCATAAATAGGTTTTAATTTTAATAAAATTTCTCTTACTGTATGATGACTTGGAATATCGATATATAACTTTTGAAAACGACGTTCTAAGGCCCCATCTTGTTCAATAAACTTTTTATACTCTTCCGTCGTTGTTGCGCCAATACAACGTAGTTTATTACGAGATAAAGCAGGTTTAAAGATATTGGACGCATCAATCGCTCCTTCCGCACCTCCCGCACCAACTAAGGTGTGAATTTCATCAATAAAAAGAATAATATCATCATGTTCCTCAATTTCTTTTAAAATCTTTCGCATACGATCTTCAAATTCACCGCGATATTTTGTTCCAGCAACTGTCGTAGCCATATCCAAAGAAATAATCCGTTTATTCTTTAAAGCCAAAGGAACTTCTCCATAAGCAATTCTACGACTTAACTCTTCCACAATCGCCGTTTTCCCTACTCCTGCAGAGCCAATTAAAATCGGATTATTTTTCGTACGACGGCATAAAATCTCAATCATACGATTTAATTCTTCATTACGCCCCACCACAGGATCCAGTTCCATCTTCGTAGCTTTTTCTGTTAAATCAATTCCTAATTCTTCTAATAGTAATTTTTTACCATCCTTGGTTTTATTATGAGATACAATTTTATAAGAAAATTCATCATACAATTCATCAATATCAATATTCATCCCCAACAGTATACGTATCGCCACACCCTCTCCTTCTTCTAAAAGACTAGAGAAAAGATGTTCAGGAGTTACAATTCCTTGATTATTCTCTTTACTATCCCTCATCGCGTTCTCTAATACTCTTTTTAATAAAGGTGTATATAAAAACCAAGGAGTTTCTTTTGTTCCTATCCCAATCACTTCAATAATTTCATGATAAAAACGATCATAATCTAATTGATATTCCTGTAACTTTTTAACCATTGGCTCATAATTTTTTAATAAGGATAATACTAAATGTTCACTCCCTACATAAGGATGTTTTAATTCACTCATTATTTTCTTCGCACCGACCATTACTTTACGTGCTTCTTCATTAAATTCTCCAAACATAATCTCACCCTTTCATGTTTATTCTATGACTATCATGATGAGATTTTTGTCATTTTATTCAAAGAATTAAAAAAAGATACGAATTTCTTCGTATCAAATTTGAAATAGAGAATTGAATGTTACAACAAAAAAACTATGAATAAACAATGATGTTTCCGGTTTCTCTAATTTTATTTGTATCTTGGTCTTCTGGTCTCATAAAATATATCGTTAATTTTGTTAGCAACAAATAATATCCATATTGATTTAAAGAATATTCCACATTAGTTTTTTCCTTTAATAAACGTAAAAGTAACTTTCTGTTAAATGTAGTTGATCTTGTAAAATCAATAAAATAACCATCTAATTGACTATTAGTAAAACACATTTTATCATAATATTTATTAGATTTTACTATCCTTTTCTGATTTTCATTAAGAATACTATCATATTCTATTAAAGGAGCTATAATAATATAATCATCATGATCAATATCACAAGTATTGGATAAGATAATCCCTTTTGTTAAAATTGTATCCTTATCTCCATTTTCGTCAATAAAAGTAAATGGTAATTTTGTTATAATATCACCTTGAGATAAATAACTTATTGGTCGAGGTCTAAACCACTCTAAATTGTCATAATCAAATTGTTCAATCGCCTTATTAACATTTTCTTTTGTGTAAGGAGAAATTGAAGGAAATAAATCTGACGTAAATTCAATAAACTCTTTAATCATAGTAATCAAATATATTCTCTTTTTCCTTTATACTCAATTTTTTTATATAATCCGATAACTTTTTACTTTCCTCTTCACCAAAATAAATACAGTCTTTATATAATTCAAAAATTCTTTTTTTATCTGACTCTATTTTTATATTAAAAGACAATTTTTCAAACATATCGTTTAAATCTTTGAAAGTTCCGTCGCTAGAAACATTTGATGAAACAACTTCTATGTATGATACAGTTTGATTATTATAATCATAGTAGGTATTTTGCATATTTATATACATAACTTACCTCCTTTAATTACTATCGAAATCTTTGCATTTCTTTACGTAGTTGCTCCGTTATTAAATCAAACAACTTCACTAATTCATCTTCATTTGTACTATAATTAGAATCTAAATTAAATAACAATCTATCATTAAATTCTAAAGAAACATTTAAATAATTTTCTATTTCACTAGCATCATTCAAAGAGATTAATGGAAAAATAATTTCGTCATTATCCCCTTTGAAAACCTTTTCAATTTTAACTTGCTTTGAATTATTAAAGCTAACAATTCTATAAAATTTATCGTCTACAATATCTGTCAACCTAATTCCAATTTCATTAATTTTTTTATTCTCATCCATTTTCAAAAAATGAGTCCTTATTTTTTCAACCGCATAATCATCTCTTTCTTCCAAATTAATGAATATAGCAGAGTACACAATATTAATATTGCAACTCATTAAAGCTTCATATAATTTTAATGCTCTGTTTTTTAAATAGTCGATGCATAAATCTATATTTTCAGAATAATGATCGTCAAAATTTGTTAATAATTTCGCATTAATTAATGAGATTTGAATATTACTATGATCTGAATTAGACACTGCGGTCAATCTAGGAATAACCGGATCAATATTGGCAGGAACAGCTAAAATGTTAAATTCAAAAAAATGTTCTTTTAAAATGCTATTAAGTTTATCAACATAAACTTTAGGATTGTTTTGCTTTTGAAACCAAAAGGTTATTGTAGAATTCTTTATTTTCATTTTTCCACCTCTTTAGTATATTATACACCATAATTCATAATTATTCTAGCTAACAAATTCAATCTAATAGAAGGATCAGAAATAAACATGTTGCTAATTCAAAACATTACATAATCATAATATGCAAATTGTAAAGTTTTCTTCATTAAACACATTTCCATGTTTATATTTTATTGACGATATTTAAAATTAAAACAAATTATAAAAAGTACTACTTAATATGTTTAAAGATTGCATAAAAAGTTTTGTACCCCAAACAAAAACGTTATACATCTACATGTTTAAGCAAATATGATGCAGTAAGAATCATCATTTAAAATTCCTTTTCTAAAACCCAACCAATACCTCAACAGTATAGCTTATCACTCCTGACATCCCTTTACAAAAGTTACATTTTCTTCTAATTTTTATATGGAATATAAAAAGCACCTTAAGAATTTTAATAAGATATAGACTCGCAAATCACATTTTAAAATTCTTATCTATAGATATTATATTCATTTTTCTCCTTTCCAAAAACACTATAACACATTCAAAATCAAGGATCAAACAGCACTTTTAAGAATTCTGAGAAGATATTTTTAAAGATACATAAAATCTGTTTAGACAATTTAAGAAATTGGTAAAAGAATTCTTACGAATTTCTTAAAAGTAATATATTTCAACTTTTTTAATATTTACGCTTTTTTACAGATAGAATTTACGCAAATAAATAATATCCATTTATATGGTAAAAAAAGTAGCTCATTATTTTTGAGCTACTAAATATTTTTTAAGTTCTAAGTAATCTTCTAAGCTGTGATGATCGTCTGTTTCCTTACGAAGTAACATTTGACATAAGTCCATAGCTGGATTTTTTGGAGCTTGTTTTTTAACTTCACTCTTTACATCCATATTAGGAATATCAATTGTTTCTTCTACGGTTTCTTCAATACGATTGTGGAAAGTTTCTTCTACATCGTTATAGATAGGTTCCGTAGGAATATTCATTGCTTGTACTACAGCTTCATTCCATTTAGGTTGAACATATACAGGTTCTGGTTTGACTGGTTGTTCTACTTCTACTGTAGTAGGTGTAACTTCTGGTTGTGGTGCTAATAAACGATCTAATAAAGCTTGATTCATCTTTGGTTCTGGTTCGACTACTTCTGGTTCTATAACTGGAATTACTGGAGTTTTTTCTACAATGACTGGTTCTGGTTGTGGTTCTACTGTAATTGCAGCTACAGGTTCTGGCATAGGTGCCACTTCTTTTTGTTTCTTCATATCTTTTGCTTTATTAGCAATATGAGCAAAAACTGGTTTGAAATCTGGAAGAACAACTTCTTTTTCTTCTTTTACTTCTGGTTCTAATGCTTCATATTCTTTCGCTAATAATACATGAGTTGTAATACAACGAACTACCGTTGTAAATGCTAGAACACCCATCCATACAACGAATACAATCATACTAAGTTCTAATATACCAATCATGGTTTGGTTTTGAACGAAATTTAATTCATTCGTTAAATCAATATCAGAAATGGACAGATAACGTAAGATGTTAATACATAGTATTTGCATCAATCCAAAACCTAAGAAATTAATTCTTTTGGTTGTTTTTTCTAATTTCTTATTTCCTAGTGTGATCATAAAGATGATATGACTAGTAACTAAGGTGATCATATAAATCGCACCCGTTGGAAAATAGAATAAATAGAATAAACGTTCAATAAACATATCGATTAATGGGAATAGGGAATCATGGAACACAGCTCCAATCACCACTAAAACAATTCCATAAATCATATAGCTATACTTACGTGTTTTTCCTTCACTTAGTAAAAACATTACAGAGATTAGTACAACAGCAAGTAGTGCAAGTAAAATGGTTGTTGTATCAAACACAGAAATGAATTTACTAATCTTTTGTCCAAAACTCATAGGTGCCATATGACCACCTCCTTTACTCTTTTAATATGCTTGTTTATTTACTAAATTAGCAATATAAACAGTTTGTTTGTCTTTTGTATTATTCGTACATGTAACAAGTGTTAATGTGTTTTTGCTGTAATCACGATAAATGGAAATAACACCTGTTTTATCTTGTTGATAAATATCTACGATTTCATAAGTATATTTTACATTTTTATAATATACAATTGCTTGATCTCCATGCTTTAATTTATATAAATCATTGAAGAAAGCAAGTGATCCTTGACCAGAGTGTCCAGCAAGAATAAAGTTTCCTAATTCTACATCTGGATAAACACTAGTAGGTAAAATAGTAACATTTTTATCAACATTGTTATAAGGAGAACCAAATGCGGCAAATCCTCGTTTCAAGTTGATCTTAGGTATTTCTAAATAACCAACATAATAATTGGCAACAGTTGGTTCGGAATTGGTACTTTCTGTCGTATTTTCAGGTAATTCTTCTTCTGAAACTTGAACTATTTGTTCCTCTAATACTTCTTTATCTTCAGGATGTTGTTCAAAGAATAATTTTGTATTTACCGAATCCCAAGCATGAATTTTCTTAGTATCCCAATAATCCAACGTTCCAATGAAGAAAGCAATAAGAACGAAAAGGAAACCAATGTAGATATATTGGCTTCTCTTTTTTAATTCTTTATGCGCGTTTCTTTGCATTCCAATATACCATACCAATTCCTGCACAACCAATTAATGCGGCTGCGATATAAAGCATTGTAGAAACATGGAATGCTGTATCTGGTGTTGGAGTAAGTGGTGTATTAAACATAACCACGGTTTGTTTATCTCCAGTTTCTAATACTTCAAATTCTAAAGCTTCACGAGCTAAGACGTATCCTTCCGGAGCAACTTCCTCAACCAATTTATATTTTCCGACTTTTAGTTTTTCTAAATACATCGGTTCTTCTGTAGAAATCCATTGTTTAATGGTATTTCCTTCTTCATCTAAGATTCTTAATTGTGCCCCTGCTAATTCTTTTTTTGTAGTAACATCTTGTTTACTGATTTCTACTTTTGTATAATCATCTAACATGGTTACCGTTTGAACATCGCCAGTTTCTTTTACTTCGAATTCAATTGTTTCTGCTCTGATGTAACCATCTGGCGCGATTGTTTCTTCTAATGTATATACGCCTGGTTTAATTTTTTCAATGTAGTGTTCTTCTTCCGTAGAAACCCATTCATCGATAACTTTTCCATCGGCATTCTTAATTACTAAGTGAGCTCCTGGAAGTTCTTCTTCTGTAGTAATATCTTTTTTACTAATTTTTAATTTTGTATAATCATCTTTCATTGTTACAGTCGTTGCTTGACCATCTTTTACTTCAAAAGTAATAGTTTCTGCACGAACATATCCGTCTGGAGCGATTGTTTCTGTTAATGTGTATTTACCTGCTGGTAATCCTTCAATAACATGTGGTGTCGTTCCTGAAACCCATTGGTCTACTACTTTACCATTAGAGTCTTTAACAACCATAGTCGCTCCTGGAAGTTCTTTCTTCGTTGTAATATCAATTTTACTAATTGTTGTTTTCGTTGTTGATAAACTAAAGTTTAACTTACTTGAGAATGAATTTGACTCTTCATAATATTTAGCTAATCGTTGGTATTTACTATTTCCAGTATCATAACGAGCTGCTCTTTGCGTCACTCCTGTACCGGTTAATACAACACTCATACTAGCAGTTAATGAAGATAAGCTTGATTTTGGTACTTTAACATAGAAGACATCTCCAGATCTAAAGCTTGTTTTTGTATTTCCATTCTTATCCACTAATTTAGATCCAGATGGAGCTCCTTCTAATTTAACATTTAATGACTTAATACTTGAAAGAGTTCCTGTTTTTGTAGATAAAGTGATAGGACTAGAAATAAAGTAGGTTTTATCTGAACTTAAACTTAATTTACCAGTACTTACACTCAATGATCCTGTTGGTGTTACATATCCTTCATTACGAACTTTTAAAGCTTGATTTAATAAGTTCTTCATATGAGGACGAAGATTATGTGAATCCTTACCTGTTGTTTTAAATGATTTTGATAATTGACCAGATTTACTATCACTTAAACCATTAATACGATCAATGTACCAATATATTGCACCTTGTGTAATATAATAGTCATAATCGCTATTTCCAGTAAATGATTTACGTGAATATCCATTTGCTAAGAGATAAGCATATCCAGCATCTAACTCACCTAAATAAGTTAAGGTACGATTCTCTGGAGCAAGACGAGTAATATCCATACAGTAAACATATTCACCATTAGTAAGTTTATGTTTATTCCAATGGTAGTTAGCTACATACCCTTCTTGAAGTCCATAATGTCCTGTTCTAATAGATGATGGCCCCTTCGCATAAACGCTTGGCATAAAAGTAAACAACATAGTTGCCATCAACAATATAATTCCGAGTGTCTTTTTCATAACAATTCCCCCTTGATTAGTGTCGTATTCTAGCACAAACATTTGTTTTTGTCAAGCTATAAATAATAAGTTTTTTGTAAATGTTTGTTTTTTTCTTTGATGTTACTATGATTCTACCATAAAAAGCGAATTTTGTCAAATTATAAATACCCCTTAGAGGTTATCTAAAAATCGTTTAAAAACAAAGCTTAAAACAAGTTTTTGTGAACTAAAAAATCTTTTATATCAAAACTTTACAAACACCTAACACGTTTAAAACCATTTATAAATAAAAATTGATACTATTGAAAGTATTCATCCAGCCAATTTGTATATGTTTGATAGGCTTTTGGAATAGAATAAACTTGATGGATCTCTTCTATAGATGCCCAAATTCCTTCTTTTAAATGTTTATTTATACCCAAAGCAGTATCAATCAAAGGAACAACATAACCTTGTAAATGCCACTCCTTATGAGAGAAAATATGTTTCGCAGAAACAATTTTCTTCATTTCAGGTGCATATAACCCTAATTCATCTAAATAATACTTCATCTCATTTTTAGTGAAATGTCCTTCTATACTAGGATATTCATATAAACCCTTTAATAATCCAGAATTTGTTCTCTTTTCTAATAAAATTTTATCCTGATATAAAATAAGTAATACCGTTCTCTTCTCAATACTTCTTTTTTTAGAAGCTTTCTTTACAGGAAACTGAGAGATAGTATTTGTTTGATAAGCTTTACAAAAGGAACGAATAGGGCAACTTTCACACTTCGGTTTTCCATTCGGAATACAAATAAGTGCGCCTAGTTCCATTAAACTTTGTGTAAATCCTCGAGCATCATCTGGCATATTTTGTTCAATTAATTCTTTCATTCTTTTCTTTGTCGTTAACGAGGTAATATCAGAAGAGTCCCCTAGTACTCTTGATAATACCCGTAAAACATTTCCATCGACAGCTGCTTTCTTTTGATTATAAACAATCGATAAAATCGCACCAGCAGTATACTCACCAATTCCCTTTAATTTAATTAAATCATCATAAGACGAAGGTGGAGTTCCTTGATATTCTTCCATAATTTGTTTTGCAGCGATTTGTAGATTCCGTACACGATTATAATATCCCAAACCCTCCCATAACTTTAACAATACATCTTCATCTGCTTGAGCAAGAGACTCTATGGTTGGTAATTGTTCTACAAAACGTTCAAAATAAGGGATTACAGTATCCACTCGTGTTTGTTGCAACATAATTTCACTAACCCATACATAGTAAAAGCTCGGATGATCCCTCCAAGGCATATTTCTTTGATTTTGATAAAACCATTCCAATAACGGTTGATTAATTTCTTTTAACTTCATATACTTCTCCTCTCACAGAAAAAAGGATTGTTATTTCAATCCTTCCCATTCTTTTATTTTAAAACCACTTAAAATTTGATCACTCACTACTAATGGACGTTTGATTAACATTCCATTACTAGCCAGTAACTTTATTTGTTCCTCTTCACTCATCGTTGGTAATTTATCTTTTAATTGTAAAGCTTTATACATTTGACCACTGGTATTAAAAAACGTCTTTGCGGCACGACCACTTTGATGAATCCATTCTGTCAATTCTTGGGCAGTAGGACACTCTTCTACAATATGGCGTTTTTGATAAGTTATGTGATGATCATCTAACCATTGTAACGCTTTTTTACAAGTGCTACACTTAGGATAACAATAAACAATCATTATAAAATAGATGCGATGGCGTTTCCTACAACCATTAGAACAACTCCACCAAATACTCCTACTAAGAATGAAATTGTTAAATTACTAACAAATCCAAATGCATACTGTGCTTTTGAAGCTTTCATTTTTTCAAAGAAATCTTGATCGACAACAACAGTTTCATCAAATTCAGATCCCATCTTACGAGCGGCAATAATTTCATTAATTTTATTTACTTTTAATAAATTAGACGTTTTTTTACGTTCTTCACGAAGTTCATTAATAGACATGTTTTCTAAAGCTAGAATTTCTGCTTCTGTTAAAGCTGGTGTATTTGCAATTTCCTCTTTTAAATTGCGTTTTGTTGAAATCATTTGAGGTTCTCCACTATCATTAATAGATAAATAATAAGTATCATCCTCATATCTTGGATTACGAGCAATCGTAAATTCCTCATTAACTTCGTATTCTGGATAACGATCCATTAAGTAAGAGCGAATTAATTTTTGATCATGATTAATTAACATTGGATTTACATCACGAATGGGAATAAATTCCACTGTATCTTCTTCTTTTTCTACCTTTTCATCAATAACAGGCTTTTCCTCTACTTTTTGAATTTCTGTTTGTGGTTCTTCAGAAACTTCTGGAAAAATCACAATACGTTTTTCTAATTCTTTGCATAACTCTGCACTACGTTGTTCCACTACGTGTGCTGGTAGAATTAACGTAGGCAATAATTGTTTCATTTTTTGATACGCAAGATTTTTCTCTAAAAAGGTTGGAACATCAGAAATCTGATTTCTCATATCTGCAACATTTTCAAACGTATCCATACGTTCCATAACCGCATCCGTATATATTTTTAATAGAATCGCTCCTCCATTGGATGCAAATTCTTTTCCAATTTCATCTCTTAACACAACATTAATTCCATTAGATTCAACTCTTACAATTTCATAAGCTTTATTTTGAATCATTACTTTACCGTTCATATGATCACCTACTATACGTTAAGTATATCGCATTTTAAATAAAAAGAAAATACATTTTTCTTATTTTCTTTTTATTTTACAATATTTTCACATCCACCTTACAATTTTCGAACTTTTTTTCATCATCTTTCTTTACATTATTCATCCCTAAAAAAGATATTTGGTATAACACCAAACATCTTTCTTACTTTACATCCACACTTGTCAAGTGGAATGAATCATTTGTTCTCGCATAACGATATACTTGTAACGTACTTTGATCTAATAATTCTTTCACAGTCTCAGAAGAATAATCTCCAAGTTCTTTTCCATTCATGTCATACAATGTATCATTTTCTACATATCCAACACGAACATCAACTTCTAACTCTTCTTCGTTACTACTATATCCATAAAGTTTAGTTACATATTCTCTGGTTGGGCATTCACTTTTTTCTCTAGTAACTTCTTCCCCATTTAATGTATAAGTATATCCATCAAACAAATACGCATTCATTTCTTCTGGTAAAAGAACTTTACCAAATACATTCTTTGAGGCATCCTCTAAATCTTTCACAGAAATAGAATCATTTAATTTCTTTTCTTTTTTTAGATTATTAAGTAATAAATAACTAATACTTTCATCACTTAAATCATCACTATTTTTATTTTCAGTAATATAGTCTATATTTGTACATTTACTAGATTCTACTCCTTGATATACGTTTTCTACTTGTTGATGCTTAACCTTAGTTTCCGCATCTTCTCTCATAAAGTACCATACCAATCCCCCAACAAGAGCAATAATAATCACAATAGCAACAATAATTAAAATATTTTTCTTTTTCATTCCTTTATTCCTCCAATATTATTTTATCACAATAATTCTTAATATGAAACATTCATTTGATATTTTTTACTCAACAACACTTATAACCGGACAGTTTTTCGTTATGAAAAAAATGACCAAGATATTCTCTAAGTCACTTTTCCTCTCATATTTGATATAAACAGCCGAATTTGATAAAATCAAATTATAAGAATAAATAAAGGTGGCTGTTTATATGTATCAAGTATATAAT
>DVKJ01000031.1 GCA_018716065.1 Candidatus Pelethosoma merdigallinarum
GAAGCACTGAAAGATGAAATTAAAGACGAAAAATTGTTACGAAAAATTTTAAACATACAAAACATTGTTAATGCCTAATACAAAGTACTTACAAATTCACAAAAGTTGCACTTGACATTTTAATTAAAAAACCTTCTTGATAAAAACAAATCGATCGAGCCCTTGTAAATCTTGTTCAACCCAACTAATTGATGTAGGAAGAAGTTGATGAGCAAGAGACAAAATTGCCTCACTTTGTGTTTCCCCAATTTCAAAAGCGATTAAGCCCTCATTATTTAATATGTTTTTAGCTTGTTCTAATATTTTTCGATAGTAATATAACCCCTGTTCAGGAGCATATAAAGCTTGATGAGGTTCATTCTTTTGAACCACTTCTTCAATTTGTTCATCATACGCAATATAAGGTGGGTTACTAATAATTAAATCATAATTTCCATGAATGTTTTCCATACTTCTATTTTTAAAATGAATATCAACATGATTCATTTTCGCGTTTTCCTGTGCGACTTCTAAAGCTTCATGAGATACATCATAGGCTGTTACCTCTGAATCTGGCAGAAATTTCTTTAAAGTAATCGCGACACAACCACTACCAGTACCTAAATCAATAATTTTTAATGCTTTATCTTTATCCAAATACTTTAGTGTTTTTTCAATTAACTCTTCTGTTTCAAACCTAGGAATTAAAACCCTTTCATCCACTTTAAAAATTAAACCATAAAAATTGACATCCCCGACAATATATTGAACCGGTTCTCCATTCTCCAATCGTTTCAAATTTTCTTCATATTCTGCTGGATTACCATATTTTTTTATATATTCTAAATCTGTCATATACCTCAATTAAAGAGTTTTTTTCATTACCTTTTTAGGCTCACAAGTTAAATAGTCATACACTTTTTTCTCTTCGTCTGTTAATCTGGATTTTGTCATCAATTGAAATACAGCAATTTTTTTATCGTGTATTTCAATTTGTTTGGTAATTTGTTTACATACTGGGCAATATAAATCTTTATGATGAAAAAATTCTCTTTTTTTCCCTTTTCTTCGAAAAATCTTTGTTTCGTTACCACATTCTGGACATATTAAAGATGTTTGAATATAATTTTTCGTATTCACTATTGTTCACCTTTCAATTTTCGTTGTTGATCTTCATGAATTAAAGCTTCAATTATTTCATCTAAAGCTCCATCCATCACACGATCTAATTGTTTAGTGGTAAATCCAATTCGGTGATCTGTAACACGATTTTGTGGATAATTATAAGTACGTATCTTTTCACTACGATCTCCACTACCAATCTTATTCTTTCGTTCATTTCCAATTGCTTCTTCATGTTTACGTAACTCATATTCATAAAGTCTTGCACGTAAGATCTGCATACACTTCTCTTTATTTTGAATTTGACTTCGTTCATTTTGACATTGAGCAACTAATCCCGTTGGCAAATGGGTAATACGAACCGCACTATCGGTTGTATTAACTCCTTGTCCACCATGTCCTCCACTTCGATAAATATCAATACGAAGATCATTTGGATTTAATTCAACATCTACTTCTTCTGCCTCTGGCATCACAAGAACCGTCGCGGTTGAAGTATGAACACGTCCCTGAGTTTCCGTTTCTGGTACACGCTGTACACGATGCGCACCACTTTCATATTTTAATTTGGAATATACACTATCCCCTTTAATCATAAATTCAATTTGGGAATATCCACCAGCTTCACTATCCACCGCATCGACAATTTCATAACGCCATCCTTGACGTTCTGCGTATTTGGTATACATGCGAAATAAATCTCCAGCAAAAATGTTTCCTTCATCTCCACCAGCAGCTCCACGGATTTCTACAATAACATTTTTTCCATCATTCGGATCTTTAGGTAATAAAATCACTTCAATTTCTTTTTCTAATTCTTGAAGACGATCCTCTTGTTGGTGAAGTTCTTCGCGGGCAAATTCGCCAATTTCAGGATCCTTTACCATTTCTTTACTCTCTTCAATATCACTCATTAATTTTTTATATTCTTGATATGCTTGATAAGCATCTCTTAATTGAGATTGTTCTTTATTTAGTTCTAATGTTTTTTTAATATTAGTAACAATCTCTGGATCCATTAATTCTTTATCAATTTCTAAATAACGCTTTTCGATCGCTTGTAAACGTTCTAACATATAGGATAACCTCCTCTTTCATTGTATCAAAATACCACCAAGATTATACTATAAATTCATAATTTTAGCAAGAAAACAAACATGTATTTATTCGGATAGAAAAGTAATTCTCACATATCCATTCCCTTCATTTCCAAAAATTGTTCCATTTCCTCTAGGATTAGGCATAGAACTTGCACCATCAATCATTTGACTGTTCGTAAATATTTTTCCAGAATAATGATTGGGTTTGCCTGTATGGATTATATGAGTTTCACTAGAAGATTCATCTATTGCATCACAACCTTCATAACCAGATATAAAACTAGAGCCACCACCAGCAGCGTGTTGAAAACAATGTCCACCACTCGCACCCCAACACTCTATTTTATAAAATCCACTTGTGGGAACAACAAATTCTTGTACGGATCCTGTATAATCAAAATCGATGTGATAACCACTAATTTGGGTACTACCTTCAATATGATTTGTTTCTTTTAATCCAGCATAAGCAATGGTAAAAAAGAAAACGATAAATACACTCAAAAATAAAATAATCTTCTTCTTTCTTTTCTTTCTTT
>DVKJ01000032.1 GCA_018716065.1 Candidatus Pelethosoma merdigallinarum
TTTAAAAAATTATTGTGAAGAATTAAAAAAAATAAGTGAAGGAAAAAAGACAATTAGCGATAAAGAGTTACAGTATCACTATATAAAAATTAAAAATTATCAACACGAACGATTAGTCCATCTAATCATAACGATTACTTTTGCTTTTATTACTTTATTTAGCTTATATTTTGCTAGAAATGATATTGCTTATTTCATGATTACTTTAATAAGTTTTGTTATGCTAATATGCTATATTATGTATTATTATTATCTAGAAAATACGATTCAAAAATTATACAAGTATTATGATTTGCTATTTCATAAAAGTAATAAATAATGATTGTTGATTGATACTGAATAGGTGATAAAGATGACGTTAGAAGATGAGATTTTTCAAAGAAAGAAAGTGAATTGGGAAAGTTTAGTTTCCTTTGGTTTTGTTTTAAAAGATTCTGAGTATGATTATCGTACTACGTTTATGAATGATGATTTTGAAGCACATATTCATATTCATTCCGATGGCTCTGTTTCTGGTAAAGTTTATGATACAGAAACAGGGGATGAGTACTCTAATATTCGTGTTAAAAGTGCCCGTGGAGCGTTTGTTATGCAAGTACGCGAAGAGTATCAAAAGATCTTACAAAACATCGCTGATTCTTGTTTTATTTCTAAATATTTTGTGTCAGAACAAGCAAATCGTATGACTCAATTCATAAATGAAAAATATGGTACAGTGCCTGAATTTCTTTGGGAACGTACACCTAGTGACGGAATCTTTAGACATTCTGAAAATCAAAAATGGTATGGACTAATTATGAATATTCCTTATGAACGATTAAATAAGGAACGTCAGGGAATGGTTGAAGTTTTAAATGTGAAAATCGATCTTGCGGAAAGGGAAATGTTATTAATGAATGAGGGGTGTTATCCTGCGTATCACATGAATAAAAAACATTGGATGACAGTGGTACTGGATGATACACTTACGGATCAAGAAATTATAACGTATGTAGAATCAAGTTATGAAAACACAAAATAAAAGTCTAATTTCGTCAATTCTTGTGGAGGATGATTGTCATTCTTTTTTTTGTGTGTTATGATACTGTTATACATAATAGAGAGGATTTTTATATGAAATGGTATACCTATACAAAAGAAAAAGTATTAGAACTATGTAAATCAACCAATCAAGGATTAACGGAAGAAGAGGCTCATAAACGATTACAAGAAAACGGAGAGAATGTATTACCTAGGCAAAAAAGAGATTCTGTAGGAGTAATATTTCTTCATCAATTTTTAGATCCAATTGTGATATTGCTTTCTATTAGTACTGTTTTTTCTTTTATTGTTGGGGAAGTTGTGGATGCTTTCGCCATTTTTGTCGTGATTCTTGCTGATCTAGCAATGGGAACATATCAAGCTTGGAAAGCGGATAAATCGGCCGAAAGTTTAATTCAAATGATCAAAGTAAAAGTTCGTGTACGTCGTGACGGAAAAGTTGTTGAAAAAGAAGCGAGTGAATTAGTCGTAGGCGATGTTGTATTACTAGAATCTGGAAATAAAATTAGTGCCGATATGGTCATTTTATCATCTAGTAATTTAACTGTAGATGAATCTGTATTAACAGGAGAAAGTATTGGTGCGGAAAAAGAAGTTGGTGTATTACCAGAAGGCACTTATCTTGCTGAACGAAAAAATATGGTATTCGCAGGAACTTCGGTTTTAGTAGGACGTGCGGAATGTGTAGTTGTCGCAACTGCTTTAGATACGGAAATTGGCCATATTCATCACACGGTTACCACCACGAAAGAATCTAAGTCTCCTTTAACCATAAGAATGGAAACCTTTTCAAAACAAATTAGTATTGCGGTTGTCGCTATTGCTATTTTACTTGCTATATTATTATTTAGTAAAGGGTTACCAACTAATGAAGTATTACTATCTGTTATTGCACTTTCAGTTGCGTCTATGCCAGAAGGCTTACCCCTTGCTTTAACCATGGCTTTAACGATTGGATCCAATCGCATGGCAAAGAAAAATGTCATTGTAAAACGTTTAAATTCGGTAGAGAGTTTAGGAAGTTGTACGGTCATTGCGACGGATAAAACGGGAACTTTAACAGTCAATGAACAAACGGCTAAGATGGTTTTATTTCCTGATGATACGATGGTTCAAATTGATGGCGTAGGCTATAATGATGAAGGTTCCGTTACCGTAACGAAGGGTAATGAACAAAATAGTATTCAAGAAATTGCTTATGTTGGAGCTTTAAATAATGAAGGACGTCTTTTCAAAAAAGATGGTAATTGGATTCATCATGGGGATTCGATTGATGTTGCCTTTTTGGCTTTCGCTTTAAAAGGAAAAGTAGAGGTGGATCCGCAAGTGATTACCAAACAAATTCCTTATGAATCAGCGAATAAATACTCTGCGGTATATTATCGTGAAAAGGAAGAGGAATTTGTAACGGTAAAAGGTTCGTTTGAAGTCATTTTAAACTTTTGTAACACCATGAAAACACCGAATGGTAAACTTCCTTTAGATGTTCAAAAATTACAACAACAAAATGAATATTTAGCGAAAAATGGATATCGTGTGATTGCCCTTGCTAAAAGAAAAGGAACGGATATTCAAAACTTAACCTTCCTCGGACTGGTTGGCTTTATTGACCCGATTCGTGAGGACGCAAAAACATCGATTCAAGAGTGTCACAAAGCGGGAATTAAAGTAGCGATGATTACAGGAGATCATCCTCTAACAGCTTTTCATATTGCGCAAGAATTAAATTTAGTTACCTCTATGGATGAGGTAACGACGGGAAAAGAAGTTGGACTTTATTTAGAAAAAGGGGAAAAAGAATTCGATCAGTTTATTAAACAAAAACATGTATTTACGAGAGTAACTCCTTTAGAAAAATTAAAAATTGTAGAATCTTATAAACGTATGGGTGAGTTTGTTGCCGTAACAGGAGACGGTGTAAATGACGCCCCAGCGATTAGAAGCGCGAATATTGGAATATCTATGGGTAGTGGAACAGATGTAGCAAAAGAAACGGCTTCCATGATTATTGTTAATGACGATTTTTCATCCATTGTAACAGGAGTTAAAGAAGGAAGAAGTGCTTATAGTAATATTCGTAAAGTAAGTTATATGTTACTATCTAGTGGTCTAGCTGAAGTACTATTCTTTATGTTCTCTGTCTTATTTAATTTTCCAATGCCACTTGTTGCGATTCAATTATTATGGATTAACATTATCACTAGTGGTTTACAAGACTTAGCTCTTTCTTTTGAACCAGCAGAAGATGATATCATGGATCTTCCACCTAGAAAAACGGACGAATCCATCTTTAATAAATCCTTTATTATGGAAACATTAGTATCTGGTATAGGAATTTCCATTTTAGTATTTAGTGTTTGGGTTTATTTATTAAATCATCTTGGAATGAATGAAATGGACGCACGTGGACACATTTTAGTTTTAATGGTATTTATTCAAAATATGCATGTCTTAAATTGTCGTAGTGAAGTGAATTCTATTTTCTCAAAGAAAATTCATAAAAACAATTTTGTAATCTTTAGTATTGTATCCGCTATTATTTTACAAATTATCATCATGAATGTACCAATTCTATCACATTTATTACAAGCCAATACAGTACCTATGAAAGATATGTTTATTTTGTTTATTCTATCTTTAAGTATTCTATTCTTAATGGAAATTTATAAATGGATATTACGTCATAAAAAACGCAGTTAGCGTTTTTTTTGTCAACAAAAAGGCGATGACTATAAGATAGAACATGATTAGAGTATTATATTTTAAAAGACAGAAATCTAATTTTTAAAGATGGAAAAAATAATAAATTAGTGAAAAAATAGTTGGAAAGAAACATAGAATATGGTATAATAAAATTGCTTTTGAACAGAAATGTTTTAAAAAATGTAAAAATTGTGAAAAAAGTATTGTCAAATGTTCAAAAATACGATATACTTTAATAGTCGTCGTTATAAATGGGCTTGTAGCTCAGCTGGTTAGAGCGCACGCCTGATAAGCGTGAGGTCGATGGTTCAAGTCCATTCAGGCCCACCATTTATGATGCCTCTTTAGCTCAGTTGGTTAGAGCATCTGACTGTTAATCAGGGGGTCGTAGGTTCAAGTCCTACAAGAGGCGCCATTTAATTTTGGCCTGTTGGTGAAGCGGTTTAACACACATGCCTTTCACGCATGCATTCACGAGTTCAAATCTCGTACAGGTCACCAAAGAGTTTATAAATCTTCTTCGGAAGATTTTTTTTCATATGGTCTTTTACTTGACTTATTCTAAAAATGACATTAAAATAAGAATAGAGTGAATTAATTTTTACTTTAATATAGATGGAGGTATATATGGAAAACTTAATATTCTCCATTTTACTAGTTGTGATTGGAATCTTTGTTGGGATTATTATCCTAGCGGTTATTAATTATATGCGAGAAGGTAGTACTTCTTCAAAAATAGAAAAAATGTTAGAGAAAGCTCGTAAAGAAGCTGAAAAAATTAAAAGAGATCAAGTTTTAGAAGCAAAAGAAGAAGCTCATAAAATTAAAATGGACACGGATCGTGAAGTAAAAGAAAAGAAAAATGAGATTCGTGAATCCGAAGAACGTTTATTGACACGTGAAAGTAATATGGATCGTCGTGATGCGACCTTACAAAATCGTGAAGAAATGTTAGAAGAAAAAGAAAATAATATAATTAATAAACAAAAAGAATTACAAGATGAAATGAGTAAAGTGGAAGACATTAAAAAAGAACAAATTGATTTATTAGAAAAAATTGCTGGATATTCAAAGAACGAAGCTCGCTCATTAGTGATGAAAAAAGTAGAAGAAATGATGAGTTTAGAAATAGCGGCTTATATTAAAGATCAAGAAGCCGAAGCAAAATTAGAAGCTGATCGTAAAGCAAAATCACTTTTGATGAATACCATGCAAAAGTACGCTGCTGATGTTGCTAGTGAACAAACGGTTACAGTAGTAACATTACCAAACGATGAAATGAAAGGAAGAATCATTGGTCGTGAGGGAAGAAATATTCGTACCATTGAAGCCGTTACGGGTGTTGATTTAATTATTGACGATACACCAGAAGCCCTCGTTCTTTCTAGTTTTGATCCTTATCGAAGAGAGATCGCTCGTGTGACACTAGAAACTTTAATTAAAGATGGACGTATTCATCCAACAAGAATTGAGGAAGTTTATGAAAAAACTTCTAAAGAAATGAAAGCAAAACTATTAGAATATGGACAATCTGCTTTATTTGAATTAGGAATTACAAAAATGGATCCTGAATTAGTAGAATTGATTGGAAAACTTCATTTCCGTACTAGTTATGGACAAAATGCATTACAACATTCTCTTGAAGTTGCTCATCTATCCGGAATTATGGCTGCGGAAGTAGGAGAAAATGTTGCTCTCGCAAAACGTGCTGGACTTCTTCATGATATTGGAAAATCAATCGATCATGAAATGGAAGGAAGTCATGTTGAAATTGGTGTTAAAATTGCTGAGAAGTATCACGAACAAGAAATTGTTGTCAATGCCATCGCATCTCACCATGGTGATACTGGTGCAACTTCTGTTATTGCGGAAATCGTTGCCATTGCCGATGCTTTAAGCG
Organism: Candidatus Pelethosoma merdigallinarum; assembly: GCA_018716065.1. GTDB lineage: Bacteria > Bacillota_I > Bacilli_A > RF39 > UBA660 > Pelethosoma > Pelethosoma merdigallinarum. The sequence goes on from DVKJ01000032.1 coordinate 5,645, forward strand.
CGTCACGTCCAGGTGCTAGAAATGACTCTTTAGAAAACTATATTAAACGTCTTCAAGATTTAGAAAATATTGGAAACGAAATCGAAGGCGTAGAAAAAACATATGCGGTTCAAGCAGGACGTGAATTACGTGTCATTGTTAAACCAGATGAAGTTGATGATTTAACAAGTCATAAAATTGCTCGTGAGATTAAGAATAAAATCGAAGAAACGATGCAATATCCTGGAACAATCAAAGTAACCGTTATTCGTGAAACCAGAGTTGTGGAAGAAGCTAAATAAAGGACTCAAAATTTGAGTCTTTTTTTGCAAAAAGTATACATGGGGGGGGGTATCTGATATTGATATTTCTCTTCTTTTTTTTGTACAATAAAAGAGAATAGGAAAATAATTCATAAAAGAGAGTGAGTGGTATCCATGAGAAAAAGGAGATTGACAAGTAGGAGAAAACAAAAACGAGCCAAAACACTCATCATCATTTCTACTATATGCTTAACATTTGTAATGACAGTAACTTATGCGTCTTTTCATCAGAACTTAAATATATCAGAAACCAGTACTATTACTAAAAAGCCAGGTGCTGCTTCTACGATCAAAGATATGGTAAGCACCAAACCTAATGAGTTATATATTGATAATAATGGAGATGTAAGGTACTATGGAGAAAATCCCAATAATTATGTGACTTTTAATAATGAGTTATGGAGAATCATTGGTGTTTTAAATAATAAAGTTAAAATTGTAAAGAAACAACGACTACCAGTAATATTAACTGCCAGTGGTGAGACAATTGCAAGTGAAGTGTGCTATTATGATTATTCTTGCATTGATATGATACAATGGGATATGAATGGTACTAATAATTGGAACAATTCAACTATAAAAAGATATTTAAATGGAGCTTATTATAATAGTATTGATACTAATTCGAGAAATATGATTGCTCAAGAAACATGGTATTTAGGTGGACCAACTACTAGTAATTATAACGATTTAACAGCTAGTGAATATTATGTAATCGAAAGAAGCAATAATGCTTATCCAGGCAATCCAACATTTATTATACAAAATATTGGTCTTTTATATGTTTCAGATTATTTATATTCAGGTGGTCAAGAATATTTAAATATGAAAGCAGGTAATATGGAGGATCATTTACTTTCTTATTTAACACAATATACAACTGCGGTATATACATGGATTCTGACACCTTTAGCAGATGTTAGTAATAATGCCTTGGCAACTTATACAGAAGGTGTAAGCCCATCGTTATCTAAATTTACTACAAAAGCCACATCTGATGAACTTTGGAGAGCAGTAAAAAATGGTGCTATACCGTATGTTGTTCCTGCTTTATATCTAAAAGAAAATGTTGAAATTATAAGTGGTTCAGGAAGTCAAAGCGATCCTTTTATCTTAAAATAATAAATTCTAGACAAGTAATTGTCTAGTTTTTTTATGTTGTATTGTTACTTTTAAAAATTTTAGTTATAATAGTAAAGAAAGGTATGATACTATGAATAAGAAAGGTTTTACACTTGTTGAACTTATGGTTATGACAGTGGCGGCAGTCATGCTTACGGTATATACGATTCCTAAAGTGTTAGATGTCTTAGATACTTCGAAAGATGAACTATATAAGACACAAGTGTCTATTTTAGAGAAGAGTGCGAAAGATTATTATTTAAAACATACTGAAGAATTACCAGAAGATGAAAAAGATGCGAGATTTTTAACGATTGATGATTTGGCCAAAGAAAATATGATTGAATCTAGTGAGATGATCGATCCTCGAAATGATGAGATCATGAATGGTTGTATTGTGACAAAACCAAAGGGGAAAGATTATTCTTATACTTATACAGAAGAGTCTTGTTCGATTGTAAATCAAGAATATGCGCCTAAAATTACTTTTAAAGGAAAAGTAAAGAAAAAGATCGAAGTGGGTTCTGATTATGAATTTGTAGAAGCTGGGGCTAAAGATATTTTAGGTGAGAAATTATCGGTGTCTGGACCTTACTTAGAGGGTAAATTGTTAACGGAATTAGATACAGATAAAGTAGGTAAAAAATATGATTTAGAATATCGAGTATTAGATAAAAAAAGGAATATAAAGACAACGAAGAAATTACCAATTCAAATTGTTGATACCGAGCCACCTGTGATTCGCGTAAATGGGAAAACGAAAAGTTTTACTTATATTCAACCTTTATCTTTAGATGCGTTAGAGCCTTTTGATGTACAAGTAACGGATAATAGTGGAGAAGAAGTGGATTTAGAAGTAACGAGTACGGTTAGTCATATTGAAGGTAAAGGTACCATTACTTATCTAGCAAAGGATCAATATGGCAATATTACGGCTTTAGTTGTTACGGTTCAGGTGAAAGAAACAAATGATCCAGTGATTTTAAAAGTAGAGGGTAATCCAACTAAAGTTCAAAACAAAGGTACAAAATTAACAGTTTCTAAAACTAAATATTTAGGTAATAATGTTGAATATTCTTTTGATGGTGGTCAAACTTGGCAAAAGGAAAATACGAAAGAAATTTTAGAGAATGGTGTAGTTTCTATTCAGATTCGTGATATGTTTGGGAATACTAGTGAGATTTGGAAAGAAAATATAACGACTATTGATTTAGAGAAGCCAGAAGTACCGGAAGTTCAATTATTATTAAGTGGTTGGCGTGGAAAGAAATACGATGGAAATTGGACGAATCAAGATGTTTATGTATTGTTAAATAGTAAAGATCAAGATAGTTCGATTGATTACTATGAATATTCAAAAGATCAGGTACACTTTAAAAAGATAGATCGTCGTATGTATTTTGAAGAATATCAAAATCAAATGTATTATTTTAGAAGTGTTGATATGGCTGGTAATCGAAGTGATTCTACTTCTGGTTATTGGATTCGTATTGATCAATCTACGTTACAAGCACCAACTTTTGTCTTATCGTCTTCTGCTTTAACCGATCAATCTTTAGTAGCTGGAGAAAAGAAATGGACGAGTGGAGATCTTTCCATTACTCAAATAGAAACCAAAAAAACAGGTGGTAGTCCAATATCTCACTATGAAATATCGAGTGATGGTGGTTCTAGTTGGGAACAAGCTGATCCGTCTTATTACTTTAATAAAAATATGAAACAAGTATATTATTTTAGAAGTGTAGATCAAGCAGGAAATAAGAGTGAAAAAAGTAAAGCGGCTTATATCTATATTGATCGTGGAAAACCTTCTACACCTCAAGTTACTTTAAAACAAAATAATAAAAAGGGAAGAACTTATGTTTCTGGAACAACGGTTCAAAATCCTATATATATGGAAGTTCTTTCGGTAGATAGTGGTAGTGGTGTTGATTACTATCAATATAGTTTCGATGGGGTAACATGGGAAGAATTAAAGAAAGAAAATATGACTTTTAAAGGACCTATTCAAACACAATTATATGTTCGTGCGATTGATAAAGTAGGTAATGTAAGTCTTCCTTATCAAGCTGAATTAAAAATCATTCAATAAAAAGGTTAGAAATCTAACCTTTTAGTAATAATAACCAGGATATGGTGAATAATAATAAGGTGGATAATAATAGTTATAATTATTATAATAGCCTGGACGACCATATCCTCCATTAAATGATGGTGCGAGTAATCCTCCTGTAATTCCACCTAAGATAAAAGGACCTAAGAATCCACCACCAATTAAACGATCATCACTAGGGTCTACCGGCATCATCATATAATTAGGATCAACATAGTTTGTATTCATTATGAAAACTCCTTTCATCCTATTGTATGTAAAATTAAAGAAGAGGTGAATATCATGGAAGAAAAAATAAAAGAGTTAAGTAAAACAATTATTACGTATTCTTTACGTTTAAAAGAAAACGAAACGGTATTGATTAAAAGTGATAGTATAGAGGCAAAGCCTTTAGTTACGGAACTGGTAAAAGAGACTTATGAAGTAGGGGCAGTTCCTATGGTTCGATATATGGATCAAGAAACCAATCATTTATTAATGGAAGGTACTAAAGAAAAAAGAATTCAAATATTGAAAGAACAAAATGAATTTGATGTCAATCATTTTGATGCGTTTGTATCGATTCGTTATATTGAAAATGATTATAACGGAAAGAATATTGATAAAAAGATTTTATCCCAAGTAGGGGAAGCATTAAAGGAAAGTAACGATATTCGTATTAATGAGCGTCGTTGGGTATTACTTAATTATCCATCTGTGACGGCGGCTTTCAAAGCTGGAATGTCTACTGTTGATTTCTGTAAGTATGCATGGGATGTGATGACGGTAGATTATCAAAAGATGAATCATTTGATTCAACCTTTAAAGGAACTCATGGAAAAGACAGATCGCGTTCGTATTGTCGCACCAAATACAGATATTACTTTTTCTATTAAAGGAATTCCAGCCATTCCTTGTTGTGGTGAATACAATATTCCTGATGGTGAAATCTTTACCGCGCCTGTAAAAGATAGTGTTAATGGAACGATTACTTTTAATACACCATGTCCTTATCAAGGAAATATTTACACGAATGTGAGTTTAACTTTAAAAGATGGTAAAATTGTACAAGCAACGTGTAATGAAGATAATCAATCTTTAAATCATATTTTTGATAGTGATGAAGGAGCTCGTTATATTGGTGAATTTGCGATTGGATTAAATCCTAAAATCTTACATCCAATGGGTGATATCTTATTTGATGAAAAGATTATTGGAAGTATTCATTTTACACCAGGGCGTGCTTATCGTGAGGCATTCAATGGTAATATTTCTAGTATTCATTGGGATATGGTTTTAATCGAGAGAGAAGAATACGGTGGAGGAGAACTTTACTTTGACGATGTTTTAATTCGTAAAAATGGAAAGTTTATGTTACCTGAATTAGAACCTTTAAATCAACAACAAAAATAGAATAAATAAAAAACTTTTTCGTATATTAAATTAGGTGATGATATGAAAAAGTTTTTTCAGTTTTTAGGCTTTATCGCGCTTTGTGCCTTTAGTTTTTACTATACTGAAAAAACCGTCAGTGTAGTCAAAGAATTTGATGACATTATGATTGAGATCAAAGAAGTCGCAAAATCAGAAAAAATAGAGAGTGAAAATGCGACCATCGAAGGGGATACCATTATTCCAGGTGAGAATGGGCAAGAAGTGGATGTGACCAAAAGTTATCAAAAGATGCGTAAGTATGGGCGATATGATGAAAAGTTATTATTAATGGAAGAATTTAAACCAAAAGTAAGTATTCAGGATCATTATGACAAGTATGTGATTCGGGGAAATCCTAAAAAACGTCAAGTTAGTTTTCTTTTTTTGGTAACCAAAGAGGATGATATTACAGAAATTCAAACATTAGCTAATCGTTATCACTTATCCTTCACTTTTTTTGTCGATAGTGAATGGCTAGAAAACCATAATGAAGAGGTCTTATTATTAATGGAGGAAGGACATACGATTGGAAATTATAGTCGTAGAGGAGATTATGAGGATGCGGATTTTGCATGGGTAGATACTGTGATTAAACGGATTGGTAAACAAGAAACGAGTTATTGTTATACCGAAGAAAAAAATGAAAATACGTTAGGACTTTGTGCGGTAAATAAGAATTATACGATTTTTCCTTCTATTATTATTAAAGAATATCCTTATAAAACAATCAAAGAACAAGTTCAAGCTGGAAGTCTTATTACACTACCGATCAATGATCAAGTCATCGAAGAACTTCCAAGCATTGTAAAGTACTTAGAATCAAAAGATTACCGTATTACTAATCTAGAACAGCATTTAAGTGAAAGTCATGATTCTTTTTAAGTGTCAAGTGACAAAAAAAGACATATTCTGTTATTGAGAAATGGTGAAATTTGTGATATAGTGATAGTAGGATGAGGAGAGGATATGTGAAAGGAATTATTTACAAGAAAAGTTTTAAAATTTTAGGAGGAATATGATGAAAAAGAAATTAACAATGATGATGATGTCTTTTGTATTTGCACTTTTAGCATTACCAATGGTTGGTCATGCGTCAGAAGCAGATGCAACACCAATTGCCACTTATGATGAATTAGTTCAAGCGGCAACTACAGGTGGTGAATACAAATTAACAGAAAATATTACAATGGTAGGGAAAGGGCCTATCGAAGTAACTGCAGATTTAACTTTATGGGGAGCCGATCATACCATTGATGGAACAGGTATGGTAAAAAGCGCAAATAGTAGTAATGCTTCTATCCTTACAGTTCATGAAGGTAAAACATTAAATCTATATAGTATGACGATTAAAAATGCTATGAAATATGGAGTTCATGCTTTCAATGGTGGAAAAGCTTATGTTCATGGTGTAAGAATTGAAAATTGTACTTATGGAGCAATTTTAGTAAATGGTGGAAATCTTGTAGTTGGAGATTTAACTATGAAAGATAATGGAGAACACGAAGGTGGAAATGGTATCGAACTTGGTAAGAACAGTACGAATTATGATCCAGTTTTATCTGTAAAAGGAATTCTTACAGTTGAAGCTGGTACACAAACAAATGCATTCTATCTTGCTGAAAACGATAATCTAACTAAAGTTACCATTGTCAATGAAGAAGAGCGTGTAAATACACTTGCTATTCGAGATGGTAAAATTGTTTTATTAAATCCTGATGGAAGTTCAAAATATGAATCTAACAAGCCAGCTAAAGAAGTTGAACTTGTAGATGATACAAAAGAAGAACCTACTCCAACTCCAACGCCAACGCCAACGCCAGGTGACGGTGAGAATGAAACGCAACCTGATCAAGTGGCTTCAGAAAACCCAAATACATATGATGGTATTTTAGGATATGTTGCACTTGCTATGGTTGGAGCATGTACTCTTGCATTCGGCGCAAAAAAAGCTTTTAGTAAATAATGCCTAAAAAACTAAGATCGAAATCTTAGTTTTTTGTTTGTGTTTTTATTAATTTTGCATGTAAGACAACTTTTTCTTTATCATTGTAACAAGTAGATAGAGTAAGTATTTTATCATTCGTATTGACTTCTGCATGAAAATCCCATTTACTTCTACCTTCAATCGTATTTAAGAAGTTTTGGAAAGATTCTGTTGTTCCAAAATTACTTGTTAAATAGTACGTTTCTGTTGGAATACTATAAACAGAAAAGACTTGCCATAAACTATTATAAGTTGGAGTAGATAAATGTACGACGTAATTGTCTGTTTGATTGTACCAATCGTTTTTAAAGACATTCTTTAAAGATCCAAACATCGTAGTATCCCAACGCCCATGGGCATAAATAATGGTATTTTGACTTAAATTATTAATATCATTTCGATAATCTAAGAAGACCCATCCAGCATCATTTTTACTTTTATTATAAGAATGAGTTAAGTAATAACTATTGTCGTTGGATTGAACAACGGGATAATTAATATTGGTTCCATTTACTTTTAAGAAGGCGACGGTGTCACTGTTTTTCGCTAATAATTCATCAAAATTAACATTGATGAGAGGTAATTTAATATAATTCCAATAATCGTTGTTTTTATCTTGTGGTTGGTTTACAAGGGTGTCACTGTCGCTTGCGGGAACTTCTTCTACTTTCACTACTTCTTCAATTTCTTTTTCTTGTTCTTTGGTATGTTTATTATCTAAGTTCCACTGCCATATTTGAAATCCGGAAAAGGTTAAAATACCAACCGCACCAAGACATACACTAATACCTATGATACGATTTCTCTTTCTTAATTTTCTCCGTCCCATTCGTGTTTTACGATATTCTTCTTTTTTTGTTCGTTTCATATGATCACCATGATGTAATTATAACACATTTACATGGTTTTGTGATAAAATAAAATTGTCGAAAGGAAGATACTATGAAAAAAGCCCGAGTTTTATAGTTGGTTATTAAAAAAAAGTTTATTTTTTGTTGAAAATAGGCTTTTCTTTTTGTTTTGTTTGTGAGATAATGAATACATAAGATATATTATATAGACAAGAGGTGTTTTATGTCCCA